>CAZDYI010000049.1:0-76248 GCA_964509765.1 uncultured Gammaproteobacteria bacterium
CGGCACCTCGACGCTGCACGTCGGCGGCAGGTTCGGGATCAGCCCGTCGGCGTTGAACACGTTGCCGTTAAGCGTGAACGGCTCGTCGCGCGCGTGGGCGGCCATGATCGACGAGGCGTACTCGTTCGACACCTCCTGCCCGCCCCTCTCCACGTCGGCGAGCATCGCGCCGACGTCCTGCCACTTGCGGTTCTGCGCCTCGACGCGCTCCATGTACTCGTCGAGGGGCACCTCGAAGCGGTCGATGAGGTCCTCGCGGCCGCGCTTGATGAACCACGGGACGTACTCCGAGAAGTGCTCGGAGCTCTCCGTGACGAAGTAGCCCAGCCGCAGCAGCATCTCGTAGCGGACCTTCTCGGCGAGCCCGCGGCCGTGGGCCATCGGCTTGGCGGTCCTCGTCGACTGCCGCTCGCCTTCGACTATCTCGCGCGCGACCTCCCTCATCCTCGGGTAGAGGTCCTCGGCGGCGCCGTTCGCCCTGCGCTCGAAGCGGGTGTAGAACGCCATGTGGTTGATCCCGGCGCAGTCGAAGTCGATCTCGCCATGGGCGATGCCCATGTCGTCGGCGAGCATCTCGGCGGTGCCCTGCACCGAGTGGCACAGCCCGATCGCCTTGATCCCGGGCAGCTCGCGGCCGAGGGCGATCATGTTCATCGCCATCGGGTTGACGTACTGGAGCCAGAGCGCGTCCGGGCACAGCTCGGCCATGTCCCTGCCGATGTCGAGCAGCACCGGGATCGTGCGCAGCCCGCGCATGATCCCGCCGATCCCCATGGTGTCGGCGATCGTCTGCCGCAGGCCGTACCTGTCGCGCGGCAGCCTGAAGTCGATGAGCATCCCGGGGTCGTAGCCCGCGACCTGGATCGAGGTGATCACGTAGTCCGCCCCCTTGAGCGCCTCGCGCCGGTCCAGGGTGGCGATCACGCTCGCCCGCGGCGAGAGCTTCTCAACGAGGGCGCGGACGACGGTCTCGGAGTTCTTGAGCCGCTCGCCGTCGATGTCCATCAGGGCGACCTCGACGTCGCCGAATCCCTCCGTAAGCAGGGCGTCGGTCACGAGCCGCTTGGTGAAGACGGCGCTGCCCGCGCCGATGATGCAGAGCCTTGCCATGTTTCCTTGTGCCTTTTCCCGTTGCGGGCGGATGATTATATTTTCGCGGAGCGCGGGACGCGGGGGAGACATGCCTAGAATCAGGGCAGGGTAGGGGGACGAGGAGGACCATGGGACAGGAAACCGTGCGGTGGGGCGTGTTCGGCCCCGGCTCGATCGCCAACAACTTCGCCGCCGGCGTCGCCGAGGCGCCCAACGCCGAGCTCGTCGCCGCGGCCGGCCGAGACAAGGGGAGGGTCGACGCATACGCCGACCGCCACGGCATTGAGGGCGACCGCAGGCACGTCGGCCTGCCGGCGCTGCTCGCGGACGGGTCGGTCGACGCGGTGTACGTCGCCACCCCGCACACCGAGCACGCCCAGAACTCCATCGACGCCCTGCGGGCGGGCAAGCACGTGCTGTGCGAGAAGCCCGCGGGGCTGAACGCAGCGGAGGTCCGGGCGATGGTCGACGTCGCGAGAGACTGCGACAGGCTGCTGATGGAGGCGTTCATGTACCTGTTCCACCCGCAGGTCGCGCGGCTGCTCGAGATCGTCTCGGCGGGAACGATCGGCGAGGTCGAGAGCGTCGAGTCGGCGCTTTGCTTCGCGGCGCCCTACGACCCCAAGTCGCGCCTGTACGACCCCGAGCTCGCCGGCGGGGCGATCATGGACGTCGGCTGCTACCCGGTCTCGCTGGCGCGGCTGGTCGCCGGCGTTCCGGTCGGCAGGCGTTTCGCCGACCCCGTGCGGATCCGCGCGATCGCCCGCAAGGCGCAAAGCGGGGTCGACGGAAAGAGCTACGCGCTGCTCGAGTTCGAGAACGGGCTGATGGCGCAGTGCACGACCGCGGTCGAGAGCGACATGCCGAGCACGGCGACGGTGCACGGCAGGATCGGCGTCGCGCACCTGCCCGACCCGTGGCTGCCGGGCAGGGAGGAGGCGCCCTCGCACTCTAAGATAGTCGTCACCGTCGGCGGCAAGGAGACCGTCGAGGAGATCGACAGCCCAGGGATGCTCTACCGCTACGAGGCCGAGCGCGCGAGCGCGGCGGTCCTCGCCGGCGGGCGCCAGGCGCCGGCGCCCGGGATGGACTGGGCGGGCAGCGAGGGCAACGCCAGGGTGCTCGAGCAGTGGCGCGACGAGGTCGGCTACTCGATCCGCCACGAGAGGACGACCGGCGGCAGGCGGCTTGAGCGGGCGGCGGCGCCCAAGGGCGGGAAGATCCCGTCGGCGGAGATCCCCGGGGTGCCGCGGCCGGTGTCGAGGCTCGTCATGGGCTGCGACAACCAGCTGCGGGAGTCGGACGCCTCGGTGATCTGGGACGCCTGGCTCGAGGCCGGCGGCAGCGCCTTCGACACGGCATGGATCTACGAGATGGGCCTGATCGAGCGGATGCTCGGCGAGTGGATCGACTCGCGCGGGGTGCGCGGCGAGGTTACGGTGCTCGTCAAGGGCGGCCACACCCCGCACTGCGACCCGCAAAGCGTCGACGAGCAGCTGCGGGAGTCGCTCGAGCGCCTGCGCGCCGACCGCGCCGACATCTACCTTATGCACCGCGACAACCCGGACATCCCGGCCGGCGAGTTCATCGACAAGCTCAGCGAGCTCGCCGACGAGGGGCTCATCGGGGTGGCCGGCGCGTCGAACTGGTCGCTCGAGCGCTTCAGGACGGCGAACGAGTGGGCCGCCGACAACGGCCGCAAGCCGTTCGCGATCCTCAACAACAACCTGTCGCTTGCGGTGATGGAGAAGGAGGCCTGGAAAGGGAGCAGGACCTCAAACGACCCCGATACGCTGGCCTACCTGCGGGAGACGAACACCGTCCACCTGTCGTGGTCGTCGCAGGCGCGCGGCTACTTCCTGCCCGAGGAAATGCGCGGAGAGCTTCCGGACGGGACGAGGCCCGAGCAGTGCTTCGAGAGCGAGGCGAACGCGACGCGCCGCGAGCGCGCCAGGGAGCTTGCGGAGAAGAAGGGCGTCTCGCCGATGAACATAGCCGCGGCCTGGGTGCTCGGGCAGTCGTTCCCGTCGTTCGCTCTCGTCGGGCCCCGCCGGCCTGCGGAAATAGCGACCGCCTTGCCGGCCCTGGACGTGGAGCTCAGCGAGGAGGAGCTGGCCTGGCTGAACCTGGAAACAGGCTGAGGGCATCCAGGCGCGGGCAGGGTTCGCTCAGGCAACCGTAACCGATGCCGCAGCCGCGTTCCCCCGCGCGCGGCGCAAGCAGGGTAAGCGGACCCGGACACCGGCATGAGCCGTTTTGTATCGGTCTTGCCGGGCATGGTATATAATGACGGCGGCACGGGAACTTTCCCGGGCTGTTACTAGGAGGAAAAAATGCAAAGCAGAAATACAGGCGCCGTGGTCGCAGGCGTGGTGGCGGGCGGTGTGTCCGCGCTGGTCGCCGGCGTCGCGCTCGCCGACCGCATTCCGTCCGAGACGCCGATGTCCACGCTGAAGTGGGACCTGATCGGGAAGGACGAGCTGTGGTACTACAAGGCCCTTCCGAGTTACTCTGAGGCTCCGATCCTGGCCGACGCGGTAAGCGCCGGCAAGCTTCCCCCCGTCAAGGACCGCCTTCCGGACGAGCCGCTGGTCTTCGCGACCGGCGCGATGTCCGACGGCGTCGGCGAGTACGGCGGCGTTTTCCGCCACGTGATCGGCGGGCGTCCCGAGGGCTGGAACTGGATGGCGGGCCTGCACCAGGGCTGGGGCGGGATAAACATCACCATGCAGGAGTGCCTGGTCCGGGTCGGCCCGCTGTGGCAGGTCAAGCCCGAGGAGCAGGACGGCCCGCTGCCGAACCTGGCGAAGTCGTGGTCGTGGAGCGGCGACCGCCGGGAGCTGACTCTTAACCTCATCGAGGGCGCGAAGTGGTCCGACGGCGACCCGTTCGACACCGATGACATCGAGTTCTGGTGGGAGGACAACGTACAGGACCCGAACGTCCCGTCGCGGATGGACGTCAACGGGATGGGCGAGGGCACCCGCATGGAGGTCACCGGCCCGTACTCGTTCAAGTTCGTCTTCAGCGAGCCACAGGGACCCGCGCGCGTCGCGACGCTCGCGTACATCCAGGGCTGCCCGGGCCCGAGCCACGTGCTCAAGCCGCAGCACCCGAAGTACTCGAGCAACTCGTACGACGACTACATCAACATCATGCCCGCCGAGGGCAACAACGGCGACATCGACGTCCCGGTGATGGGGATGTTCGTGCCGGTGCTGCACAGGCCCGACGAGATCGTGGTCATGCGCCGCAACCCGTACTACTGGAAGGTGGACGAGCGGGGCCAGCAGCTGCCGTACCTCAACGAGATGCACTTCAAGCTGTCTACCTGGTCCGACCGGACCACCCAGGCGGTGGCGGGAACCGGCGACTTCTCGAACATGGAGAACCCGGGCAACTACGTCGAGGCGCTCAAGCAGTCGCAGGCTGCCGACAGCCCGACGCAGGCGAACTTCGGCTCGCGCGCGCTCGGCTGGAACATCGAGATCAACCTGTCCGAGACCGTCGGGGTCAACTCCGACCACGACCGCAACCTGCGGGCGCTGTTCCGCGAGCGCGACTTCCGCGAGGCGATCAGCCGCGCGATCGACCGCGTCGCGGTGGGACAGTCCGTCGCCAGGGGTCCGTTCACCCACCCGTGGGCGGGCGGCTTCACCTCGGGCTCGCCGTACTACAACGAGGACGTGATCACGTTCTACGGCTTCGACAAGGACCGGGCGAACTCGATCCTTGACGGCATGGGCCTGTACGACACCGACGGCGACGGCATCCGCAACCTCGCGGACGGCGGCGAGAACCTCGAGATCGACATGTGGTACGACACCTCGGAGCCGACCGACAAGAAGCAGGCCGACGCCGTGGTCGCGATGCTCGGCGAGGTCGGGATCAACCTGATCCTCAACCCCACCGACGACATCGACCCGCCGGCGCGCTCGGGAACCTACAACTTCCTGCTCCGCCGCAACCACTGGCTGATCCCGACCCGCGAGACGATCCGGTACATCCCGGTCTCGCCGAACGGCCCGGGCTTCCACCTCGAGGACGAGAACGGCGAGCGCAAGCTGTTCGGCTTCGAGAACCAGATCCTGCGCGCGTACGAGACCTTCTCGTCCTCGTGGAACCAGGACGAGGTGGTCGCCGCGGCCAACGAGATCAACAAGCTGTGGACCGAGAACATCTACACGATCGGCCTGATCCAGGCGCCGGCCGCGCTATTGGTCAACAAGCGGATCAAGAACGCCCACCCCGGCGTTCCGGTGTTCATGTTCGAGTGGGCCGAGGACTCGCTGGTGCGCGAGCGCCTGTGGACCCCGAAGGGCGACCAGCTCGACGAGCTGCTGCCCGACGTCGTCCCGCACATATAGGGAAGGGCGCGGACACGGCTTTCCCCGGCCGCAAGAGGGGACAGGCAAGCCGCCGGACCGGCCGACAGGGGCAGGTCCGGCGGCTTCATTTTTAAGGCACGGGGGAGAAGGTCCGGGGCAATAGGCTGTGCTCGGCTTCCTGGAGTTCCTCGGCAAGAGGGTCCTTGCGACGGTCCCGCTGCTGGTCGGGATATCGTTCGTCTCGTTCTCGATAATCTACGCGGTCCCCGGGGACTACGTGGACACCTGGATCTCGCGCACCGCGGCGTTCACCGGGCAGACCATCGAGGAGCTCGAGCCGCAGGCCGAGGCGCTGCGCAGGAAGTACGGACTCGACAAGCCCTTTTTGCAGCAGTACGGCTCCTGGCTGTGGGGGATAGTCTCCGAGGGCGACTTCGGGCCCTCGTTCAGCCAGTCGCGCGAGGTCGCGGACGTGATGAGCCAGAGGCTCGGGCGGACGCTGCTTCTCGCGGTCATCACGCTCGTGATCGGCCAGGTCACGGGCGCGCTGCTCGGGATCTACGCGGCGCTCAACCAGTACAAGATCGGCGACGTCGCCGCGACCGTGCTCGCCTTCACCGGGATAACGATACCGAAGTTCGTCATCTCGCTGATCATCCTCTACTTCATGGCGTTCGTCTTCCACTCGCCGTACATCGGGGCCTTGCTCTCGCCGCAGTACCAGATCGCCGACGAGATCACCTGGGGGATGGTCGGAAACTACTTCCTGCACGTCTGGCCGGTCATCCTGATCTCGGTCTGGGCGGGCCAGGCATACACGCTGCGGATGATGCGCGGAAACCTGCTTGACACGATGAACCGGCAGTACGTCGAGACCGCCAGGGCAAAGGGGCTGTCGAACGGCAAGGTGATCTTCCTGCACGCGGTCCCCAACGCGCTGCACCCGATCATCATGAACCAGGGCGCGCGCTTCGACTACATGGTCAAGGGCGAGATCGAGATCGCGATCGTGCTCGGCATACCGACGATCGGCCCGCTGATCCTCAACGCGGTCTACCAGCGCGACAGCTACCTGGTCGCGGCGATCTTCCTCGCGGTCGCGGTCCTGCTCGTGATCGGCAACCTGATCGCGGACCTGCTGCTCGCGCTGCTCGACCCCCGCGTGCGGCACGCGACTATGAGGCAGCACTGATGGCGGCGGAGGCAGCGGTCGACTCGGGAGGTGCGGGTCCTGCGGAGGAGCGGCGCACCTCGCTCACGTACTGGCAGCTCGTCCGGCGAAGGCTCGCGGCCAACCGCTATGCGATGACCGGCCTCGTGCTGGTCGTCGCGATCCTCGCGATCGGGATCTTCAACCCGTTCCTGACCCCGTACTCGCCGCTGACGAACAACACCGACCGGCAGTACTACCCGCCGCAGGGGATCAACTGGATCTACACCGACGGCGAGTTCCACCTGCGGCCGTTCGTCTACGGCCTGACCGAGGTGATGGACCCGGTCACCTTCGAGTTCAGCCACGAGAACAACCCCGAGGAGAGGTTCCCGGTGCGGTTCTTCACCGAGGGCGACGAGTGGACCTTCCTCGGTATCGAGGGCAGCACGCGGCTGTTCGGTGTGGACACGGAGGCCGGCCACTACATGCACCTGCTCGGGACCGACAACCTCGGCCGCGACGTCTTCAGCCGGATGCTCGCGGGCACGACCATCACGCTCCTGATGGCGTTCACGGTCGTGCTGCTTTCAGCTGTGATCGGCCTTGCCGTGGGCCTGTGCGCGGGCTACTTCGCCGGGACATTCGACCTGGTCTCTCAGCGGATAACCGAGTTCATCCAGTCCTTCCCGGACCTGCCGCTGTACCTCGCGCTGCTCGCGCTGCTGCCGACGAGGGCGGACAAGACGGTGGTGTTTTTGATGTTCGCGGGCATCCTCGTCCTGCTCCGGTGGGCGCCGTTCTCGCGCGAGATCCGCGGGATGGTGTTCGCGATCCGGGGGATGGACTACGTGCGCTCTGCGGTCGCGGTCGGCGCGAGCAGGACCCGGATCCTGGTCCGCCACATCCTGCCGAACACATTGACCCAGGTGATCGTCTGGGTGACCTACGCCTTCCCGGAGATCATCCTGCTCGAGACCTTCCTGTCGTTCCTGGGCGTCGGCATCCAGCAGCCGCAGATCTCCTGGGGGCTGATGCTCAACCAGATCCTCGACTTCCAGTCCTTCGGCGCTGCGCCGTGGATGATGTCGCCGGTGGTGATGATAGTCCTGTCGGTGTTCGCCTTCAACGCCTTCGGCGACGGGCTGCGCGACGCGATCGACCCCTACCACGATGTCTGAGTCGGCGGCGGGGGGTAACGGCGCGGCGCGCCCGCTGCTAGTCGCGGAGGGCGTCGACGTCAGGTTCCCTTTGATCGACCACACCCTGCATGCGGTCAAGGGGGTGGACCTTATGATCGAGCGCGGCAAGACGACGGCCCTCGTCGGCGAGAGCGGATCGGGCAAGTCGGTCACGGCAAGGGCGATCATGCGCATGCTGCCCGAGCGCGCGCAGATCGACCCCAAGATAAGGGTCGAGCTCGCCGGCGACGACCTGATGGCGCTCGACGAGCTCGAGATGCAGAAGGTGCGCGGCAACCGGATCACGATGATCTTCCAGGAGCCGATGACGAGCCTCAACCCGCTGTACACCATCGGCAGCCAGATCGTCGAGGTGATCAGGGCACACCGCGACATCGACAAGAAGGAGGCGACGGCCGAGGCCCTGCAGCTGCTCAAGGAGGTGCACATCCCGCAGCCCGAGGCGCGCCTGCGGCAGTACCCCCACCAGCTGTCGGGCGGCCAGCGCCAGCGCGTGATGATCGCGATCGCGATCGCGAACAAGCCGGAGCTCCTTATCGCCGACGAGCCGACGACGGCGCTCGACGTCACCGTCCAGGCGCAGATCCTCAAGCTGATCAAGGAGCTCCAGGACAAGTACGGGATGGCGGTCCTGTTGATCACGCACAACCTGACGGTGGTCGAGCAGACCGCGGACTTCGTCTGCGTGATGCGCCACGGCGAGATAGTCGAGCGGGGGCAGACCAAGGGGATCTTCTCGGACCCGAAGCACCCCTACACGATCCACCTCATCGAGAGCGAGCCGAGCGGCGAGCCGGACCCGCTCCCTGCGGACGCCGGCGAGATCGTCCGCGGCGACGCGATCAAGGTCCGCTACCAGCTGGTGACCGGGAGCATGTTCAACCGGAAGAAGGTCGAGCTGATGGCGGTCAACGACGTGAGCCTCGAGGTCCGCAAGGGCGAGACGCTCGGCATCGTCGGCGAGTCGGGATCGGGAAAGACCACGCTCGGGATGACGCTGATCCGCCTCAACGAGGCGACCGCCGGCGAGGTGCGCTTCTGCGGCAAGCGGATCGACGACCTGAGCCACAAGGACCTCCTGCCGTACCGGCCGCGCATGCAGGTCGTGTTCCAGGACCCGTTCTCCTCGCTCAACCCGCGGATGATCGTCCGGCAGATCATCGCCGAGGGCCTGATAGTCAACAACCTGTGCAAGACCGGCAAGGAGGTGACCGAGCGCGTGGCGCGCGCGCTGCGCGAGGTGCGCATGGAGCCGGAGATGATGGACCGCTTTCCGCACGAGTTCTCCGGCGGGCAGCGGCAGCGCATCGCGATCGCGCGGATGATCGCGATGGACCCCGAGTTCGTTGTCCTCGACGAGCCGACCTCGGCGCTCGACCTGTCGATCCAGGCGCAGATCATCGACCTGCTCCGCGAGCTGCGGCGCAACCACAGCCTGAGCTTCGTTTTCATCAGCCACGACCTCAAGGTGATCAAGGCGCTCTGCCACCGGGTGATGGTCATGGAGCACGGCGTGGTGGTCGAGGCCGGGCCGACCAAGGAGGTCCTCGAGAGCCCCAAGGAGGAGTACACCGCCCGCCTGGTCGAGGCGGCGTTCAAGGTCATACCCCGGGAGGAATGGGAGGAGGCCGCCTAGGCCGGGCGCCGCGTCCAATGGTCGAGGAGATCAGTAACCCCCGGGGCAGGAGTCCGGCGCCGCTGGCGGCCATGCGGATAAAATGCGGAGCAGGACTGAACTGACGGAGGATTGACATGTCCGGCAACCGAACTCTCGCCGCGCTCTGCGCAGCCTCCCTGGCCTTCGGGCCGGGATTCGCCGCAGCGGACACGATCCGCTTCTGGACCACCGAGGACCTGCCTGACCGCATGGCCAAGCAGGAGGCGATGGCCTAGGCGTTCAAGGAGAAGACCGGGCACGAGGTCGAGGTGATACCCGTGTCCGAGCCCGACCTCGGCCAGCGCGCCACCGCTGCGTACGCTGCGGACGACCTGCCCGACGTCATCTACCACACGCTGCAGTACGTCCTGCCGTGGGCCGAGGCCGGCATCCTCGACGTCGAGACCAACGACGACGTCGTGCAGCGACTCGGCGAGGGGACGTTCGCGCCCGGGGCTGTGGGGATGGCGAGGTTCGACGGCCAGGTCGCCGCGGTCCCGGTCGACGGCTGGACGCAGATGCTCGTCTACCGCAAGGACCTGTTCGACGCCGCGGGGCTCCCGGCGCCGGACACCTACGCGAACATCGAGCGCGCCATCGACGCCCTGCACAGCCCGCCCGGGCTGTACGGCTTCGTCGCTGCGACCAAGGTGGACGAGAACTTCATGAGCCAGGTCCTCGAGCACGTCTTCCTGGCGAACGGCGTCACGCCGGTCGACGGCAACGGCTTCCGCGACCTCGACGAGAAAGCCACGATCGAGGTCCTTGAGTTCTACAAGAAGCTCGCTGACGCCTCGCCGCCGGGCGAGCTCTACTGGCAGCAGTCGCGCGAGCTGTACTTTGCGGGCAAGGCCGCGATGATCATCTGGTCGCCGTTCATCCTCGACGAGCTCGCCGGCCTGCGCGACTCGGCCCCGCCGACGATCAACGACGACCCGACCTCGCCCGAGCTCGCAGGAAAGACCGACGTGGTCACCTCCTTCAGCGGCCCGTCGAACAGCGCCGGCGCGGCCTGGGCCGACATCCGCTACTTCGGGGTGACCTCGTCGGCCAACACCGACGTCGCCGCGGCCTTCGTGGAGTTCGCAATGGACGAGGAGTACATGAAGACCCTGTCGATCGCGCCGGAGGGCAAGTTCCCCGTGCGGCGCGGAACCGCCTCGGACCCGGAGAGGTTCGTTGAGGCCTGGTCGAAGCTTCCCGTGGGCGTCGACCGCAAGGCGCCCCTGTCCGAGCTCTACCCCGAGGAGACGATTGCCCGGATAGTCGCGGGCCTCGAGCAGGCCGCGCGCTGGGGCGTCAGGGAGGGCCAGCTCTCGCTCGCGTCCAAGATCATCAACAGCCAGGCGATCAACCGCATCGTCCGCCAGTACATCGACGGCGAGATCGACGGCAAGGCCGCTGTCGGCCGGCTCAACAGCGAGCTTTCCAAGATAGGCTAGCGGGCCGCAGGCCCGCGCCAGGCCGCGGGACCCAAGGCCTGGAACGGGGAAGAGGGGCCGATGCCCGCGGAAGCAGCAGGCCCTCCCGGCGTTGCCGTCCCCCCGCAGGGGACGGGGCAGCTGGCCCGGCGCGAGAGGCGCCTCGCCTACGCCTTCCTGCTGCCGACGATCCTGATTGTCCTGGCGATCGTCCTCGGGCCGCTTCTCGCGAACGTCTGGATCTCGGTCAAGTCGGTCAGGCTGGCCGACCTGCGCCCGCCGACTCTGTTCGTCAACGAGCGCATGCGGGGCAGCCCCGTGGCCGCGGGCGACGCCGCGACGCTCCAGTACCGGCTGCGCAACTCCTCCCAGGACCGGCCGCTCGAGGACGCCTCGTTCGCCGACAGGGTCCCCAACGGGCTCCGGGTCGTCTCGCACGACTCCCGCTGCGCGCTCGAGGGCCGCGACATCCGCTGCGGCATCGGCTCCGTGGCGCCGGGGCAGCGACTGACGGTCGCAGTCGAGGCGGTCGTCGAGAGACTGCCGGTCGGCAACGTCCGCGACAGCGAGCCGGAGGTGTCTGTCGTCGCGGGCAACGTCCTCACGAGCCTCGAGTTCACCCTCGACAACTTCCGCCTGGTGTTCTCCGCCGAGGAGTTCTGGGACGTCCTGAGGGTCTCGGTCTACTACACCGTTTTCGGGACGATCGGCGCGCTCGTGCTCGGGCTCTTCGCGGCCCAGATGCTCAACACCGCCTTCGCCGGCAGGGGGATCCTGCGCGGCCTGTTCCTGTTTCCCTACGTCGCGCCGGTGGTCGCAGTCGCGTTCGCGTGGCTGATCCTCCTCGACCCGTTCACGGGCTCGGTCAACGCGATGCTCGTGAGCATGGGCGTGACCGACGGGACGATCAACTTTTTCGGCCAGCGGTACGTGGAGGTCGACTTCTTCGGCATGACGTTCGAGTTCCCCCTGGCGCTGACGATGGTCATCGCCTTTGAGTCCTGGCGCTACTTCCCGCTGTCCTTCCTGTTCATCCTCGCGCGGATGCAGTCGCTGTCCCCGGAGCTCTACGAGGCCGCCGATATGGACGGCGCGACCCCGCTGCAGCAGTTCTGGTACATCTCGCTCCCGCAGATCGTCGGGATACTCGCGGTGCTGTTCCTGCTCCGCTTCATCTGGACCTTCAACAAGTTTGACGACATATTCCTTCTGACCGGCGGGGCAGCGGGCACACGGACGCTTACGGTGAACGTCTACGAGCAGGCCTTCGCGATCTCCAACCTCGGTGCCGGCGCCGCAGTTGCCGTGGTGATCTTCGCGATCCTGCTTTGCTTCTCGGTTGCGTTCGTAAGGTACTCGCCGAAGGACGAGGGATGAGCAGGGCTTGGGCATTTGCCGCCGCGGCCCTGTGCGGCTGCGTCTGGGGCGCGACCTGGATGGCGGCGGTCGGGACGGCCTTCTCGCTGTTCGGCAACGTCGCGCGGCCGCCGGTCGGGGCCGCGGCGCTTGCCGGCGCCGCGGCGGCGGTCGCGGTCCTGCTGTTCCCGCCGGGGCGCCGCACGCCGGCCCTTGCCGCCGGCTCGTTCCTCCTGGCGCTGTCCGCTCTTGCCGCCGCGACCGGCGGCAGGGTCCTCGGCATAGACCTTTCCGTCGCGCCGCTGTGGCAGGCCGCCGCCGCGGCGCTCTTCGCCGGGCTGACGGCCTGGTCGCTGTGGCTGTGCCTTGAGGGCTTCGGGCTCAGCAAGGTCACCCGCCACGCGCTCGAGACCGTCGCGGTGCGGCTGCTCAAGGGCCTCGGCCTCGTGCTGTTCTCGGTTTTCGTCGCGCTTCCGTTCTACGTGATGCTGATGACAAGCTTCAAGAGCCAGCAGTCGCTCCTGACCGACCCGCTGGACTACTCGATCGATTTCAGCCAGGACGCATCCGAGCTGTTCAGCTCGTACATCGAGCTGTTCGAGACGTTCAACTTCGGGACCTTCATGCTCAACTCGGCGATCGTATCGGTCGCGACGGTCGCGTGTACCCTGCTGATCGCGGTCCCCGGCGCCTACGCCGTCGCCCGGCTGCGCTTTCCCGGCCGGGCCTTCCTGAGCCAGTCGATCCTGCTGATCTACATGATTCCGGCGATAGTCCTCGTTATCCCGCTGTACGCTGTCTTCTCGCAGGCCGGCCTTCGCAACTCGCTTACCGGCCTGCTGATCGTCTACACCGCAACGACGATACCGGTTGCGCTCTACATGCTGCAGGGCTACTTCAGCGGGCTGCCGACCGAGCTCGAGGAGGCAGGGCTGATGGACGGCCTGCGCCGGATGGGGGTCATAGCCAGGATCACCCTGCCGCTTTCGCTGCCGGCGCTCGCCTCGGTCGCCTTGTACGTCTTCATGATCGCGTGGAACGAGTTCCTGTTCTCGTTCATGTTCCTGGACGACGTGAGCATATTTACTCTGTCGCGCGGGGTCGTCGCGCTGAACACCTCGGAGCTTCCGCGCCAGCACCTGATGGCCGGCGCGGTCGTCGCGACCGTCCCGGTGCTGGTGGTCTTCCTCGCATGCGAGCGGTTTTTGGTCTCCGGCCTCACTGCGGGGAGCGTCAAGGGCTAGCGGAATGGACGCCAAACTCAGGGAGCGGGCGGTCTCGACGATCAGGGCCAACGACCGCGGCGGCTACACGGTTCCGACCGCGGGCCTGTACCCGTTCCAGTGGAACTGGGACTCGTGCCTCGCCGCGCTCGGCATTGCGCGGTTCGACCGCGACCGGGCCTGGCGCGAGGTCGAGACCCTGATGTCCGCGCAGTGGCGAAACGGCATGGTCCCTCACATCGTCTTCTGGGCGGACGATGACGGCTACTTCCCCGGCAAGGGCGAGTGGGGCTCCGGCACGGAGCCGCCGACCTCGGGCCACTCGCAGCCTCCGGTCGCCTCGAGCGTTGTCTGGTCGCTGGTTCGCAGCGGCGGGGCAGAGGACGCCAGGAGGGCCCGGAAAGTGTTTCCTGCGCTGCTTGCCTGCCACCGCTGGTGGCACGAGCGCCGCGATCCGGACGGCACTGGCGTGGTAGCAGTCACGCATCCTTGGGAGAGCGGGCGCGACAACAGCCCTGACTGGGACGGGCCCCTGGCCGCGGTCGAGGTCCCGGAGGGCGTCAGGGGCTACAGGCGCCGCGACCTCGACCACGTCGACGCGGGCGCGCGCCCCACCGACGACCAGTACGACCGCTTCATGGTGCTGGTCGCCTTCGGCAGGGAGTGCGGCTGGGACCCGGAGGAAATCTACCTCAACGGGCCGTTCCTCGCGGCCGACCCGGGGGTGCAGTTCATCCTGCTTCGCGCCGACCGCGACCTGCTGTGCCTCGCCGAGACCCTGGGCGAGGACGGGGCCGCAGGGGAGCTGCGCGGCTGGGTCGCCGCGGCGGAGGACGGCAGCGAGTCGCTTTGGAGCGAGGACCTGGGCGGCTACTGCGCAAGGGACCTGCGCAGCGGAAACATGAGTCCGGGCCTGAGCAACGCCTCGATGCTCGCCTGGTACGCCGGCGTCGCGAGAGAGGACCGCCGCAAGCGGATGGCGGAGGCCGCGCGCGGCATGCTCGAGTGCGTGGAGTTCGGCATGCCGAGCTGGAAGGCGGGGACGGAGGGCTTCGAGCCTAGGAGGTACTGGCGCGGCCCGGTCTGGGCGGTGATGAACTTCATGGTCTCAGCGGGACTGGTCGAGCAGGGCGAGGCCGAGCTCGGGCGGCGGATAAGGTCGGACGCGCAAAGGCTGATCGGCGAGCACGGGTTCAGGGAGTACTTCGATCCCGAGACCGGGGACGGCGCTGGCGGCGGTGACTTCACCTGGACCGCGGCGATGGCCCTGGCCTGGGACGCAGAGGAGGGATAGGGAGCATGGGAGCGATCAGGCTGGAAGCCGTGGAGAAGTGGTTCGGGAACCTGCAGGTGATCAAGGGCATCGACCTCGAGTTCTCCGACGGCGAGTTCGTGGTCCTGGTCGGGCCGTCCGGGTGCGGCAAGACCACCCTGTTGCGGATGATCGCGGGGCTCGAGGAGACGAGCAGGGGGAAGATCCTCATCGACGGCAGCGACGTCACCGACCGCGTTCCGTCCGAGCGCGAGCTGTCGATGGTCTTCCAGTCGTACGCGCTCTACCCGCACATGTCTGTCGGCGAGAACATGGGCTTCGGCCTCAAGACCGCGGGCGTGCCCAAGGGCGAGATCGACGGGAAGGTCGGAAAGGCGGCAGCGGTGCTCAAGCTCGACGCGCTGCTCGAGCGCAGGCCCAAGGCCCTGTCTGGCGGACAGCGCCAGCGCGTCGCGATCGGCAGGGCGATCGTCCGCGAGCCGAAGGCGTTCCTGTTCGACGAGCCGCTGTCGAACCTCGACGCCGCCCTGCGGGTGGAGATGAGGCTCGAGATAGCGCGGCTCCACCAGCAGCTCGGCACGACGATGGTCTACGTCACCCACGACCAGGTCGAGGCGATGACGCTCGCCGACAAGATCGTGCTCCTCGAGGGCGGGGTGGTCAAGCAGGTCGGCACGCCGCGCGAGCTCTACGAGAGCCCGCAGAACGAGTTCGTCGCTGGCTTCATCGGCAGCCCGAAGATGAACTTCGTCCTGTGCTCGGTCGAAGGCAGCAGGTTCGAGATCCCCGGCCAGCCCGGCGGCGAGCACAGCCTTGCTCAGCCGCCGGCCGGGATAGCCCGCCTCGGCATCAGGCCCGAGCACATCGCGCTGACCGACGGCGACGACGCGCACTGCAGGGGCGTCGCCGAGGTGGTGGAGTACCTCGGGGCCGAGTCCTACGTTTTCGTAAAGAGCGACGGCCTTCCGGAGATGACCGTCCGGGTCGCCGACTTCGACATGTCAAGGGAAGGGTCGGACATCGGCCTGCGCTTCGACTGCGCGCGGATTCATTTCTTCAACGAATCCGGAGATGTTGTAGGGCAGTGAAAAATTCACATTAGTTTCAGCTGACCATTGTCATCGGTCGAAGTTTGCTGTATGTCTGTCCGTGTCGAGGCATGCACTTCGTTGACTTTGTCGTGTCCGGGTTTCCACAAGCGGGAATAAACACCCTTGGAATACACCTCCATCCCCAACAGCAAGCAGTACTGTGCCACAGGCAGAAACGTTGCTTTACCTGATTCGTCAAGGTTGGCTGGATAGGTGCTTCTTGTCGTGCAGTACATTCCGTCTAAGTGCTTCTTGTTGTTGATCACGGATGAGAAGTGCGACAGATTCTTGGCAGCCTCCTTCAGTGTTGATTGCTTGTCGCTCCATTTGACTTCTGTTATCCTGGTAATCAAGTCGGAAAACTTGTACCGGTGAATCATGTCGATCTCGTACAGCTTTTCTCCCCTCTTGAAGGAAAGAAAATGTATTTCATCAGTCAAGGGCGGCAGGGTTTGCGTGTAGACTGTTGCCTCGACGATGTGACCCGCGCGGTCTTCGTTCGGGTCCAGAGGTCCGAACAGCGAGGTGTGGTGTGCCGTGTTTTCCAGCAAGTACTTGTGCTTGAAGTCCCTTTGGAGCCTTTCAAGCTCGTTGCCTGCGCGTGGCACGGATCGGACCAGAAAAGAGTCCTTCAGGTATTCCATGTAGGTGTCGACGGTGGGGAACTGCACACCCGAAGCCTTTGCCATGCCTTCCTTGGACAGCTCCTGGCCGTCGTGCCTTGCTATGTACTTGTACAGCAGTTCAAGGGCCCGGGTTTTCCTCAGTTCGTAGTGCATCGGTATCTCGCGGACGGCGGCCCTCTGGATTGTGTCCGCGTATACCTCTTCGACGTCTGTTTCGCTGTAGCCTGTTCCCAGCAGCTCAACGAACGAGCCGAAGTTCATGTAGTCCAGGAAATTGTCATTGAGCTCCTCGATCTGTTCGCGGCCAAGCCGGTGCCGCCTCAGGGAGTCAGGCTCCCTGGGCAACCCGTCCGGCCACTTCCCCCTAGCGTCAAGGTACTCGAAGAACATCAGCGGAGGGGCGTACAGGTCGCGCACCCGTCCGTGCCCGGTTTCCAGGTGCTTCGGGTTCAACACAACTGACACCGAGCCGGACGCAACGAAGGTTGTGTCCTTTTCGTGGTCGGTAAGCGTCTTCAGATGGTGGGGCCAGTCCTCGGCGAACTGAATCTCATCGAAGATCACGAGCTTGTCGCCGTCCCCAACGGCCGGAAGGCCCTTGAAGGCTTCGAGGATTTCGGTCAGGCTCGGCGAGCTCGGACTCAGCTTCTGCAAGTCCACGAAGCAGACATGCCGGCGCTCGATCAGTTTTGCCTCGAGGACGCGGCCGAGGAATTGCTTGAGGACGACGGTCTTCCCCACCCTGCGCTGGCCGTACAGGACAACGGTTCTCCTCGGAACCTTTTTCAGCGCCAGGCTTCCTAGCGGGTTGATGATCCTGCGCTCGAATCCGAAACTGGATTCTTCCGGCAGGACCTCGCTGCCCCACCAGGGATTTTGCTTGGCAATGGCGTCCTGCAACTCGGTCATGGGAACAAGTATAACATTAATTGAAGTATAAATCAATTACCGTGTGATATGTCGTAACCAATTGTATATTCATGAATAATCAATAATCCTACAACAATTGATTTGTATTTCAATTATCGTTTTCATGCATGTATCTTATTGATATCATTCATTAAAATAGTCAATGAAAACTATGTGCATATGTTAACAAAAGAGGGTGATGCATGGGAAGGTCAGGTAAAGAGCAAGTGTTGACGGAACATGGAATCGTGATTGCAAGGAAGAATTTTGGATGGACCCGTGGAGGAGTTGGCGGATGCCGGAGAGGAGGCGGCTACAGGACATTCCACTGTTCGCAATACACATCGTCATTGCTGAAAATTTCCATTCCCAGCAGCAGGCAGTACTGCGCCGTCGGCATGAACCGGACGCGGCCTGTGTCGTCAAGGTCGTCGGGGTAGGTGGACTTGGTCGTGCAATAGCAACCGTCAAGCCGCTTGCCATGCTTGCCCTTTATTTTTATTTCGAAATGGACAAGATTTTCTGCGGCTGCACGCAGATTGGCTCTGTGATCGCTCCACTTGACTTCCGTGAGCCTGGTGACCTCCTCGCTCCTGCCGAAGCGGTGGACCATGTCTATTTCGTATTTCTTGTCACCCCTCTCGTAGAGTGCGTAGTTGATTTCGTTTTCTGCAGGAGGAAGGGTTTGCGTGAACACTGTTGCCTCGACTATGTGCCCGAACTCAGGTTGACTTGAAGGCGGATTGCCGTGCAGGAGTGAACTGTGTGAGGCGTGCTCCAGCATGTATTTCGTTCCTGCGTCGATCTGCAGCCGTTTCAGCTTGTTGCTGGAGCGATGCACTGTTCGAACAAGAAACGCCTCGCACAGGTAATTCAGATAGGAACCTACCGTCTCCTTGTCCAATCCCGAAACCATGGCGATGTCGTTTTTCTTCAGTTCCCGGCCGTTGTGTTGGGCAATGTGCCTGAACATTGTTTCCAGCCCGTCAATTTTTGTGATTCCATAGTGCAGCGGGATGTCCCGGATTATGGCCCTGTCAACCGCGTCTCTTCTCACCCTCCTGATTGCTTCCGGAGTGTAGCCGTGCTCGAGCAATTCCAGGAATGCGCCGTGTTTGACGTACTCAAGGAAACTGTCGTTCAGCGATTCGATGGCTGGGTCGTCCAGGCGATGATCCCGCAACCCATCTGGGTCGCGCGGCAAGCCAGTTGGCCATTTGCCATTTGCCAACAAGTATTCGCAGAATAAAAAAGGAGGCACATACATGTCAAGAAAGCGCCCGTAGCCGGATTCCCTGTGTTTTGGATGCAGCACAGCCGAGACGGATCCGGAGACAACTAAGGCTGTGTCCTTTTCATGATCGGTCATGGTCTTGATTTGGATTGGCCAGTCACTCGCAAACTGAATTTCGTCGAAGACCAACAGTTTCCTTCCCTCGCCGACAGAAGGCAGCTTCTTGAAGGCGCGGACAATGTCCTTGAGGATGCGTCCGCTGGTGAAGACCGCACCGAGGTCAACATAGCATGCGTGCTCCCGCTTGACGAGATTGTTCTCAATCGCCAGGCCAAGCATTTGCTTGAGCATGACTGTTTTTCCGGCCCGGCGCTGGCCGAACACCAGCAAGGACCTCCTCGGACCGTCGGAGAAAACATTGGCTCCGACTGGATGAAGGAACATCCGCTGGTAGTCGAGGCCGGTTTCCTCAGGCAGCTCGTTGCCTTCCCACCACGGGTTTTGGTTGACTAGATTGGACTGAAGCTCATCCATAGGAACCGGCATCAGTATAACACATAAAAGCGGATGCATCCGCTTCTTTGTTATGTTTGTTGCAACTGTCTGTATTCATTGTTAAATTTCCTGATACTCACGAAGATGCGGATTAATCCGCTTCTCCGTTCATTGTTTTGCAACACATTGAAAAGATGGCAAAAAAACGCTCACGAAGATTATGTGAATATGTTGACTTTCACCGTCCGAAGCCGGCGTTTCTCGTTGGGTTCAGCCAGTCCTGCGAGCACATGACGCTCACTTGTAGATCCGTTCGGAGCGAGGGAAAATATAATCGGCAAGAGGCGAGGAGCGGACAGCGGAAACTAGTGGAGGCTGGCAGTGGCATCTGAAAAATCAACTTCGGGCGCGGTCTACACCTGCCCGATGCACCCGGAGGTCAAGCAGGACAGGCCCGGCGACTGCCCCAAGTGCGGGATGGCCCTGGAGTCCGCCGGGGTTCCGGGCGAAGAGAGCCTGGAGGAGCTGCGGGACTTCACCCGCCGCTTCGCGGTCAGCGCCGCCCTTGCGATCCCGCTGCTTGCGGTCTCGATGGGCCCGCTGCTCGGCCTGCCTCTGCGGGAGTGGCTCGGCGAGAGGGCCGCGGTCTGGACGGAGCTCGCCCTCGCGACCCCGGTCGTCCTCTGGGCCGGCTGGCCGTTCTTCGTACGCGGCGTCCGCTCGGTCGCCAACCTCAGCCCGAACATGTTCACCCTGATCATGATCGGCGTCGGGGCGGCCTACGGCTACAGCGTGGTCGCGACCGTCGCGCCCGGGCTGTTCCCGGAGGGCTTCCGCATGGAGGGCGGGGCAGTCGGCGTCTACTACGAGGCCGCAGCCGTGATCATCGCCCTGGTCCTGCTCGGGCAGGTGCTCGAGCTGCGCGCGCGCAGCAGGACCGGCGACGCGATCCGCGCGCTGCTCGACCTGTCCCCGGAGACCGCGCGCGTCGTCCGGGACGGGGCCGAGGAGGTCGTCCCGCTCGAGCAGGTGAAGGTCGGCGACGTCCTCAGCGTCCTGCCCGGGGAGAAGGTCCCGGTGGACGGGATCGTCACAGGCGGGGTGTCGTCGGTCGACGAATCGATGATCACCGGCGAGCCGCTGCCGGTCGAGAAGGCCCGGGGCGACAGGGTGGTCGGCGCGACGATCAACGGCCAGGGCAACCTGACCGTCGAGGCGAGCCAGGTCGGCTCGGACACGGTGCTCTCGCGGATCGTCGAGATGGTCTCCCGCGCGCGCGGCAGCCGCGCACCCATACAGGCGATGGCCGACCGCTTCGCGGCCCTGTTCGTTCCCGCGGTGCTGCTCGTTGCGGCGGCTTCCTTCGTCGTCTGGTCCCTGGTCGGGCCGGAGCCGCCCGTGACGCACGGGCTGGTCGTCGCGGTGTCGGTGCTGATCATCGCCTGTCCCTGCGCCCTCGGGCTTGCCGCGCCGATGTCGGTGATGGTCGCCGCCGGGCGCGGGGCCGAGGCCGCGGTGCTCGTCCGCGACGCGGAGTCGCTCGAGCGCCTTGCGTCGGTGGACACCCTGGTGATTGACAAGACCGGTACCCTGACCGCGGGAAAGCCGAAGGTCGTGTCCGTTGCCGCGGCCGAGGGCAGGGGCGAGGATGAGGTCTTGGGGCTCGCGGCGAGGCTGGCTTTCGGCTCGGCGCACCCGCTGTCCCAGGCGATCGCGAGGGCCGCGAGGGAGCGCGGGCTTGAGGTCTCCGTCGGAGTCGAGACGGTCTCGCATGCCGGGATGGGCGTGACCGGAACGGTTGACGGCGCTGAGGTCGCGCTCGGCAACGAGAGGCTGCTGGACAAGGTCGGCGCCGGCGAACACGGCTTCGGCGCCCGCGCCGAGGAGAGCAGGGGCTCGGGCGAGACCGCGCTGTTCGTTGCGTCCGGCGGCGAGGTGGTCGGCATGATGGGCCTGGCCGACGAGGTCAGGGACGACGCCCCGGAGACGCTAAGGAGGCTGAGGGAGCAGGGGCTGCGCATCGTCATGGCGACCGGCGACAGCGCCCGCACCGCCGAGGCGGTTGCGAAGGGCCTCGGGATCGAGGAGATTCATCCCGAGGTGATGCCCGAGGACAAGGCGGCGCTGGTCAGGAGCCTGCAGGGGCAGGGCGGCAAGGTAGCGATGGCGGGCGACGGCATAAACGACGCGCCGGCCCTGGCCCAGGCCGACGTCGGGATCGCGATGGGCTCCGGCTCGGACGTCGCGATCGAAAGCGCCGGCATCACCCTGATGGGCGGCGACCTCAAGGGCATCGTCCGGGCGAGGAACCTCGCGGTCGCGACCGTCTCGAACATCCGCCAGAACCTCCTGTTCGCCTTCGGCTACAACTCGCTCGGGGTGCCTGTTGCGGCGGGCGTCCTGTACCCGCTGATCGGGGTGTTCCTCTCGCCGATGATCGCGGCCGCGGCGATGAGCCTGTCGTCGGTCTCGGTCGTCTGGAACGCGCTCCGCCTCAAGGGGGTGTCCCTGGACTGAGGGCCTCCGGTCAGTCGGCCGCGTGAAGAAGCTCCTCGCCGTCGTTCCTCGGGTTGTTGACCCGGGTCGAGACCGCGTGCCACGCAAGCGCGCGGTCGTCGGGCGAGGCGGCGGCCCCTTCAATCCGGTCCGCGTCGGCGCCGGGGTCCAGCCACTCCCTTGCTGCCTGCGGGGCGAGCGCGAGCGGCATCCTTCCGTGGATGTGCCCGATCTCGGGCCTGGCCTTCGTCGTCACGATTGCGAAGGTGGGCACTGCCCCCTCCGCCGCAGGCGCGGCATGCAGTCCTGCAAGAAGCATCGGCCTGCCGCACTCAAGGCCGATGCTCATCGGAACCTTCCCGCCGCCTTCCCGGACCTGCCACTCGTAGTAGCTGTCAACCGGGACGATGCACCGCGAGCCCTTCCAGGCTCCCTTGAAGTAACCCTTTGTAGGGGCAGTCTCGACCCTGGCGTTGATCGGGGTCGGCATCCCTTCCTTGGCCCAGGCCGGCCGGAAGCCCCAGGCCATCAGCATCGGCGCGGGTCCTCCGCCGCCGTCCGCCGCAACCCAGGCATCCTTGCTCGGGGCGACGTTCCATGACGGCTCGCGCTTCGGGAGGGAAGCCGACGGGTCCCAGCGCCCGAGCCAGTCCTCCAGCAGCTCCTGCGGATTGCTGAACTGGGCGAACCTTCCGCACATGGCTTGTGATTATCCCAGCATCCTGGGCGGAGGCTGGGATCAGGCACCGCCCAGGCAGCCGGCCCCCGTACCGCACGGGTTTCGGCGACTGGCAACGGAGGCGTCATTTCCGTGCAGGTGTGATACGAATTCCAAGCATTGAGGCATCATTATCCTTGGATTTGGTGATTTAAGTATTAGTGTGTTACAATTCGTCCCGTCCAACCACGTTTCCCGGAGGAGGATATGAGAAACAAGATAGTGTCGGCGGCAATCGCCGCATCCATGGCCGGCGTCGGGGCGATGCCTGCCGTCGCGGACCTGACGATCGCGACGGTCAACAACGGCCACATGATCGAGATGCAGAAGCTCACGAAGCATTTCGAGGAGTCGACCGGCATCAAGGTCAACTGGGTGACGCTCGAGGAGGGCGTCCTCCGCCAGAGGGTCACGACCGACATCGCGACCAAGGGCGGCCAGTTCGACATCATGACGATCGGCATGTACGAGGCCCCGATCTGGGGCGCGAAGGGCTGGCTCGAGGAGCTGGACTTCGGCTCGTCCTACGACGTCAACGACATCCTGCCCGCGATGCGCGGCGGCCTGTCGGCCAACGGCAAGCTCTACGCCGCGCCGTTCTACGGCGAGAGCTCGATGATCATGTACCGCAAGGACCTGGTTGACAAGGCAGGCATGAGCATGCCCGACAACCCGTCCTGGGGCCACGTCCGCGACGTAGCCCAGGCGATCAGCGAGCAGAACCCCGGCGTGTTCGGCGTGTGCCTGCGCGGCAAGCCCGGCTGGGGCGACAACATGGCGTTCATCACCACGGTGGCGAACTCCTTCGGCGCGCGCTGGTTCGACGAGAACTGGATGCCCCAGCTCGACTCCCCGGCGTGGCACCACGCGGTCAGCTTCTACGTTGACCTGCTTGGCACCTACGGCCCGCCGGGATCGAGCTCGAACAGCTTCAACGAGATCCTCGCGCTGTTCAACGAGGGCAAGTGCGGGATGTGGATCGACGCGACCATCGCGGCGTCCTTCATCACCGACCCGGGCCAGAGCAAGGTAGCCGACAAGGTCGCCTTCGCGCAGTCCCCGATCGCGGTGACCAAGCGCGGCGCGAACTGGCTGTGGGCGTGGGCGCTTGCCGTTCCGGCCGGCTCCCAGCAGGTGGACGACGCCAAGAGGTTCATCGAGTGGGCGACCTCGAAGGACTACATCGAGCTTGTGGCCGAAAACAACGGCTGGGGCAACGTCCCGACCGGAACCCGCGACAGCACCTACAAGAACTCCAACTTCAGGAGCGCCGCGGTGTTTGCCGAGGCCGAGCTCAAGGCGATCCTCTCGGCCGACCCGAGCAACTCGACCCTGGACCCGACGCCGTACACCGGCGTGCAGTTCGCCTCGATCCCCGAGTTCCAGGCGATCGGCATCGCCGTGGGCCAGCAGATGAGCGCGGCGCTTGCCGGGAACATCTCGGTCGAGGAGGCTCTCGAGAAGTCGCAGGACGCGGCCGACAGGGAGATGCGCAAGGCAGGCTACTACTGACCCAAGGCGCAAGCCGGCGGTCACAGCCAAAGGGGGCCGGCAAGAAGTTGCCGGCCCCCTTTTTTTTGGCGTAGGATAACAGCCTGAGAGGGCGCGGGTCGAAGGGAGCGACACAGCAATCGAATGAAGAAGCCGCTGTCACGGCTGCTGCAGGCGCCGAGCGTCGCCATGCTGCTCGTGTGGATGCTAGTCCCGCTGTCGATGACGCTGTACTTCTCGCTGCAGCGCTACAACCTGCTCTACCCGGACAGGAGCGGCTTCGCCGGCGGGTCCAACTTCGAGTTCTTCGTCACCGACACCGCGTTCGGGCCGGCGCTTCTCAACACCCTGCTCTTGGTCGGGACGATCCTCGTGTTCACGGTCGTTGCCGGGGTGGCGCTGGCCGTGATGGTCGACCGGGCCTTTCCCGGCCGGGGGATAGTCAGGGTGCTGATCATCTCGCCGTTCTTCGTCATGCCGACGGTCAACGCCCTGCTGTGGAAGAACATGTTCATGAACCCGGTGTACGGCCTGTTCGCCGTTCTCGCGGCCGCGGTCGGGATCGAGCCCCTCGACTGGCTTGCGGAGGCGCCGCTGCTTTCGCTGGTGATCATGCTCAGCTGGCAGTGGACGCCGTTCGCGTTCCTGATCTTCATCACCGCGATGCAGTCGATGGACGCCGGGCAGATAGAGGCGGCCAAGCTCGACGGCGCGGGCGCCTGGCACCGCTTCGTCTACCTGACCCTTCCGCACCTCGCCCGGCCGATCGCGGTCGTGGTGATGATCCAGACGATCTTCCACCTGTCGATCTTCGCCGAGATCTTCGTGACGACGGGAGGGGGTCCGGGTCACGACTCAACGAACCTCGCGTTCATGATCTTCTCCCAGGCTCTGCTGCAGTTCGACGCCGGCGTCGCGTCGGCCGGCGGCGTGCTCGCGATCGTGCTTGCGAACCTGGTCGCCTTCTTCCTGATCCGCCTCGTCGGGCGGACGCTGGTGGTCTGAAGAGATGTCGATGCGCCGCCGGAGGAAGGTCGAGACCGCGGCGATCGCGGTCGTCGCCTGGACCGTCGGGATCCTCTACTTCTTCCCGCTGCTGTGGGTGTTCCTGACGAGCCTCAAGACGGAGCTGCAGGCGATCGCGGTCCCGCCGCTGTTCGTCTTCAAGCCCACGCTCGAGAACTTCGCACTGGTGCAGGAGCGCAGCGACTACCTCACCTACGCGGTCAACTCGGTCGTGACCTCCTTCGGCGGAACGCTTCTCGCGATGTCCGTCGCGATACCGTGCGCGTATGCAATGGCGTACGCGCCGACGGACAAGACCAAGAGCGTCTTGCTGTGGATGCTCTCGACCAAGATGCTCCCTGCGGTCGGCGTGCTCATGCCGATCTACCTGATCGCGCAGAAGCTCGACCTGCTCGACACCCGGATCGTGCTTGTGGTCATCTTCGCGCTGATCAACCTGCCGATAATCGTCTGGATGCTCTTTTCCTACTTCCGCGACATCCCCAGGGAGATCCTCGAGGCGAGCAGGCTCGACGGCGCGAGGACCCTCGACGTCATCCGCCACGTTATCGTGCCTCTTGCGTGGGGCGGGATCACCTCCACCGCGCTGCTGAGCATCGTCCTGTGCTGGAACGAGGCCTTCTGGTCGATCAACCTAACCGCCTCCGACGCCGGCACGCTCACCGCGCTCGTCGCCTCGTACTCGAGTCCCGAGGGACTGTTCTGGGCGAAGCTCTCGGCGGTCTCGGTCCTGTCGTGCGCGCCGATCGTCGTCTTCGGATGGTTCTGCCAGAAGCAGCTCGTTCAGGGCCTCACCTTCGGGGCCGTCAAGTGACGGGCGCGCTGCCCGCTGCGGGCGGGCGGGAAAGCCGGTGATGTCGGTGCTCGCGCCGGAGCTCGAGGTTGTCGACACCTCCGGGTCCAGCCTTCGCTACCTCGAGCACGGCTGGCCCACGAAGCTGTGCCGCTGGCACTGCCACGAGGAGTGCGAGCTCCACCTCGTCCTCGAGTCCTCAGGCAAGGCGCTCATCGGCGACCACATCGGCCGGTTCAGCCCCGGCCAGCTCTTCCTCACGGGACCGATGCTGCCGCACAACTGGGTGTCGACCTCCAAGGGCCGCATCGAGATCCCGGTGCGCGACATGCTCGTCCAGTTCGCTCGAGGGACGCTGACGCGGGCGGCGGACGCGATTCCGGAGTTCGGGCAGTTCGAGGAGCTGTTCGACATGTCTGAGCGCGGCATCGAGTTCGTCGGCTTCGACCCCGGCGAGGCCAAGGGCCGCCTTGAGTCGATCCGCGACGCAAGCGGGCTTCAGCGCCTCTCGAACTTCCTGGGGTTCCTGATCCGGCTCCGCAATTGGCCGGACAAGCGCCTGCTGTCGTCGGTGAGGCTCGCGCCGAAGGGCAACGGCGACGCTCACGACAGGATCGGCAGGGTGGTCGACCACGTGGTGGGACACTTCGACGGCGAGCTGGACGCGACATCCATGGCGCAGATAGCCGGCATGAACCGCAAGACGTTCTCGAACCAGTTCCGCATCCAGACCGGCAACCGCTTCAAGGACTTCGTCAACCGCGTCCGGGTCGGGCAGGCATGCGTGCTGCTGCTCGAGAGCAACCTGCAGATCTCCGCCGTCGGCCAGGAGGTCGGGTACCGGAACATGGCCAACTTCAACCGCAACTTCCTGCGCTACGTCGGGATGTCCCCGAGCGAGTTCCGCCGCGCGAGGTACCTAGACGGCGGCCTCGCGGGATCGAACGGGGCGCAGGGTTGAGCGGCGCGCCGCCGCTTCAGCGGCCGGGATACGACCCGGCCGACAGGACGCCGGGGATCGCCCACGTCGGCGTCGGAAACTTCCACCGCGCCCACCAGGCGGTGTACGTCGACGACCTGCTGTCCGACGCCGCCTGCGCCGGCTGGGGGATTTCGGGGATCAACCTCGTCCCCGTCGGCGGCGCGCTGCTCGACGGGCTGCGCCGGCGCGGGATGCGCTACGTCCTCAAGACCGTATCGCCCGAAAGCGAGGTCAGGTACCGCGAGGTCGCCTCGATCCTCGACTGCGTTGACGCGACGGATGACCCCGGCGCGGCCGCGGCGCGGATTGCCGACGCGAAGACGAGGCTGGTCACCCTGACTGTGACTGGGGCGGGCTACCACCTGGCGTCGGGCGGAGAGCTCGACCTTTCCGCTCCTGCGGTCGCCGCCGACGTCGCCGGCGGCAGCTCGACGATCTACGGCTTGCTGCGCGACGGACTCAAGGCGCGGATGTCTGGCTGCTCTGAGCCGATCGCGGTGCTGAGCTGCGACAACCTGCGCGGCAACGGCCGCCTGCTCAGGGCGGCGACGGAGCGCTTTCTCGAGGAGGCGGGCGAAGGCGGCCTGAAGTCGTGGATGGCAGACAGCGCCTCGTTCCCCTGCTCGATGGTCGACCGCATCACCCCGGTCACGCCCGAAGGCCTGTCGGGGGAGGTCGCCGCGGCGTTCGGAATCGAGGGCGACCCCTCGCTGATGGCCGAGGACTACATCCAGTGGGTGATCGAGGACGACTTCGCCGGCGGCAGGCCGCCGCTCGAGGACGTCGGAGTCACCCTGACCGGCGACGTGCTCACACACGAGGAGGTCAAGATAAGGGTCCTCAACGCGGGGCACTCGGCTGTCGGCTACGTCTCCGCGCTGCGGGGCCACGAGTTCGTCTGGCAGGCGATGCGCGACGAGGCGGTGGCGTCGTTCCTTGACGGCTTCGAGCGAGAGGAGGTCCTGCCCGGGCTCGGCAGCGCCGCGGACATAGACGTCGCGGGCTACTACGAGACGACCAAGGCGCGCTTTGCCAACCCGAACCTCGATGATACCGTAGCCCGCATCTGCAGGCGCGGGACATCGAAGGTCCCCGAGTTCCTCGGCCCGACGATCAGGGCCTCCTACGAGGGCGGCAGGGTCCCGGCACGCGCCCTCACTGTCGTTGCCTCGTGGTACGAGGTCATGCGCCGATGCGCCGCGGGCAACTGCCCGATCAAGTACGAGGACTCCGGGTGGGACGGGGTCAGGCACCACCTGTCGCCCGGCGGCGAGGAGGGCTTCGCGCGCGACGCGCGGCTGTGGGACGGGCTCCCGGAAAGGCACGCAGGCTTCGCGGGGGACCTCGTCTCTAGGATAATTGAGGTCAGGAGTTCCGGCGGGGCCGGCCCCCTCGGCGGCAATTCCGGCTGACTGAACGGAGAGGAAAAAGATGGCAAGCGTGGTTCTCGAGAAGATCAACAAGCACTACGGGGACGTGCACGCCCTCAGGGACATATCGCTGTCGATCGACGACGGCCAGTTCGTGGTGTTCGTCGGCCCGTCCGGCTGCGGCAAGTCGACCCTGCTGCGCACGATCGCAGGCCTCGAGGAGTGCAGCTCGGGCACCGTCAGCATCGGCGAGCGCGACGTCACCGACCTCGAGCCGTCGGACCGCGACGTCGCGATGGTGTTCCAGACCTACTCGCTGTACCCGCACATGACCGTGCGGCAGAACATGGAGTTCGGCCTGAAGGTCTCAGGCGCCAAGAAGGAGTTCCGCGACGGGCGGGTCGCCGAGGCGGCGCGGATACTCCAGCTCGAGGAGTACCTCGAGCGCAAGCCGGCGCAGCTCTCCGGCGGGCAGCGCCAGCGCGTCGCGATCGGCAGGGCGATAGTCAAGCACCCGAAGGTGTTCCTGTTCGACGAGCCGCTGTCGAACCTCGACGCGAAGCTGCGGGTCAGGATGCGCGTCGAGATCGAGGCGCTGCACAAGCAGCTCGGCGCGACGATGGTCTACGTAACCCACGACCAGGTCGAGGCGATGACGATGGCCGAGAAGATCGTCATACTCAACGGCGGCGAGGTCGAGCAGGTCGGCTCGCCGCTAGAGCTCTACAACAGGCCGAGGACCGAGTTCGTAGCGGGCTTCATCGGCTCGCCGGAGATGAACATCTTCAATGCCGGCGAGCTGCCGACGCAGGAGGGGCTAGCGGTCAAGCCGGAGGCGAGCCGCGTCGGGGTCCGGCCTGAGCACATCGAGACCGTTGCCAAGGGATCGGGCCTGTTCGACGCCTACGTCAGGGTCAAGGAGAGCCTCGGCAGCGAGAACTACCTGTACCTGGACGCGCCCAACGGGCTGAAGCTGATCGCGAAGACCGACGGGACCGACGGGACCGCGGCCGAATCCGACGTCGGCATCAGGATTCCGCCGGAGCGCCTTTACCAGTTCGGCAAGGACGAGGCTACGCTCTAGCGGGCCCCGGAACTTAAGCCGGCCGCACTGCCGGCGGCCTCATCCGGCCTGTTCGCCCTCCAGGCCGTCCATGCCGAGCGACAGGCAGTACTGCGACGTCGGAAGGAAGGTCACGTTGCTGTCCTTCGAGTCGTGGTAGACGGACTTCGTCGTGCAGAACACGCCCTCGAAGCCGCGCGCCTTCCTCAGCGTGCGGTGGAAGTGCTCGAGGTTGCCCTTTGCCCTGTCCAGGCTGCCGGTGTTGTCCGACCACTTGACCTCTGCGAGGCGGGTGACCTCGCGCGCGGCGTTGGTGTGGACCAGGTCGACCTCGCGCTCCCTGCCGCTGTCCGTCAGCCGGCAGTAGCGCACCGGCGGGGCGGCGCCGGGGTCGCCCTCGACCGGCGGGGCCTGGCACTGCGAGATGACCGTGGCCTCGATCCTGTGTCCCGCGGCGCTTCCCGAAAGCGAGGCCCTTTCCGAGAAGGCCCTGTGCATCGCCGGGCTCTCGAGCACGTACTTGTAGGGGTAGCGGTCGCCGCCGCGCCCGGCGTCGAAGTTGGTGACCTGCCTTACAAGGAAGGCCGCCTTGAGGAACTCCAGGTACTTGTTTATGGTCGGCCTCGTAATCCCGGTGTTCTTCGCAAGCTTGTCGAGCGCGATCTCCTGCGCCTCGTTTTTCGCGATGTGCCTCAGCACCGGGAGCATGCGGTGCCCGGCGCTGATCCCGTAGTCGGCGGCGTGCTTCGTGAACAGGTCGTCGTCGAGGATGTTCAGCCCGAAGTCCCTGTCCCTCGAGAACCCGGCGTCGAACGCGGGCTCCGGGTAGCAGCCGAAGTTGATGTAGTCGACGAACAGCTCGTTGAGCCTGGCGACGTCGTCGCTGCCGAGCCTTTCGGTCCGGGCCTCGGCCGCCGTGCCTGGCAGCCTCCCGTTCCAGTCCTCGCGCACAAGGCAGAACTCGTGGAAGCTCAGCGGCGACAGCCTGAGCTGCAGGAGCCTTCGCCTGCGGCCTTCGCTGCCCTGTCGCTTGAGCGCCGGCGCGATCGAGCAGGCCGCGACGATCCTGATTCCCTTCCTGCCGCCTGCGATCCGCGCGAGGTCCCCCTGCCAGTCCTCGCAGTTCTGGATCTCGTCTAGGACGACCAGGCAGGGCCTGCCCGCCCCGGAGCCGGCCCGGAACTTGCGCGCGAGCGTCGAGGGGCGGACTCCCGACAGCAGCGCGGCCTCCATGTTCGCGTAGCAAACGTTCCCCGGGCCGAAGGCGCCGCCCGACACGGCCTCGCCGATGAGCTGCTTGAGCATCACGGTCTTGCCCACCTTCCTCATGCCCTGCAGGACCACGGGCTGCCCGGCCCCGGGCCCGAGCGCCAGCCGGGCGAACCGCGCGTACGGCTGCCTCCGCGCGAGGGCGCGCTCCGGCGGGGCGGCCTCGCTGCGCCACCACGGGTTCTCCTCCGCGAGCCGCGGGATCTCGATGTCCATCAGGGCAGGGGCGGCCGGGCTTGAGGCCGTCAGCAGCAGTCCTCCTCGCGCTTGGGAACGACGCCGTAGTCGAAGTCGTCGTTGACGACGGCCATCAGGTTCCGCGCGGCGTAGTCGAGGACGTCGAGCCAGACGAGCGCGTCGAACTTCTCGTTGACCGAGATGGTTTCCGACATGTCGCGCTTCGCGAGCTTGCCGTTGACCGTCTTGAGGACGTCGTTGATGTCCTTGCGGAGCCGCTCCCTCTGGGCGTCCCCCAGCGTGTCGATCCGCTCGGTGGCGATGCTCCGCCTCGGCCCGCGCGTTGCGATGGCCCCGAGCGCCTCCTCGCGGCGGGCGAGGACCCGTTCCTGCTTGCCGTCGTCCGTGTTCATCTGTCGTTCGCTCCTCGCCTCATTCGGGATCCGGGCTGCCGAAATCCCGAAAAGGGCGGTGTAGCATGCTAGCACGGCATGCGGGCGGATTTCAAGCGGAAGCCGTGTCCCGCGCGAACTTCATGTAGTTTTTTCCATGGATTCGAGTCCCAGCGACACGCTGAACTGCGAGGTGGGCAGGAAGGTCACCTCCTTCTTGCGGTCCTCTCCGTAGGCCGTCTTTGTGGTGCAGAAGCAGCCGTCGAAGGACTTGGCCTTCTTCTTCCTGCTCCTGACGTGCGCCAGGCTGTCGGCGGACTTGGCATGGCGGTCCCTCTTGTCGCTCCACTTGATTTCGCAGAGCCTGTGGAGGTAGGCGGCGCCCCTCGGCGTGACAACCATGTCAACCTCCCTGTCAATCCCGTCGCGCCTGTACCTGCAGTAGAACACCTTTTTTCCTGTGACGCTCGAGGCCGCGAAGCAGTTGTGGTACTGAGTGAGCGCCGCCGCCTCGATGGCGTGTCCCGCATCGTCGTCGTCAATGGAGACCGGGTTGTTGTACAGGCCGTGCATGTTGGGATTGACCAGGTGGTACTTGCGCGCCGAGTCCTTCTGCAATGCCCGCAGGGCCGACCCGAGCTTGGGCACTTTCCTGATCAGCAGGCATGCCTCGAGGTACTTCAGGTACTTCTTGATGGTCTCGGGCTCCATTCCCGTCTGCTTCTCGATCGAGTCGATCGAGACCTCCTGGCAGTTGTGTCCGGCAACGTGCTCGAATATAGTCTCAAGCCCCTCAGCGTCGGTCACCCCGTACAGCTGCGGCAGGGTGCTGAACAGGTCCTTGTCCGGCATGTGCTGCTCATGGTATTCCCGACGGCCCCTGGCGATCTCGGGATGCAGCACCAGCGCGGGAAACGCGCCGTAGTTGATGTAGTCGATGAAGTCCTCGTTGAGCGAGTTGACCTCCTCCCGGCCGAGCCTGGCGGACCTGGCCTGCGCGGCGGTTCTCGGCAGGCCGTCCGGCCACTTGCCGGAAAAGTCCAGGTACTCGCAAAACAGAAGTGGCGGCAGGAAGAACCTGTAGAACCTGCCGGTTCCCGCCTCGGCGCTCTTGCGCTTGAGCTCCGACAGGGCCGATCCGGTGACCGCAAGGCTGATGCCCTTCTCGCGGTCGGTCAGGTCCTTGACCTCCCGCTCCCAGTCAAGCCGGAACTGGATCTCGTCGAGCACGAACAGCGCCGGCCTGCCCGGGTCCGCAACGGCCTTGAACTGCTCCACAAGCGCCGACGGGGAATGCTTGCCCAGCAACGAGTTCTGGTACGACGCGAAGCACACGTTCCTCGGGCTGAACCTGCCGGACGAGATGGCCTGCCCGACCAGCTGCATGAGCATCACGGTCTTGCCCACCCTCCTCGGCCCGTGCAGCACGGCAGTGAAGGGCAGCTTCGGGTCCAGGGCGATCCGCTCCACCTGGGGGTAAAGCATTCTCTTGTGCTCGAACGAGTGCTCCTCGGGGAGGATGTCCGCGTCCCACCAGGGATTGGTGATCCTCAGTATGTCGATGATGCCCACGGAGTGGATTATACACCAAACCGAATCGATTCGGCTTGATGGATGGATATTCGCAACCAATTGATAAAGCAAAGTAATTTACAATATCTGCTGACCAATCGGCATCGTTCCGCCTTGTTGGATGATTTTTTACAACTCATTGATATGCTGAATTTAATTATGTCCGACCCGCCGCAACCTACGAACAGGGGCCGCACGGGGCTGTCCTAGCCCTTGACCCCGGTGCTTGCAACCGACGCGATGAAGGCCCGCTGCAGGCTCAGGTAGAAGGCCAGCACCGGAACCGTGATGATCGACAGGTATGCCATGACCTCGCCCCAGGCGACGTTCAGCTGGAAGAAGTAGAGCAGGCCGACCATGACCGGACGCACCTCGGACTCCTGCGCGACCATGATCGGCCACAGGAGCTGGTTGTTGTACATGAACAGGAACTTGAGGATCGCCGCGGTCGCGAAGACCGGCCCCGACAGCGGGACGATGACCAGCAGGTAGATCCTAAACCAGCTCGCGCCGTCGACGCGGGCCGCCTCGATGAACTCCCTCGGCAGGTCGCGGAAGTACTGCACGAACAGGAAGACCGTCAGCGCGTCGGCGATGAACGGGACGATCTGCACGTGGTACGAGCTGATCCAGCCGAACTCGATCCCGTCCGCCCCGACCCACGGCAGCTCGTTTACTATCAGAAGCAGCGGGATCGCGACCGTCTCGAACGGCAGTATGTAGGTCGCCAGGATCACCGTCAGCACCGCTCCGCGCCCGCGCCACTCGAGGAACACGAAGCTGAAGGCGGCAAGCGAGCACAAAAACAGCGACAGCGCGAGCGTCACCGAGGTGATCAGCACCGAGTTCCCGACGAAGCGCAGCACCGGCGCCCGGTCGAAGGCCTCCCGGTAGTTGTCGAGCGAGACGTCCCCGACGGGCAGGAAGGCGCGGAACGAGCCGCTGTCGCGCAGCAGCTGCAGGTCCGGCTTGAGCGACGACACCACCATGAACACCATCGGGAAGACGAACACGAGCGCGATCCACGCGAGCAGCGTGTAGCGCAGGGCCAGGCTCGCCGCGCTCAGCCGGCGCACGGGGGTCACTCCCTCTCCCTCGTCAGGTAGCGCTGCAGCAGCGAGATCGACAGGACGAACAGGAACAGGAACACCGAGATCGCCGAGCCGCCGGCGATGTCCTGCTTGCCGTAGCCGCGCTCGACCATCTGGAAGACCAGCGACTGCGTCGAGTCAAGCGGACCGCCGTTGGTCATCACCGCGATCTGCGGGTAGAGCGTGAACGCCTGCATCGTGATGATGACCATCACCAGGATAGCGGTGTTGCGCAGCCCCGGCCAGGTGACGTAGCGGAAGGTCTGCCACGTCGAGGTCCCCTCGAGGCGCGCGACCTCGTAGAGGGTCGGCGGTATCGTCTGCAGGCCGCCGAGCCAGATGATCATGTGGAAGCCGACCGACTGCCAGATCGACATCGCGATGATCGCGCCGAGCGCCGTGTTCGTCTGCCCGAGCCAGTCGACCGGCTCGAAGGCCCCGAAGGTGAAAAAGCCGAGCAGGGTGTTGAGTATCCCGTTCTCCCCGTCGTAGATGAAGCGCCACAGCATCGACACCACGACGATCGAGATGACCGTCGGCATGAAGTAGATCGTCCGGAATATGTTGATCCCGCGCAGCGGCTGGTTTATCAGCAGCGCAAGCAGCAGGGCGAGCGCCGCCTGGGTGGGCGCGACGATCGCGACGAAGGTCACCGTTATCGTCAGCGCCTTCATGAACAGGACGTCGCGCGCGAGTACGACCAGCTGCCGGTCGTCCCGCAGGGAGAACCGCATCCACTCCCGGGTCTTGTTCAGGTGGGGGTAGTCGGGGTTGTTCCGTGTAAACGTGCGCAGCCTCGGGTACTTCGGGCTGCCGTCCTCGCCGCGGACGACCGTCCCGTCGCCGGCGCGCTCGGGCTCGAGCGCCAGCGTGTGCACGCCGAGCATCTCCTGGAAGTTGCGCAGCCCGACGTACTCCGCCGGGTTGGGCGAGAACAGGCGCTGGTTCGTGAACGCGAAGACGAACGCAAGCAGGAAGGGGATGACGAGAAAGCACAGCAGCAGCGCAGTCGCCGGCGCGGCGAACGCGACGCCCGCTGCGGTCTGGCTCCTCTTCCGGGGCCTGGGCCCGGCGCTGTCCGCCGTCATGGCGTCACGGCCTCGGCGCTGACGGGTTCAGGCCCGCCGGCGTTCCCTGGGCCGGCGGGCTGGCTTTTCAGGCGTCGCGCCCGCGCGCCCTAGCGGTAGCCGTTGTTGCGCTCGACGTCCGCGTCAATGGCGTCCGCCGCTGCGTCAAGCGCGTCGGCGACGTCCGCGCCGTTGGAGATGTCGGCCATGGCCTTCTCGAACTCCTTGGCCGCGACGACGTAGGCCGGGGTGACCGCGCGCAGGGTCGCCTGTTGCCTGGACAGCTCGAAGAACGGCTCGAGCGGCCCGCCGCTGCTGTAGTTCTCGGTCATGGCCGTGGCCGCTCCGGTCGCAGGTATCAGGCCGATTCCGTCAGAGAACTTGGCGAGGTACCTGTCCTGGATGGCGTACTCTATCCATGCACGCGCGCCGTCGGGGTTCTTCGAGGTCGACGAAACTGCGAACTGCCACGAGGCCGCGCCGATCTTCGGACCGTTGCCGAAGTCGACCGCCGGCAACGCTATGAAGTCGTCGCCGAACTTCTCGACCGCCGGCAGGACCGCCCAGTTGCCGTTGAGCTGCAGGGCGTACTTGCCGTCGAGGAAGCCGGTCTCCCTGTCTGCGCCGTCCTGGCTGGTGCCGGGCGCGTAGCCCTCGGCGAACAGCATCTGCCACCACTCGCCGAAGCGCAGGCCGGCGTCGCCGTTGAGCGTTCCGTCGGCCTTGTTCGCCCTCGCGTCGAGGATGTCGCCGCCGGACGACTGCAGCATCGGGCCGAAGGCGTAGGGGTACCACTCGCCGGTCCAGGCCATCCCGACGTCGAAGGCGTAGTCGAACTCGCCGGAGTCCTTGAGCTTCTTGAGCACGCCGTTGAACTCGTCGACGGTCCACGGGTTGCCCAGCGTCGGGATGCGGATGCCGTTCTTCTCGAGCACGCTCTTGCGCGCGAAGATCGCGCAGGCCGCGTCCCACAGTCCGATGGCGTAGATCGTCCCGTTCCACTCCCCGACGGCGCCGGGAAGGAACGCGTCGATCTTCGAGCGGTCGATGTTCAGCGGCTCGAGGTAGCCCGCCCATGCCCAGTTCGGCATGATCGGACCGTCAACGTCGATGATGTCCGGCAGGTTGCCTGCAAGCGCCGCGGCCGAGACCGAGTCGTTGTAGGACTCCTGCGGGAACTCCTCGATGACGACCTTCCAGTCTCCCTGCGAGCCGTTGAAGTCGTTGATGATCTCGAGCAGGATGGCCCGCTCGGTGTCGCTGCCGGCGCCGTGGTACCACATCGAGATCTCGGTCTGTGCGGACGCGGATCCCACGAGCAGCAGCGGGGCCGCCGCAACGGCAACAAGGGCGCTTCTTCCTAGCTTCATGAACTTCCTCCGTTGTGAGACAAGCCGATAAATTGTATAACCTGTCCGGCGCGCCCTGCAGCAGGCGCGGTCGCAACAGAGCAGCATGAAAAAAAGGGCCTCACGGTTGCAGGAAGGGGAGCATGGCTGAGCAGGCCGTCAGCTTCCGGGCCGGAGAGCGCCTTGAGCTGTGGCTCAAGAACGCAGGGGCCGGTGGCGACGCGGCCTTCAGGCTTTCCGCAAGGGGGAAGGTCCTGCACGAGATGCGGCCGGGGGGCCACTTCGCGCACCACTGCCTCGAGGTGTCCGAGGCCGGGGCGGTCCTGGTTGAGTGGGACGGCGCGGCGACCGCGTTCGGCTACGCATGCAGCTACGTCCCCGAAGCGGTTGCGGAGGAGGGCGTCACCCTCTGGGAGTTCGGCGAGGACGGGATCGAGACGCGCTCGGGCGCGGAGCTCGACAGGTGGATGAGCAGCGATCCCCGCCGGCCAGTCATGCACTTCTCGCCGCCGAGGTTCTGGACGAACGACCCGAACGGCCTGTGCAGGATCGGCGACGTCTGGCACATGTTCTACCAGTTCCATCCCTGCGGGACGGAGTGGGGCCCGATGCACTGGGGCCACGCGGCAAGCAGGGACCTCTTTTCCTGGACCCACCTGCCGGTCTTCCTCCATCCGGAGAGCGACCTCTACGCCCTCGGCGCCGACGGCGGCGCGTTCTCCGGCGGCGCGTTCCCCGGCGGCGACGGGGGGATTTCCTTCTCCTACACCGAGCGCCTGCCGTTCACCGACGAGAAGGTCTTCACCGAGGTCCAGAAGGTCGCTGCAGGCGGCGGCCTGGTGCATGCCGGCGCAACGCGAATCGCGGTCGGCTCGCCGCCGCCCGGGGCGGGCCCGCACTTCCGCGACCCGAGGGTGGTCAAGCTGGAAGGCGGCGGCTGGCGCATGGTCGTCGGAAGCGTCCTCGACGGCAACCCGGCCGCGCTCATGTACGGCTCGGACGACCTGGACTCCTGGACTTACATGGGCCCGCTGTACGTCGCGCCGGAGCGCTTCGGGCGGGAGGGGGCAGCGGCGCTCGAGTGCCCGGACCTGGTCGCAGTCGGCGGCAGGCACGCGCTGGTCTTCAACATGTACGGGCACAGTGACCCCGCGACCGGGCTGCGCAACCCGGTGCTTTCCCTCGTCGGCGACTTCGACGGCGAGCGGTTCGAACCCGCCGGGGACGAGCCGCAGCTGCTCGACTTCGGCGGCGACTTCTATGCCTTCCAGTCCTTCCTTGTGCCCGACGGGGAGCGTGCCGTTGCCCTGGCATGGGTCAACAACTGGATGTCGGACGGCGGGGGAGGCGGCATCTACACAGGCGAGATGTCCCTGCCGCGCGAGCTGTCCCTCACCGAGGACGGCTGGCGCCTTCGCATGCAGCCCGCGCGAGAGGTCGACGAAGCCTGGCCCGCGTCGCCCCTTGAGGCGGGCGCAGGCGGCGGCTGCGCGCTGCCGGGCGGCCCCTTCGAGGTCAGGGTCACCGGGATCGGCGCCGGGGATGCGGTTCGAATAGCCGCGACGGAAGGAGGGCAGGAGTCGTTCGCGGTCGAGCTCGGGGAAGGCAAGATCTCGATTGCGGTCCCCGGCGACGGCGGGCCGTCGCGCCGAAGCGCCGCGACGGACGGCATCCGCGACCTGCGCGTCTTCTTCGACCGAGGCATAGTCGAGGTGTTCGCCGCCGGCGGGGAGGTCTGCGGAACGGCAAGGATCCGAGAGGCGGTCGCGCCCGACCGCCTCGAGGTGCAGGCCGCCGCTGGCGACGCCGGGGTTTTCCGCCGCCGCCGTGCGGCGGGGGCCTCTACGGGCGCGGGCTGAACGCCGCGTAGATCATCGCCGCGATGTCGCCCTCGAGCGGGAACGAAAGCATGCCGAGGACCGAGTAGCCGAGGATCCACGGCATCACATAGAAGCGGAACATGAAGAAGAACCAGGCGACGTAGAACGGCACCAGCGGCCTGACGAGGAATCCCGGCGTGATGGGCCGGAACAGCCTGATGATCGGGTCCGTGGACCTCACGAACACCCTCATGAAGAAGAAGCTCGAGTCCTCCGGCAGGAAGACGTTCATCGCCGCCCGGCCGATCAGGGTCCACATCACCATGCCGAGTGCGTAGTCGACGACGACCGCCCACAGCGGGATGAACTCCGCGATTGCGGCGTCGTCTATTTCCATCGGGCCTCGCCTGCTGCCTCAGCCCGGAAGGGCGTCAAGACAAAGGGGGAGGGGAGCGCCCGGGCGCTCCCCTCCCCCGATGCGGGCGAATGCCAGGAGTTTCCTCAGTGGGTCTCCGCGAGCACGCTCTCCCCGGCCGGGTAGCGGACCTCGTCGACCATCCTCTGGGTCTCCTCGTCCGGCTCGGCGGTCATCAGGCTCACTGCGACCATCGCGACGAGGCTCACCGGCATGCCGATGATCCCGAAGCGCAGGTGGTCGATCCCGAGGACCGGGTCGCCGCCGGTGCGCACGTACACCAGGTAGGCCGTGCCCGACAGGAACCCGAGCGCCATGCCGGCGATCGCGCCCTGGGTGTTGGCGCGCTTCCACCACACGCCGAGCACCAGCGGGAAGAACAGCCCCGAGCACGCGAAGCAGAACGCCCATGCGACCGCCCCGAGGATCCCCGTCAGCTGCAGCGACGCTATGAGCGCGGCCAGGGCCCCGATCACGATCAGCAGGATCCGGGCGACGATCAGGCGGTGCTTGGTGTCGGCCTTCGGGTCGATGATCTTGTAGTAGAGGTCGTGGCTGAGCGCGTTCGCGATCGCGAGCAGCAGGCCGTCGGCCGTCGACATCGCAGCGGCCATCCCGCCGGCTGCGACCAACCCCGAGATCACGTACGGCAGGCCTGCGATCTCCGGCGTCGCGAGAACGACTATGTCAGCGCGCATGAAGAACTCGTTGAGCTGCAGCACCCCGTCGCCGTTGCCGTCCTCGAGGAACAGCATCTTGACCGCGGTCCACTTCTGCACCCAGTCGAGCGCCATGACGTCCGCGAAGGTCTTGCCGATGATCGCCGTCGGCAGCTCCGCGTCGAGAAGCTGGAGCTTCGTGAGCGTCGCGAGCGCGGGCGCCGTGAAGTACAGCAGGAAGATGAACAGCAGCGAGAAGGCGACCGACTTGCGCGCCTGGCGCACCGACGGGGTCGTGAAGTAGCGCATCAGGATGTGCGGCAGAGAGGCGGTGCCCGCCATCATGCAGAGCGCGAGCGTGACGAAGCCCCAGCTCTGCGCGCCGCCCTGCGGGTCGTTGTGCGGGGTGGAAAGGATGCGCACGCCGCCGAAGTCCGGCTTGACGGTCGCGGGCTCGCCGAGGCCGACCACCGGCTCGAGCTCGGCGATCCTCTGGACCGCGTCGCCGTAGCTGAAGTGCGGGATGATCCCGAAGCCCTGCTTGTTTGACATCCAGATCACGGGAACCAGGTAGGCGATGATCAGCACGATGTACTGCGCGACCTGCGTCCAGGTGACCGCCCGCATGCCGCCGAGCATCGAGCACAGCAGGATGCCGATCAGGCCGAACCACACGCCGGCCTCGAACGGGATCTGCAGCGCGCGCGCGGCGATCGTCCCGGTCGCGTTGATCTGCGCGGTCACGTAGGTGAACGACGCGACGACCAGGATCAGGACCGCGATCAGCCGGGCAACGTTTCCGCCGTAGCGCGTGCCGATGAAGTCGGGGACCGTGTAGCAGCCGAACTTGCGCAGGTACGGCGCCATCAGCGAGTTGACCAGCACGTAGCCGCCGGTCCAGCCGACGACGAAGCCGAGGTAGCTGTACCCGCCGAAGTAGACCCCGCCCGCCAGCGCGACGAAAGACGCGCCGGACATCCAGTCCGCCGCGGTCGCCATGCCGTTGTAGACCGCGGGCACCTCGCGTCCGGCGACGTAGTACGCCCCGACCTGCATGGTCCGCGACAGCCAGCCGATGGCGGCGTAGATCAGGATGGTGAAGGCGACGAACAGGATGCCGATCGCCTCGGCCGAGACGCCGACCTGCTCGAGGATCGCCATGAGGATGACGAAGACGAGGAAGCCGCCGGTGTACAGGCCGTACACCTTGTTGAGGTTGTCTACGAACCTCCCTTTGATGAAAGCCATTTCCGTCTACTCCTTCGCGGCGGGCTGGTCCTGCGGACCTTCGGCCTGCTGCCCCTCGGCGGTTTCCGCCTCGGGCGCCGGTTCGGGCTCGGGGCTTGCCGGCTCCGGCTCCGGATCAGGGGCCGCTGCCGCAGTTGCGGTTGCGGCAGGCGCGCCTGAGGCCGCGGGTCCCGTCCCTCCTTCCGTGATCCCGGCCTCCTCGTCGATCTTGTCCTGCATGAAGTTCTGGAAGAAGATCAGCACGACGAAGATGATCAGGGATCCCTGCACGCAGAAGTAGTATCCGAGGGGGAATCCCAGGAAGCTGGCCGAGTTCAGCTCCTTGGCGAACCAAGGGACCACGAACCCGAAGATGAACCAGGCCACGAGGACCCCCACGGTCAGGTTCCTGGACTTAGCCCAGTGCGTCTCGCGCACCGACTGGGTGTCTGCGTTCATTGTTGCCTCCCAACAACTGACGTGTTGACGCCGGATTATAGGACAGTTTAACGATTAACTCCCCGGCCGGCCTGAGGCAGGTCAGCGCCGCGCCTTCTTGCCGGCAAGCTCCTCGATCTCGCGAAGTGTTTCCTCGCGCACCGGGATCCCTTCGAAGAAGGAATCGCTGCGGGACCTGAGGCGTCCTGTTCCGGGCATCCTCACGCCTTCTTCAGAGGTCACCGAGGCGACCAGTTCCTCGATCCGCGCCTGGAACTCCCCGCCTGCGGTCCATTGCGGGTCGATCGCGATGATTGTGTGTCCGACGCCCGGCGGCTTCCCTTTGCCGTCGAAGAATGAGCTCGCGTCCCGGGAGTGGTTGGCCCCGGTCAGGGTGGCCGACATTATCTCTACCATCAGCGCAAGGGCCGATCCCTTCGCTCCTCCCGCAGGGAGCATTGATCCCTCCAGAGCGGCCTTGGGGTCCGTGGTCGGTTTGCCGTCCGAATCCAGCGCCCAGCCCTCCGGAATCTCCTCGCCTGCCTGCGCGGACGCCATCACCCGGCCGCGCGCGACCTCGGACAGGGAGAGATCGATGACTACGGGGGGTTCCATCCTGCGAGGCGCGGCAAAGGCAATCGGGTTGGTCCCGAGCAGCGGCCTTGTCCCGCCCCACGGCGCCATCGCCTTCGGCGTGTTCGAGAACATCAGCGCGACCAGGCCCATCTTGGCGATCCTCTCGACATGGGCTCCGAGCTGACCGGCGTGGTGTGAGCGGAACACGGTCGCTGCGGAGATCCCGTTCTCGGGGGTCCCGAATCCCAGGTTCTCGACCGCGAGGTCTATTGCAGGGTAGGCGAATCCGTTCCGGGCATCCACAGCAGACACTGCCGGGGCGCGCACCTCCAGGTGCGGCTCGGCGTAGCCGTCGACCTTGCCCGAGCGTGCCTGTGCGGCGTAGGCCGCGACACGCGACAGCCCGTGCCCCCTGTGCCCGTCGCACTCGGCCGCGACCAGGGCCTTCGCGACGCATGTTGCGTTGTCCTTGGAGACGCTGTTCGCCTCGAGCGCCCGCGCGACGAGCGCCTCGGCATCCTCCTCGGACAGCCGCCTGGTTTTTCCGTCAGCCAGCGCCGAGTTCCTGCAGCACGTTCGCTACGGTCATGGCCGACACGCGCACGTCGCCCTCCTTGGTTACCCCCGCGACGTGCGGGGTGAGGATCAGGTTCGGGACGCCGGCGAACTTCGATCCGGCATCCTCGGTAAGCGGCTCGGTCTCGAAGACGTCGAGCGCCGCCCCGCCGAGCGCGCCCGAGCGGAGCGCGTCGCATACGGCATCCTCGTCGACGACCCCGCCGCGAGCGGTGTTGACAAGGACGGCGCCAGGGCGCATCTTGGCGAGCGTTTCCGCCCCGACCATCCCGCGCGTCCCGTCGGTGAGCGGGACGTGCAGCGACAGCGCGTCAGCGGACTCCAGCAGCGAGTCTGCGTCCTCGCACCTGCGCGCGCCGGACCAGGACGGGTCGTCCGCGGCGACGAAGGGGTCATGCGCGCAGACTTCCATCCCGGCCGCGGCGGCGAGCTCCGCGACCTTGCGGGCGACGCTGCCGAAGCCCCACAGGGCGAGCGCCTTGCCGCCGGCCTCCCTACCCATCAGCTCGGATCGCGGCCACTTGCCGGCCGTCATCGCCTCGTTCGAGCGGTAGGCCCCCCGAAGCAGCATCAGCGTGACCGTGACCACGTACTCGGCGACCGACTGCGCGTTCGCCCCGGTCGCGGGCCGGACCGCGACGCCGCGCTCGCGGCAGGCGCCGAGGTCGATGTTGTCGAGCCCCACCCCGAGGCGGCCGACGACCTTGAGGTTCGGGGCCGCGTCGAGCAGCTCGGCCGTGACCTGCGTCCGGTTGCGGACGATCAGCGCCTGCGCGTCGGCGAGCGCCTCCTTGAGCGCGGGCAGGTCGCCGAACAGCTCCGGGTCGTGCAGGACCTCGCCGGGCTCGAACCCGCCGAGCGCCGCCGGGTCCATGAACTCGGACACGACGACCCTCATCGCTCAGGCCGAGCGGTAGAGCTTCGTCATCGAGTACTCGCGGTGGCCTAGGGCCTCGGCTGCCGTTGCGCGGCCGTTGGCGGTGCGCGCGACCATGTCGATGAGCGCGTCGCCGGCCTCGGATATCGTCATCTCGCGCGTGAGCACCCCCGTCACGTCGACGTCGATGTGCTCGGACATCGTCCGCAGCGTGCGCGGGTTTCCGGAGATCTTGACAACCGGGACGATCGGGTTGCCGATCACGTTGCCCTGTCCGGTCGGGAAGGTGTGGATGACGTAGCCCGCGGCCGCCATCAGGGTCACGCACTCGGCCGCCGCAGACGAGGTGTCCATGAAGTACAGGCCGGGGCCCTTCGCCGGCGCCTCGGCCGGGCCGAGCGCGTCGACGTAGGCCGAGGTCCTGCCGATCTTCTCGAGGTTGCCGAGAGCCTTCTCCTCGATCGTCGTCAGCCCGCCGAGGATGTTGCCCTTGGTCGGCTGGCTGTCGCTGAGGTCGTCGGTCTTGTGCGCCTCGATCACCTCGTCCTGGTACGCCTGCCAGATCCTCCTGAACTTGGCCCCGGCCTCGGGCGTCGCCGCGCGGCCCTCGCAGATGTGCTCGGCGCCGGTTATCTCGGAGGTCTCGCCGAAGCAGCCGTGCAGGCCGTGCGGCAGGAGCTTGTCGTACATGTTGCCGACCGCCGGGCACGAGCTCAGCCCCGTGGTCGTGTCGCTCTCGCCGCACTTGGTCGACACCCACAGGTCCGAAAGCGGGCACGCCTCCCTCTGCAGCTCTGTCGCGAAGTGCACGAACTCCTTTGCCTTCCAGCTCGCCGCGCGGATCGTCTCGAGGTCGCCCTTTTGCTCGATGGAGAACGCCGCGACCGGCTTGCCGGTCTTCGCTATCCCGTCGGCAACCGTGGCGGTCCACGACGGCTCGATCCCGATGACGACGGCGGCCGCGACGTTCGGGTTCGCGCCGGTCCCGATCACGGTGCGGAAGTGCAGCTCCAGGTCCTCGCCGAACTGCAGGCGCCCGTAGGCGTGCGGGATCGCCATCGTCCCCTTGACGTTGTTGGCCACCGCCTCGCATGCGGCGTTCGAGATGTCGTCGACCGGCAGGACCAGGACGTGGTTGCGCACGCCGACGCGGCCGTTCTCGCGCCGCCAGGCCCGGACCTCGGTCCCGGCCCAGCCGCCTGCTGACTTCTCCCTCACCACCTCTTGGTCTTGCAGTTGTGGGTGTGGACGTGGCCGCCCTTCTCGACGGCTGCGACGATCTTCCCTGCGTCCTCGCCGTACTTGACCATGGTGTCGCCCTCGGCGAGGTCGCTCAGCGCAACCTTGTGGCCGATCGGGATGTCGGACTTGGCGGTGAGCCGGAAGTCGGAGTCGTCCTCAGTGACCACGCAGAGCATCTCGGTGCCGGCCTTCAGGCCCTCGACGACCACGACGCCGACGTTGTCCTTGCCGTCGTGGACCAGAAGCTGCGGGGCTGCCATGCTGCGCTCATGCCGGCCGTCGTTTCGCAGCCAAGGGGCTGCGGCCGGACGGGTCATTCTACTTTTCGCCCGCGCTCGTGGCCGCCGCCGGCGTGGGAAAATCCGCCTTTTCACGCCGCGACCACACCCCTCGAGATGCCGGGCATCGCAGAACTCTGGCGCAGCTTCATGCCGCGCGTCCTGCGCAGGGACGAGCGCGAGCCGGTCGACGGCGTCGACTCGCTCGAGCGGTTCGTTTCGACCCGCGCGGCCTACGTCGCGCAAAAGAGCCTGTACGGCTACCTCAAGACCAGGATGGGCGTGCAGTTCCCGCAGATGTTCGAGGACGACCGCTTCGGGGAGTCGATCAACATCGCCAAGCGGAACGTCTTCGAAGCGTGCCTGTCCGACCTCGCGGTCCATGCCGTCGCCGTGGCGACCGAGGGCTCGGGCTTGTCCGACTCGCAAAGGCGGGCCCTGGCCGCAGGCTGCCACGAGAGGGGCCTTGCCGACAACGGCCTCGAGGAGTCGGAGCGCTTCTCGCCCGAGGCGGCCCGGGCCTCGTTCGCGGCGAGGCTGTCGGCGTCGGACTGGCGGGGCAGGGCTCTCGGCCGCGACGAGTTCGAGCGCAGCCCCGAGGCGCTCGTGAGGTGGGCGCCGATCGTCAAGGAGCACAAGGACCTCGACGCCGAGTTCGTCATGAACTCGATGCGGTACGCGTGGATCGACGTCCGCAGGACCTTCCGGCGCAAGATCGACCGCGCCGCGGTGGCGGCCGACGCGCAGGCGCGCGGCAGGGAGGCGGGGGAGGAAACGTGACCTTCCCGAAGTCGGACGTCGACCTCTCGGGGATGCCGCTGTCTTCCCTGCGCGCCGTCGTCCTCGACACCGAGACCACCGGCCTCGACGTCGCCAAGGACAGGGTCGTCGAGATCGGCGCGACGCGCATCGCCGAAGGCAGGGTCGACGCCGACGGCGGCTTCACCCAGCTCGTCAACCCCGGGGTGCCGATCCCCGAGCTCTCCCGCGAGGTCCACGGCCTGACCGACGCCGACGTCGCCGGAGCGCCGGCGTTCCCGGAGGCGATGGGGAGGTTCGTCGCCGAGATGGGTCCCGTCGTCGTCCTCGGCTACTCGCTCGGCTTCGACATGGGAGTGCTCAAGGCCGAGCACGACCGGCACGGGATGATCTGGAGGGCGCCGCGCACGGTCGACGTCGCGCACGCGGTCCGGGTGATCAACCCGCAGCTCCCGAACCACTCGCTCGACGTGGTCGCGCAGTGGCTCGGCGTCGCGATCGAGGGCCGGCACCGTGCGATGGCGGACGCGCGGGCGACGGCCGAGGTCTACCTGCGCCTCCTGCCGCTGCTGCGCGAGCGCGGGATCGAGAACCTCGCTCAGCTCGAGCGCCGCGTGCGGGAGCACGCACACCGGCTCGGCGAGGAGGAGGGCATGGGCTGGGTCGGCCCGGCGTCGGTCGACGACGAGGCGGTCTACGCCGGCATCGCACGCCTCGACAGCTTCCCGTACCGCCACCGCGTGGGCGACATCATGTACAAGCCGAAGTACGTCGACGTCCGCAGCACGCTGTCCGAGGTCATGCACCTGATGGACGAGCTCAAGACCAGCTCGATCTTCGTAGCCGACGGCAAGAGGCCCGTGGGGATAGTCACCGAGCGCGACGTGCTGCGGACGATAAAGGACCGCGGCGCGGACGCCCTGCGCGGCGACCTGTCGTTCGCGGTGCGGGACTCGCTGTTCTCGGTCGCAGAGGACGAATTCGTCTACCGCGCGCTGCTGCTGATGGACAGGGAGCGGGTCCGCCACCTCGCGGTGCTCGACGCAGCCGGCGAGATCGTCGGGGTGGTCACCACCCGCAGCATGCTGCGGGTGCGCGCGGAGGACGCGATCATGCTCGGCGAACGGATCGAGGCGGCCGAGAGCGTCGACGAGCTCGGCAGGGTCTGGGGCGAGCTAGTCCCGGTCGTGCACACCCTCCGGGTCGAGGAGGTCGACGCGCGCGACATCGCCGGCGTGATCTCCCGGGAGCTGCGCGCGCTGACCAGGCGCGCGTGCGAGATTGCCGAGCGGGAGATGCTCGACGAAGGCCTCGGCCCGCCGCCTGCAGACTACGCGATGATGGTCCTCGGCTCCGGCGGCCGGGGCGAGAGCCTGCTCGCGATGGACCAGGACAACGCGATCGTCCACGAGGCCGGCGACGACCCTGACAGGACGGCGGAGTGGATGGCCGAGCTCGGGGGGAGGGTGTCGGGGATGCTCGGCAGGGCGGGGCTGGCGCTGTGCAAGGGCGGCGTGATGGCCTCGAGCGCCGAGTGGCGGATGGACCTCGAAAGCTGGCTGCGCAAGGTCGACTCCTGGGTCGCGCGCGCGGGCCCCGAGGACTTCCTCAGCAGCGACATCTTCTTCGACGGGGTCTGGGTGCACGGCAGGCGCGAGCTCGCAGACGGGCTCCTTGCCAAGGCGCGCGCAAAGGTCGGCGCGTCGGCGAACTTCATCCGGTACCTGTCGCTCAACGCGAGCAGGTTCGACAGCGCGGTCGGCGTGTTCGGCAAGGTCCGGACCAGGGGCGGCAGGGTCGACCTCAAGCTGCGCGGCGTGCTGCCGGTCTTCAGCGCGGCCCGGGCGGTGGCGCTGCGCCACGGCGTCGCCGAGAGGTCGACCGCGGGCCGGCTGCGCAAGTGCGTCGAGCTCGGCCACGCCGAGGGCCGGGTCGCGGACGGCCTGCTCGAGGCGCAGCGCGTCATGATGGGGCTCATCCTCTCGCAGCAGCTGCGGGACATCAAGGACGGGATAGCCATGGGCACGGGGGTCGACGTCGGGGCCCTGTCGAGCAGGGACAAGGACAGCCTGGAGTGGGCGCTGTCGAAGGTCCCCGACATCAGCGACCTGCTCGGGACGCCGGTGTGAACAAACTGTCCGCCGGCACGGCGGGCAGGGGCCGCGCCGTTGATTTACCGCCCCCGGAAAGGGTAGAATCACGGCAAGCCAAATCGAGCGCTGGTTCGGAGGTCAAGGTCAGAATGTTCAACCAAGTTCCCGCACGTTTTTTCCGGGCCGCTGCGGCCCCCCTGGCCCTTGCGGCCCTGGCGCTCGGCGCGGCGCAGCCCGCGCTCGCCGACTGCGACGCGGGCGAGACCGTGATCAAGTTCAGCCACGTCACGAACGCCGACCGGCACCCGAAGGGCATCGCCGCCTCGCTGCTGCAGAGCAGGGTCAACGAGGAGATGAACGGGACGGCCTGCATGGAGGTCTACCCGAACTCGATCCTCTACGACGACGACAAGGTCCTCGAGGCGATGCTCCAGGGCGACGTCCAGCTCGCGGCCCCGTCGCTGTCGAAGTTCGAGGCCTTCACCAAGCAGTTCCGCCTGTTCGACCTGCCGTTCATGTTCAAGAACATCGAGGCGGTCGACGCCTTCCAGGCGTCCGGCCACGGCCAGGCGATGAAGGACAGCATGCGCCGGCGGGGCATACAGGGCCTGGTGTTCTGGCACAACGGGATGAAGCAGATGTCGGCCAACAAGCCGCTGATCCTCCCGTCCGACGCCGACGGCCTGCTGTTCCGCGTCCAGAGCTCGGACGTGCTGGTCGCTCAGATGGAGGCGATCGGCGGCATCCCGCAGAAGATGGCGTTCTCCGAGGTGTACGGCGCCCTGCAGCAGGGCGTGGTCGACGGCCAGGAGAACACCTGGTCGAACATCTTCGGCCGGAAGTTCTTCGAGGTCCAGGACGGGGTGACCGAGACCAACCACGGGATACTCGACTACCTGGTCGTCGCGTCGACCGAGTGGCTGGACGGGCTCGAGCCCGCTACGCGAAACCAGTTCCTGACCATCCTCACTGAGGTCACCGACCTGCGCAACAAGGAGTCCTTCGCCGTCAACCAGCAGGCGCGCCAGGCGATCATCGACGCAGGCGGGGTCGTGCGCGAGCTCTCCGACGAGCAGCGCGAGGCGTGGCTCGAGGCGATGAGGCCGGTCTGGGACAGGTTCGAGGCTGAGGTCGGGCGCGAGAACATCGACGCCGCCCAGGCCATCAACGCCAGGGTCTGAACGCAGGCCCTCCCCGCCCCGGGCCGGGAGGGCGGGACCGCGACCGAAGGCAGCCCGCCGGCTCGTGAGGTGACCGGGCGCGTGCCGCCGGGCGGCGCGCTCGCGCGGCTCGAGGAGAACCTGATCGTCGCCCTGCTCGGGGCGATGACGCTGCTTACCTTCGCCAACGTCATCGCGCGCAAGGTCCTGAGCTCGAACATCCTGTGGGGCGTCGAGCTCACCGTCTTCCTGTTCGCCTGGCTGGTCCTGCTCGGGGCCTCGTACGCGGTCAAGACCGGAGCGCACATCGGCGTCGACGCGCTGGTCGACGCCGTCTCGGCGCCGGCCCGCAGGATCCTGGCGCTGGCCTCGGCGGCCCTGTGCATCGCCTTCACCCTGCTGCTTCTCAAGGGCTCCTGGGACTACTGGGCGAACTTCGTAAACCTGCCGGCGACCGAGGGCAGGTGGCTGCCGACCGGCTTCGAGGACAAGTTCCTGCCCAAGGGCTGGTACGAGGTCGACGACATCCCGCACCCGGCGGCGCTTGGCTGGCTCGCCGACGTCCTCAACGAGGGCGAGCCGTACGACAAGCTGCCGCGGGCGATCCCGTACTCGGTTCTGCCGCTTTCGATGGCGCTGCTGCTTTACCGCTTCGCGCAGGCGGCCGCCGCGGTGTGGAGGGGCGAGCGCGACCGCATCGTCGCCGGCCACGACGCGGGGGAGGACGGCTGATGTCGGTGGTCCTGCTGTTCGTCCTGCTGATCGGCTTCATGATGATCGGCGTCCCGGTCGCGTTCGCGATCGGGCTGTCGTCGGTCCTGTACCTGCTGATGTTCTCGGACGCCTCGCTCGCGTCCGTCGCCCAGACGATCTTCCAGGCATTCGAGGGCCACTACACGCTGCTTGCGATCCCGTTCTTCATACTCGCCTCGATGTTCATGTCGACGAGCGGCGTCGCGCGGCGGATCATCCGCTTCTCGATCGCCTGCGTCGGCCACCTGCGCGGCGGGCTGGCGATCTCGGGGGTGTTCGCCTGCATGATGTTCGCCGCGCTGTCGGGCTCGTCGCCGGCGACGGTGGTCGCGATCGGCTCGATCGTGATCGCCGCCATGCGCCAGGCAGGCCACTCGAGGGAGTTCTCGGCAGGTGTGATCTGCAGCGCGGGCACGCTCGGCATCCTGATCCCGCCGTCTATCGTCATGGTCGTCTACGCCGCCGCGGTCGAGGTCTCGGTCGGCCGGATGTTCCTCGCCGGGATACTTCCCGGGATCCTCGCCGGGCTGCTCCTGATGGCGTCGATCTACGTCATGGCGAGGGTGAGGAACATGCCCAAGGGCGAGTGGAAGGGCTGGGGCGAGGTCTGGGAGTCTTTCCGCGACGCGTCGTGGGGGCTGCTGCTGATCGTGGTGATCATGGTCGGCATCTACGGCATCCCCGGGGTCACCGCCGCGTTCTTCACGCCGACGGAGGCGGCCGCGGTCGCCGCGGTGTACGCCTTCGTCGTCGCGACCTTCGTCTACCGCGACGTCGGCCCGCTCGCCGCCCGCGGGGGAGCCGGGAGGGCTGGGCTCGTCCGCCGCCCGCAGGCGCTGCTCACTTCCTTCGTCCACCCGGACACCCGCAGGACCCTGCTCGAGGCATCGCGCCTGACAATCGTCCTGATGTTCGTGATCGCCAACGCGCTATTGCTCAAGCACGTGCTGACCGAGGAGCAGGTCCCGCAGCAGGTCGCGGGCGCGATGGTCTCTGCGGGCCTCGGCCCGATCGCCTTCCTCGTGATCGTCAACGTGATCCTGCTCATCGGCGGCCAGTTCATGGAGCCGTCGGGGCTGCTCGTGATCGTCGCGCCGCTGGTGTTCCCGATCGCGATCGAGCTCGGCATAGACCCGATCCACCTCGGCATCATCATGGTCGTCAACATGGAGATCGGGATGATCACCCCGCCAGTGGGCCTGAACCTGTTCGTCACCTCGGGCGTCGCCGGGATGCCGGTGATGGGGGTCGTCAAGGCCGCGCTGCCGTTCGTCGGGGTGCTGCTGGTCTTCCTCGTGCTGGTCACCTACGTCCCGGCGCTGTCGACGACCATCCCGAACGCGCTGATGGGGCCGGAGATCGTCTCGAAGTAGTGCGGAAGCCCCAGGGTGGGTATAATTTCCCGGTTGCAACCGCACAGGAGGACGGGAAAAATGGTCAAGGGAACGAAACTGGGCGCTTCCGCGCTCGCTGCCGTAATGGTCGCAGGGCTGGCCCTGCCGGCGAACAGGGCGCAGGCCCAGGAGCTGACGCTGTGCTGGGCGGCGTGGGACCCGGCCAACGCGCTCGTCGAGCTCTCCAAGGACTTCACGGCCGAGACCGGGATCGCGATGAACTTCGAGTTCGTCCCGTGGACCAACTTCACCGACCGCTTCCAGAACGAGCTCAACTCCAAGGGCGACCTCTGCGACCTCCTGATCGGCGACAGCCAGTGGCTCGGCGGATCGGCCGAGAACGGCCACTACGTCAAGCTCAACGACTTCTTCGACCGCGAGGGGATCTCGATGGACGACTTCCTCCCGGCGACGGTCTACGCGTACTCGACCTGGCCGAAGGGCAGCCCGAACTACTGGGCCCTGCCGGCGATGGGCGACGCGCTCGGCTGGGTCTACCGCAAGGACTGGTTCTCCCGGCCCGAGCTCCGCAGCGAGTTCAAGTCGAAGTACGGCCACGACCTCGAGCCGCCCAAGACCTGGGACCAGCTGCGCAACATCGGCGAGTTCTTCCAGGGCCGCGAGATCGACGGCAAGACCGTCTACGGCATGGCGATCAACACCGAGCGCGGCTCGGAGGGGATCACGATGGGAGTGACCGCCGCGATGTACGCCTGGGGCTTCGAGTACGACAACCCGAACCGGGACTACGAGATGGACGGCTACACCAACGGCCCGGACGCGGTCGCGGGGCTTGAGTTCTACAAGTCGCTCTACGAGTGCTGCGTCCCGCCCGGCCACTCGGACGCCTACATGGTCGCCAACCTCGACGCCTACAAGTCGGGGACGGTCGCCCTGCAGATGAACTGGTTCGCGTTCTTCCCGGGAATCGCCAAGGACCCCGACGTCGGCGGCGACAAGTCGGGCTTCTTCGTCAACCCGGGCCAGAAGATCGAGGCCTCCACCCTCGGCGGACAGGGGATCTCGGTGGTCTCATACTCGCAGAACCAGGACGAGGCGCTGCAGTACATCAAGTGGTTCGCGACGCCCGGCGTCCAGGCCAAGTGGTGGGAGCTCGGCGGCTACTCGTGCCACAACTCGGTCCTCAAGGACCCGGGCTTCGTCAACTCGGCGCCGTTTGCGGCCGACTTCCTGCTCGCGATGAGCGGCGTCAAGGACTTCTGGCAGGAGCCGGCGTACGCCGAGCTGCTCCAGGCGATGCAGAAGCGCGTCCACGACTACGTCGTCGCCGACAGCGGCACCTCGCAGGAGGCCCTCGACAAGCTCGTCGAGGACTGGACCGAGATCTTCGAGGACGAGGGCAAGATCTAAGCCGGAAGCGCCCGGCCGGGAGCCGGGCCGCGCACCCCGCGCGCGTCCGCCGCGCGCGGGAGGAAGCACATGACAGCGGGGGCCGCCGGCAGGTTCAGGGGGCTGACCGACAGGGCGGTCGCGAACCTGTTCGTCTGGCCGACGATCGTCCTCCTGCTGGCGATCAACATCTTCCCGCTGCTGTGGACGATCTGGCTCAGCTTCACGAACTACCGGGCCAACCGGCCCAACCGCGAGGTCAAGTGGGTCGGCCTGCGCAACTACGAGCGCATCCTCGGCGACGAGGAGATCTGGCTGAACCTGCAGCACACCGCGCACTTTCTGTTCTGGACGATGTTCCTGCAGATCGTCCTGGGTCTCGGGCTCGCGCTCCTGATCAACAAGCAGTTCCGCGGCCACAGCTTCTGGACCACCGCGATCCTGCTGCCGATGATGCTCTCGCCGGCTGTGGTCGGCGTGTTCTGGACCTACCTGTTCCAGCCGCAGATCGGCATAGTCAGCTACATCGTAAACGCCTTCTACGAGATCGGCCCGCTTGACATGATCGGCAGCGTCGAGCTCGCGCCATGGGCGATCATCCTCGTCGACACCTGGATGTGGACGCCGTACGTGATGCTGATCTGCCTCGCAGGGCTGCGCTCGATACCGGGGTACCTCTACGAGGCGGCCGAGATCGACCGCGCCGGAAGGCTGCGGCAGTTCTGGTCGATCACCCTGCCGATGGTCCTGCCGTTCTTGATGCTCGCGATACTGTTTAGGGCGATCGAGAACTTCAAGATGTTCGACATGGTCGTCGAGCTGACCTCGGGCGGGCCGGGGTCGACGACCGAGCTCGCGTCGATAACGCTCAAGCGGGAGGCATTCGAGAAGTGGCGCACCGGCTACAGCTCGGCGTTCGCGATCATCCTGTTCGTGACGGTCTTCGGCGCGGCTAACATCTACGTCAAGGCCCTCAACGCGGTCAAGCGAAGGTGAGCGCGCGCGGACGCGGGGGAACGCTCGCGCGGCGGCTCGCCGCCGCCGCGGTGATCGCCTACGCGCTGGTGACCCTCGTGCCGATGGTGTGGATCTTCATGACGGGGTTCAAGACCCCGCCGGACTCGATCGCCTACCCGCCGAAGGTCCTGTTCGACCCCTCGCTCGAGGGCTACGTCAACCTGTTCACCACCCGCTCGCGGCAGACCGACGAGTACATGGCCGAGCTCGGCCCGCCGACGACGTGGTACGACGAGCTCGTCCGGCAGCGCAACATGGTCATCACCGGCCCGTCGCGCTTCGGGCAGCGCTACGTGAACTCGATCATCATCGGCTTCGGCTCGACGTTCCTCGCGGTGTTCCTCGGGACGCTCGCCGCGTACGCGTTCTCGCGCTTCCGCGTCCCGCTCGCGGACGACCTGCTGTTCTTCATCCTGTCGACGCGGATGATGCCGCCGATCGCGGTCGCGATCCCGATCTACCTGATGTTCAGGCAGGTGGGGCTGTCGGACACCGCGCTCGGGATGATCCTGCTGTACACCGCGGTAAACATGTCGCTGTCGGTCTGGCTGCTCAAGGGCTTCATCGACGAGATCCCGCGGGAGTACGAGGAGGCCGCGATGATCGACGGCTACACGAGGCTGCAGGCCTTCGTGAAGGTCGTCCTGCCGCAGGCGGGAACCGGCATCGCGGCGACGTCGATCTTCTGCCTGATCTTCGCGTGGAACGAGTACGCCTTCGTGCTGCTCCTGACCTCCGGGACCGCGCAGACCGCGCCGCCGTACATCCCGCTGATCATAGGCGAGGGCGGGCTCGACTGGCCGGCGGTCGCCGCGGGCACGACTCTGTTCCTGCTGCCCGTCGTGTTCTTCGCGATCGTCCTGCGCCGGCACCTGCTGCGCGGGATCACCTTCGGGGCGGTGCGCAAGTGAGCAAGGGCGGCGGCAGGCCGCGGTGGCTGCGGCGCGGGCCGAGCGAGATGGCGATGACGGTCGTCATCGCGGTCGGCTGCCTGATGCTCCTGCAGCCGTTCTCGATGTGGCTGTTCACCCACTCGTTCGTCGTCATCCTGTTCGGCACGGTCGGCTTCATCGTCGTCAGCCACTTCAGGGAGTAGGGCGTGGCGAGCATCACGGCAACGGCGCTGCGCAAGGCCTTCGGCGACTTCGTCGCCGTCGAGGAGTCCGACTTCACGATCGCCGACGGGGAGTTCTTCGTCATGCTCGGCCCGTCCGGCTGCGGCAAGACGACGACGCTGCGGATGATCGCCGGCCTCGAGTTCGCGACCTCGGGGACCATCAAGCTCGACGACAAGGACGTCACCGACCTGCCGGCGTCGGCGCGCGACATCGCGTTCGTCTTCCAGCTGTTCGCGCTCTACCCGCACATGGGCGTGCGCGGCAACATCGGCTTCCCGCTCAAGTGCCAGGGCATGCCCGCGGCCGAGGTGCGAAAGAGGGTCGACGACGCGATGAGGGTGCTGCGGATCGGGCACCTCGCGGACTCGCGGCTGTCGGCGCTGTCCGGCGGCGACAGGCAGCGCGTCGCGCTCGGCCGGGCGATCGTCCGCGAGCCGGAGGCGTTCCTGCTCGACGAGCCGCTCGGCGCCCTCGACGCGGAGATGCGCCAGGTGATGTGCGGCGAGCTGCGCACGCTCCACGACCGGCTCGGGACGACGATGGTCTACGTCACCCACGACCAGCTCGAGGCGATGTCGATGGCCGACCGGGTCATGGTGATGAACCACGGGATCATCGAGCAGGTCGACACCCCGCAGCGGATCTACGACAGCCCGTCGACGATGTACGTCGCCGACTTCATCGGCAGCCCGCCGATGTCGTTCCTGGACGCGAGCGGCGCGCTCGGCTCAGCGGCCGGCGCGGTCAGGGTGGGCGAGGGCGAGGTGAAGGTCCCCGCGGTCGCGCGCGAGCGGGCCGCGGGAGCCGTGGTCGTCGGCGCCCGGCCCGAGCACGTCAGCCTCTCCGGCGAGGGCGCGCTGCGCGGCCGGGTCTACGGCAGCGAGTACCTCGGGACGACTCAGATCGTCTCGGTCGAGACGCCCGGCGGGATGGTCAGGGTGCGCGCGGCTGCCGGCGAGAGGGCCTCGCCCGGCGACAGCGTCGGGCTCGACTTCCGCACCGAGCGGCTGTCGCTCTTCGACCCCGCGACGGGCGAGGCGCTGGAGCTTGCCGGTGGCTGAGGTCGCGCTGCGCGCGGTGAGCAAGAGCTTCGGGGAAACCGAGGCCGTGCGCTCCATGGACCTGACCGTCGCTGACGGAGAGCTCGTCGTGCTTCTCGGCCCGACCGGCGCGGGCAAGACTACGACCCTGCGCCTGATAGCCGGCCTCGAGAGGGCGGACGCCGGAACGGTCAGCATCGGCGGCAGCGACGTCACCTCGGCGCCGCCGGCCGGCCGCAACGTCTCGTTCGTCTTCCAGCAGTACTCGCTGTACCCGCACCTGACGGTGTTCGACAACCTCGCCTTCCCGCTGCGCTCGCCGCTGCACAGGGTGGACGAGGACGGGATCAAAAAGCGCGTCGGGGAGATCGCCCGCCTGCTCCACATCGAGTCCAAGCTCGGCAACAAGGCGACCGAGCTCTCCGGCGGCGAGATGCAGCGGGTCTCGATCGGGCGCTCGCTCGTTCGCTCGCCGGACGCCTACCTGATGGACGAGCCGCTGTCGTCGCTCGACGCGAAGCTGCGCGCCGAGCTGCGCCTGGAGATCAAGCGGATCAAGGACGAGCTCAAGGCTACGATGGTCTACGTGACCCACGACCAGATGGAGGCGATGACGATGGCCGACCGGATCGGCGTGATGCGCGAGGGCGAGCTGGTCCAGGTCGGGACCCCGCAGGAGATCTACGAGAGGCCCGCGGACACCTACGTCGCGTCGCGCCTCGGCCAGCCGCAGATCAACCTCATCCCGCGCGACCTCCTCCCTGCGGACGGCATGCCCGCCGGGACCGAGCAGCTCGGGGCGCGCACCGAGCACCTGCGGATCGAGCCCGACGAGAGCGGGGACGCCAGGGTCAACTGGATCGAGCACCTCGGCAACGAGAACCACCTGCATGTCGTCCAGGGCGAAACGGAGATGGTCGTGCTCGCCGAGCCGGTCTCGACGGTCGGCCCCGGCGACCGGGTGAGGGTAAGCCTGCGCGACCCGCTGTTCTTCGACGCGCAGGGCGCAAGGCTGGAGGCGGCATGACTGGAGGCAAGGACAGGTTCGCCAAGGCGGTCGCAGGCTGCTGCGAGGCGATCGTTTCCCATGCCGACGAGCTCACCGACCTCGACCGCGCGATCGGCGACGCCGACCACGGGATCAACATGCGCCGCGGCGCGGAAGCGGTCAGGGAGAGGCTTGCGGAGCTGGAGTCGATGGAGCCCGACCGGGCGCTGGTCGAGATCGGCAAGACGCTCGTGATGAAGGTCGGCGGCGCGTCCGGCCCGCTGTTCGGGACGCTGGCGATGTCGTTCGGAAAGGCCCTTGCCGAGTCCGGCGGCAGCCCTGCGGGCGCCGCCGCGGCCTTCGCCGTCGCGGTCGAGGCCGTGGCCAAGCGCGGTAAGTCGCACCGCGGGCAGAAGACGATGCTCGACGTCCTCTACCCGATCACGGAAGGCTTCTCGTCCTCGCCGGAGGATTTCGGATCGCTGCCCGGGGTTGCAGAGAGCTCGGCGCAGGCCACGGTCCCGATGCAGGCCGAGCGCGGCCGCGCGTCGTTCCTCGGCGAGCGCAGCGTCGGCCACATGGACCCAGGGTCGAGGTCTGTCGCGCTGCTGGTCGCTGCGGCTGTGGAGGCGTACCGAAGCGATGGCTGAGGAGCCGCGGGTCGGCATAGTCATCGTCTCGCACTCGAGCGAGGTTGCGAGCGGAACGGCGGCCCTGGTCCGGCAGATGGTCGGCGACGAGGTCCCGCTTGCGCACTGCGGCGGCGACGCAGACGGCGGCCTCGGCAGCGACGTCGGGAAAATCGGCGAGGCGATCGGCGCGGCCTGGTCCGATGCCGGCGTGCTCGTGATCTACGACCTCGGCGGGGCGGAGACCAACGCGGAGATGGCGGTCGAGATGCTCGAGGGCGACAGGCAGGCGAAGGTCGCGGTCAGCGGCGCGCCGCTGGTCGAGGGATCGTTCATGGCCGCGGTCGAGTCATCCGGAGGTGCGTCACTCGACGAGGTGAGAAAGGCGGCCGAGGAGGCGTGCCGTGACTGACGGCGGCTCGGCGAGCGAGGAGGTCACCATCACCAATCCCACCGGCCTTCACGCAAGGCCCGGGGTGAGGTTCACCAAGCTTGCGAAGACGTTCGGCGCCGAGACCGAGATAACCTGCCGGGTCCTGCCGGACGGCGAGCCGTTCGACGCGAAGAGCATCAACATGGTCATGAAGGCCAAGGCCAGGCAGGGAGCGACCCTGAGCATCGAGGCCAGCGGGCCCGACGCGAAGGCCGCGGCCGCGGCGCTCGCCGAGCTCGTGCGCTCGGGCTTTCCCGACTGATGGCTGAAGGCGTGAGGCTGGAGGGCCGCTGCGCCTCTTCCGGCCTTGCCCGGGGAAGGGCGCTTGTCCTGGCCCGGGTCGAGAGCGGCGGCGAGCGGCTGTCGCCGGAAGAGGAGGAGGCCAAGCTTTCCGGCGCGCTTGAAAGCGCCGCGGAGCAGATTGAAGGGATCATGGCGGACTCGGACAGGGAGGCCGCCGAGATCCTGGAGTTCCAGGTCGAGCTCGCCAGGGATCCCAGTCTGGCCGAGGACGCAGTTGCCGCGGTGCGCGCAGGCAAGAGCGCCCTCGAGGCCTGGCGCGAGTCGATGGACGCGCAGGTGGCCGAGTACGAGGCGGGCGACGACGAGTACTTCCGGGCCCGCGCCGCCGACCTGGCCGACCTGCGCGACCGGGTCGCGCTTGCCATCACCGGCGGAAGCGAGCAGCCCATACCGGACGGCGCCCTGGTCCACGCGGACGACCTGACCGCGAGCAGGTTCCTGTCGGCATCGTGGGAGGGAGGCGGGATTTTCCTCGCGCGGGGGAGCGCGGCGAGCCACGTTGCGATGCTCGCGCGCTCGCGCAACGTCCCGATGGTCGTCGGCGCCGGCTGGCACCCGGAGGTCGACGGCGAGGAGTGCCTGCTGGACGCTTCGGAGGGATCGGTCGTCTCGCATCCGGACGGGGCGGCCGTCGCGCAGTTCGACGGGAGGATGGCCGCCGAGCTCGAGCGCGCGAAGGAGGCCGAGCGCCACCTGAGGCTGCCTGCGAAGACGGCAGCCGGGGAGAGGGTACTGACCGCGGTAAACGTCGCGTCGGCCGAGGACGCCAAGTACCTCGACCCCTCGTTCGCCGACGGGATCGGCCTTGCCCGCACCGAGTTCCTGTTCAAGGGCAGGCTTGCCGGCGAGGAGGAGCAGCTTGCCAGTTACCGCAGCCTGGTCAAGTGGGCGGACGGCAGGCCGGTGACGATCAGGACGCTCGACGCCGGCGGCGACAAGCCGATACCCGGCTTCACGGTCGACGGCGAGAGCAACCCGTTCCTCGGAACGCGCGGACTGCGGCTGTCGCTGTCGCGCCCCGAGGTGTTCCGCGTCCAGGTGCGCGCGATCCTGCGCGCGGCCGAGGAGGGCCCCGTGAAGCTGATGCTGCCGATGGTGACGCTTGCGGACGAGCTCGCGAAGGCGCGGGACGTCATTGCCGACGAGGCAAAGGCGCTCGGCATGCAGGACCTCCCGCCGGTGGGGATCATGGTCGAGGTCCCCGCCGCGGCGATGACGGTCGACGCGTTCGACGCCGACTTCTACTCGATCGGCAGCAACGACCTCACGCAGTACGTGGCGGCTGCAGGCAGGGACGTCGCGGGCCTCGAGGGCCTGGCCGAGGGCAGCCTGCCCGCGGTGCTCGAGCTCGTGCGCAGGGTCGCCGAGCACGGCAGGAGAACGGGCAGCGAGGTCAGCCTGTGCGGCGAGCTCGCGGGCGACCCGGCGATGACCGCGGACCTGCTCGGAGCCGGCCTGCGGTCGCTGTCAATGGCGCCCGGCAGGCTCGGCGCGGTGAAGGCCGCGATCGCGAAATGGGGCTCCGCGGGCGCCGCAGATGATGGGGTATAACTTCAACGGCGCGGCCTGTGGCCGCGCGGCAAAGAGGAGGGAGAGATGAAGAAGTTCATCAACGAGGTAGACAAGGTTCTCGACGAGAGCGTTTCCGGCTTCTGCGCGGCGCACGCCGACCTGGTTGAAAGGGGCGAGGGGCACGTCCGCCGCAAGGGCCTCAAGCAGGGCAAGGTCGCCCTGGTCTCGGGCGGAGGCAGCGGGCACGAGCCCCTTCACGCCGGCTTCGTCGGCCACGGCATGCTCGACGCCGCGTGCCCGGGCGAGGTGTTCACCTCGCCGACGCCGGACCAGATGGCAAACGCAGCAAGCGCGGTCGACACCGGGGCCGGCGTGCTGTTCATCGTCAAGAACTACGAGGGCGACGTGATGAACTTCGAGATGGGCGCCGAGGTCTGCGAGGCGGAGAACGCGTCGGTGCTCGTCAATGACGACGTCGCCGTCGAGAAGTCGACCTACTCGGCCGGCAGGCGCGGGGTCGCCGGGACGCTGGCCGTCGAGAAGATCGTGGGCGCCGCGGCGGAGCAGGGCGCGGGACTCGGCGAGCTCAAGGCGCTCGGCGAGGCGGTCAACGAGGCGACGAGGTCGATGGGCGTCGCGCTCACGAGCTGCACGGTCCCGGCCGCCGGCAAGCCGACGTTCGACATCGGCGACGGGGAGATCGAGATGGGAGTCGGCATACACGGCGAGCCCGGCCGCAGGCGGCTGCCGCTGGCCTCCGCCGACGAGATCGTCGGAGAGATGGTCGACGCGATCGTCGGCGACCTCGGCGACCGCGCCAACGGCGAGGCGCTCCTGCTGGTAAACGGCTTCGGCGGGACTCCGGCGATGGAGCTCTACCTGGTCTGCGACTCCGTGCTGCGCAAGCTCAAGGGCACGGACGTCAAGGTCGAGAGGTCGCTCGTCGGCAACTACGTGACCTCGCTCGACATGGCGGGCTGCTCAGTGACCCTGACCATGCTCGACGGGAAGGCCAAGGAGCTCTGGGACGCGCCCGTCCACACGCCCGCGCTTCGCTGGGGGATGTGACCGCACCCGGCAGGCCCGTGCTTCATGCTGGAGCGCCGGCCGCGGCGGCCGGGTGAACAGAGGCGGGATTCGAACCCGCGACCTCCCGCTTAAAAGGCGAGAACTCTGACCCCTGAGCTACTCTGTTCGGCTTTGATTATGGCATGCTCCGGGCGCGCCGCGCGCATGATGTCCCCTGCGTCCGGCGGCATGCGCCCGTCGCTGACAGAGGCGCAGAAATCCGGTTTTTGATTTCCGGCGGTTCTGGTGTATAATTTGCCTCTTGCTCTAAAACAAGGCGAAACAAGCGAAACCAAAGCGGTAAAACGCTTCGCAAAGGGTCCCTGGCCAGCGAGCCAGGACTATGAAATCAAGCGACTAAGTGCGCGTGACGGATGCCTAGGCGGTTACAGGCGAAGAAGGACGTGGATTACTGCGATAAGCCTCGGGGAGCAGCAAACATGCTTTGATCCGGGGATTTCCGAATGGGGAAACCCAGCCTGCTTGCAGGCTATTGCCGGCTGAACACATAGGCCGGCAAAGCGAACCCGGTGAACTGAAACATCTAAGTAACCGGAGGAAAAGAAATCAACCGAGATTCCCGGAGTAGTGGCGAGCGAAACGGGAACAGCCCTGGCAGCATCAAGCCATCAAGACCAGCGGAACGGCTCTGGAAAGGCCGGCCACAGTAGGTGAAAGCCCTGTACGCGAAGGTCGAGCTGGCGGGCTGCCGACGAGTAGGACGGGACACGTGAAATCCTGTCTGAACGTGGGAGGACCATCTTCCAAGGCTAAATACTCGTAACCGACCGATAGTGAACTAGTAGTGTGAGCGAACGGTGAAAAGAACCTCGGGAGGGGAGTGAAACAGACCTGAAATCACGTGCATACAAACAGTGGAAGCACCCCGCGTGGGTGTGACCGCGTACCTTTTGCATAATGGGCCAGCGACTTACGGTCACAGGCAAGCCTAACCTTTCTGGGGGAGGCGCAGGGAAACCGAGTCTGACAAGGGCGAATCAGTCTGTGGTCGTAGACCCGAAACCAGGTGAGCTAACCATGGCCAGGCTGAAGGTTCGGTAACACGGACTGGAGGGCCGAACCCACTGATGTTGCATTATCAGGGGATGAGCTGTGGTTAGGGGTGAAAGGCCAACCAAACCTGGAGATAGCTGGTTCTCTTCGAAAACTATTGAGGTAGTGCCTCGTGTTTATCACTGCCGGGGGTAGAGCACTGTTATGGCTAGGGGGGAGTCAATCCTTACCAAACCATGGCAAACTCCGAATACCGGCAAGCGCAATCACGGGAGACAGACAGCGGGTGCGAACGTCCGTTGTCGAGAGGGAAACAACCCAGACTGCCGGCTAAGGTCCCCAAGACACAGTTAAGTGGAAAACGATGTGGGATGACTAATACAGCTAGGATGTTGGCTTGGAAGCAGCAATCATTTAAAGAAAGCGTAACAGCTCACTAGTCTAGTTATCCTGCGCGGAAAATGTATCGGGGCTCAAACTGTGCACCGAAGCCGCAGGCGCCCGGCGGACTTGTCCGCCGGGCGCGGTAGAAGAGCGTTCTGTAGGCCGTCGAAGGCGGACCGGCGAGGTCCGCTGGAGGTATCAGAAGTGAGAATGCTGGCATGAGTAGCGATAAAAGGGGTGGAAAACCCCTTCGCCGAAAGCCCAAGGTTTCCAGGGCGATGTTAATCATCCCTGGGTTAGTCGGCCCCTAAGGCGAGGCCGAAAGGCGTAGTCGATGGGAAATCGGTTTATATTCCGATACCTGCGCGTGATGCGATGGGTGACGGAGCATGTCGGCCTGGCCGGGCGATGGTTGTCCCGGTGAAGCACGCGGCCGCGTCCCTTCTGGGGCGCGGCGAGATGTGGACGAAGCCCTTCTTAGGGAGGGTGAAGCAGGTGAAACAGGCTTCCAGGAAAAGCCCCTAAGCTTCAGTCACGCGCGGACCGTACCGCAAACCGACACAGGTGGGCAGGAAGAGTATTCCAAGGCGCTTGAGAGAAATCGGGTGAAGGAACTCGGCAAAATAGCACCGTAACTTCGGGAGAAGGTGCGCCCCGACGACGTGAAGCCACTTGCTGGCGGAGCGGTAAGGGGCCGCAGTGAATTGGTGGCTGCGACTGTTTATCAAAAACACAGCACTCTGCAAACTCGCAAGAGGAAGTATAGGGTGTGACGCCTGCCCAATGCCGGAAGGTCAATTGATGGGGTTATCTTCGGAGAAGCTCCTGATCGAAGCCCCGGTCAATGGCGGCCGTAACTATAACGGTCCTAAGGTAGCGAAATTCCTTGTCGGGTAAGTTCCGACCTGCACGAATGGCGTAACGATGGCCACACTGTCTCCACCCGGTACTCAGCGAAGTTGAAATGGTCGTGCAGATGCGATCTACCCGCTGCAAGACGGAAAGACCCCGTGAACCTTTACTACAGCTTTGCACTGGATTTTGAACAGGCTTGTGCAGGATAGGTGGGAGGCTTTGAAGCCGCGGCGCTAGCTGCGGTGGAGCCAACCTTGAGATACCACCCTGGCTTGTTTGGAGTTCTAACCCAGGCCCGTTATCCGGGTCGGGAACAATGCATGGTGGGTAGTTTGACTGGGGCGGTCTCCTCCCAAAAGGTAACGGAGGAGCGCAATGGTATGCTTAGCGCGGTCGGAAATCGCGCTGAATGTGCAATGGCTAAAGCATGCCTGACTGCGAGACCGACGGGTCAAGCAGGTGGGAAACCAGGCCATAGTGATCCGGTGGTTCTGAATGGAAGGGCCATCGCGAAACGGATAAAAGGTACTCCGGGGATAACAGGCTTATCGCGCCCAAGAGTTCAAATCGACGGCGCGGATTGGCACCTCGATGTCGGCTCATCACATCCCGGGGCTGGAACAGGTCCCAAGGGTATGGCTGTTCGCCATTTAAAGTGGTACGCGAGCTGGGTTCAGAACGTCGTGAGACAGTTCGGTCCCTATCTGCAGTGGGCGCTGGAAGTTTGAGAGGAGCTGCTCCTAGTACGAGAGGACCGGAGTGGACGAACCTCTGGTGTACCGGTTGTCACGCCAGTGGCATCGCCGGGTAGCTAAGTTCGGCAAGGATAACCGCTGAAAGCATCTAAGTGGGAAGCCCCCCTCGAGATGATACTTCCCAGGGCGTTAAGCCCTCTTAAGGTCCGTCGTAGACTACGACGCGATAGGCTGGATATGGAAGCGCAGCAATGCGTTGAGTTGACCAGTACTAATTGACCGTGCGGCTTGGTTTCATAGTCCTGGCAGCGGCCGGGGCCTGGCCGAGGCGTTTGCCGCCTTTGGTTTCGCTTGTTTTTGCCTTTTCGTTTCGGCTTGGCGGCCAAGGCGAGGTGGTACCACCCCTTCCCATCCCGAACAGGACCGTGAAACGCCTCAGCGCCGATGGTAGTGCAGGATCAGCCTGTGTGAGAGTAGGTCGCCGCCAAGCTTTTTTTTTGCCCGGATCTTCCGGGATTTTTATTCTCGGACATGCGCCCAGGCATCTTGTTGCCGGAGCCTGTCTTCCATCGCCGCAGCGACAGGCTCTGGAGCGAGGCCGGAGGGACGCCGGAATATTAATGAAACTTTTTCAAATAAAAATATCAAATTTAAAAATAAAATTTCCAAATTCGCGATTTTCTTGGTAAAATACATTTTGCCATGGCAAAGAGGAAGCGGTTTGCCCGGGAGATCGAAGGCATGATCAGGAGCGGCCTGAAGAAATTTCCTGTCGTGCTGCTCGAGGGGTCGAGGCAGGTCGGCAAGACCAACACCGTTGAGGAAATCTGTGCCGAGCTTGGAGGAGCCTACATCACCCTCGACGACATGGATTCGTGGCTCAAGGCCAAACAGAAGCCGAAGGACCTCCTCCAGGGAGCCGAGTCCGGCTTCGTGGTGGTGGACGAGATCCAGCGCGAGCCGCTGCTTTTCATTACCGCGAAGCGGTACGTTGACATGTACCGGCGTCCGGGGATGTTCCTACTTACCGGTTCTTCCAAGAGGTACAAGTCGAAGAAAAACTACGAGTCGATGTCCGGAAGGCAGCAGACGTTGCTGATGCGTCCGTTGAGCCAGGCCGAGATTGAGTCCGCCAGGACTGGCGGCGGTCCTGCGTTTGTGAACGTGATGGATGCGATCAGGGACGGCCTGAGCCCTCCTGACGCAAGCTGCGCCGGATTGAAGCGCAGGATCTGGCTCGGTGGTTACCCGATAGTGGTTAACTCGCCAAGGGATAAGGACGAGAAAATCGAGGAATTCATCCTGAACGAAATCATCAACGAGTTCCTGTTGATGGGAGGTGGCAAGTCAATTGCAATGCTGCCAAGGTTTCTCAGGAAGATGACGAGGAAGCAAGGCAAGGTCATCAACATCAGGGAGATCGCCAATGAGTGCGGGCTGAGCGGACAAGAAGGCAAGGCAGTGGCTGACATGCTGGACGACTCGTACGTCTTCGAGCCGCTGCCCAGCTTGGGATATCCCCTCGGTGGGAAGCAGCTGGTGCGGAAAGCCAAGGTATACCTAAACGACACCGGGCTGTCCACCAATCTTCTCGAATTGGACGCCAAGTCGGTAGACTCCAGTCCATACTGGGGCACATTGCTGGAGTCCTTCGTTCTTGCTGAGTTGCGCAAGCACCTGACTACAAGTTATTTTTCTCGGCTGGCTCTTCCTTGCCATTACAAGGAAACCGAAGGCATCGAGGTTGACATCGTGTTTTACGACTCGAAGCGAGACACGTACATTGCCATCGAGGTAAAGGCGTCAAACAGGGTGGACCCAAGCGACTGGAGGCACCTGCAGTCGTTTAGGATGATGGCAGGTGACAAGTGCGAAAGGGCGATACTGTTCTACACAGGCAGAAAGGTTGAGAAGCTCAGCAAGGACGTCGAGGCCTGGCCTGTCTCGTGCCTTTGGAAGTGGAGGGAAAAGAAGTGAGGCATTCCGCTTGGCGGCAATCGCAGGGTTGACGGCGAAAAAGGGATACAATTGACTAGCCTGAAAGGGGGAGCAGGTGAAAACAGAGGACGGGCTGCGCTCGGCGAGGCTGGCTGAAGGGGATCTGGCGGACAACTTCGCCGACATCCACCCGCCGCTCACCAAGGCCCAGGCATCGATCGAGGCCGAGCGGTGCTACTACTGCTTCGACGCGCCGTGCACGACGGCGTGCCCGACCGGCATCGACATCCCGTCGTTCATCAAGCGCATCTCGACCGGCGACCTGTCCTCGTCGGCGAAGAAGATCCTCGAGGAGAACATCTTCGGAGGCATGTGCGCTAGGGTCTGCCCGACCGAGACCCTGTGCGAGGAGGCCTGCGTCCGCAACCTCAACGAGAGCCAGCCGGTCAAGATCGGCTTGCTGCAGCGCCACGCAACCGACCACGCCATGGCGCTCGGCGAGCAGTACTTCAGCCGCGGCAAGGACAGCGGCAAGCACGTCGCAGTCGTCGGCGCGGGCCCCGCGGGCCTGTCCTGCGCGCACAGGCTGTCGATGCTCGGCCACAGGTCGACCGTCTATGAGTCCAAGCCGAAGCCCGGCGGCCTGAACGAGTACGGCATCGCCGCGTACAAGACCGTCGACGGGTTTGCCGCAAGCGAGGTCGACTACATCCTGGAGATAGGCGGCATAGAGGTCGTCCACGGCAAGGGCCTGGGCGACGGGCTGGACTTGGCGAAGCTGCTGTCGGACCACGACGCGGTGTTCGTCGGCGTGGGCCTCGGCGGCGCGCGCGACCTGGGGATCGAAGGCTCGGACCTCGCGGGCGTCCGCCCCGCGGTCGACTTCATCGCCGAGGTCAGGCAGGCGGAAGCGCTCGGCAAGGTCGAGGTCGGGCGCAGGGTCGTAGTGATCGGCGGCGGAATGACCGCGGTCGACGCCGCGTCGCAGTCCCTGCGGCTCGGTGCAGAGGAGGCGCGCATCGTCTACCGCAGGGGGCCCGAGGGGCTGTCGGCGAGCGACAGGGAGATCTCGTTCGCGAAGGACACCGGCGCGCAGGTGCGCTACTGGTCGCAGCCGAGGAGGATCGTCGGCAACGGCTTGGTTGAGTCGGTCGAGTTCGAGTACACCAAGGCGGACGGCGACAGCCTGGTCGGAACGGGCGAGACCTATTCCCTGCAGGCGGACATGGTCCTGGTCGCGGCGGGACAGGCGCTGTCCGGCGATGCCCTTGGCGGCCTGGACACCTCAGGCGGAAAGGTCGCGGTCGACGCCCAGCGCAGGACCTCGCTCGAGGGAGTCTGGGCGGGCGGAGACTGCGTAGCCGGAAAAGACCTGACCGTCACCGCGGTCGAGGACGGCAAGGTCGCCGCGCACTCGATCGACGCGTTCCTGCGCGGCGGGAAGGGAGAATAGGGAACATGGCCGACCTCGGAACGAGCTTCGTCGGGATCAGGACGCCCAACCCGTTCTGGGTCGCATCCGGCCCGCCGGCCGACAAGGAGTACAACGTCAACCGAGCCTTCGAGGCCGGCTGGGGCGGCGTGATGTGGAAGACACTCGGCGAGGACCCGCCGATCGTCAACATCAACGGCCCGCGCTACGGCGCGATCTACGGCGACGACCGCAAGGTCATCGGCTTCAACAACGTCGAGCTGATCACCGACCGCCCGCTGCAGGTCAACCTCGACGAGATCAGGCGCGTCAAGCGCGACTGGCCGGACCGCGGCCTGGTCGTCTCGCTGATGGTACCGTGCGAGCGGAAAAACTGGCAGGACATCATCGACAAGGTTGTCGACACCGGCGCGGACGGCATCGAGCTCAACTTCGGCTGCCCGCACGGGATGTCCGAGCGCGGGATGGGGTCGGCGGTCGGGCAGGTCCCGGACTACGTGAAGATGGTGACCGAGTGGTGCAAGGGCGCGTCCGACCTGCCGGTGGTGGTCAAGCTCACGCCGAACGTCGCGAGCATCTTCCCGCCCGCGCTCGCGGCGCACGAGGGCGGCGCGGACGCGGTCTCGCTGATAAACACGGTCAACTCGATCATGGGCGTCGACCTCGACAGGATGGTAGTCGACCCGCCGACCGACGGCATGGGCACCCACGGCGGCTACTGCGGGCCGGCGGTGCGCCCGATCGCCCTGAACATGGTCGCCGAGATCAAGCGCAACCCGAAGACCGCGAACCTGCCGGTCTCCGCGATCGGCGGGATCGGGACCTGGTCGGACGCGGCCCAGTTCATGGCGCTCGGCGCGGCCAACGTCCAGGTGTGCACCGCGGCGATGCTGTTCGGCTTCAAGATAGTCGACGACATGATCGCCGGCCTCGAGTCCTTCCTCGACCGAAAGGGATTCAAGTCGGTCGACGACCTCGTCGGGGCGGCGGTCGGCTCGGTCACAGACTGGGGCAGCCTCAACCTCAACTACGTCGCCAAGGCGCGGATCGACCAGGACCTGTGCATCAAGTGCGGCCGCTGCCACATCGCCTGCGAGGACACCTCGCACCAGGCGATCACCAGCAGCGCCAACGGCGAGCGGCACTTCGAGGTGATCGACGAGAAGTGCGTGGGCTGCAACCTGTGCACATGCGTGTGCCCGATCGAGGGCTGCATAACCATGGAGCACATCGAGACGGGAGTCGACGCCCGCACCGGACAGGAGATCACGGGCGAGAAGCTGGTGTGGGCGGACCACCCGAACAACCCCGACAGCGCATGCGGGGCTGCTCCGGGAAAGTAGGGAGAAAGGCGATGGCAAAGGTCAAGGTGGGACTCATCCAAATGTCGCTCAAGGGCGACACCGAGATGGCTCCGGAGGAGATCAAGGAGAGGATGATCGCGGCGCACATGCCGCTCATCGAGGAGGCTGCGCAAAAGGGCGTGCAGGTCTTGTGCTTCCAGGAGATATTCACCCTGCCGTACTTCTGCCCGTCGCAGGACACCAAGTGGTACGGCGCGGTCGAGAGGGTTCCGGACGGGCCGACTACCAAGCTCATGCAGGAGCTCGCGAAGAAGCACTCGATGGTGGTCGTCGCGCCCGTGTACGAGGAGGACATGCCCGGCGTCTACTACAACACCGCGGCCGTGATCGACGCCGACGGCAAGTACCTCGGCAAGTACCGCAAGACCCACATCCCGCAGGTCAGCGGATTCTGGGAGAAGTTCTTCTTCCGGCCCGGCAACCTCGGCTACCCGGTGTTCGAGACGCAGTACCTCAAGCTCGGCGCCTACATCTGCTACGACCGGCACTTCCCCGAGGGCTGGCGGGCGCTCGCGCTCAACGGCGCGGAGTACATCGTCAACCCCTCTGCCACGGTCGCAGGGCTGTCCGAGTACCTCTGGAAGCTCGAGCAGCCGGCGTCGGCCGCGGCGAACGGGGTGTTCATCGGCGCGATAAACCGGGTCGGCGAGGAGGCCCCCTGGTCGATCGGCGAGTTCTACGGAACGAGCTACGTCTGCGGGCCGCGCGGCGAGATCGAGGCCGAGCTCGACCGCGGCAGCGACGGGCTGCTGGTCCACGACATAGAGCTCGACGACCTGCGCGAGATCCGCGAGAAGTGGCAGTTCTTCCGCGACCGCAGGCCGGAGGCGTACGACGACCTGGTCAAGGGCTAGGGGAAAATCTCAAGGGAGGGAAAGGCGATGTTGCTCATCAAGAACGGGACAGTGGTGACCTCGGAGGACACCGAGCGGGCCGACATACTCTGCGAGGGCGAGACCATCGCCGGGATCGCGCCGAGGATCAAGGCGCCCGCGGGCGCCGAGGTGATCGACGCCGCCGGCTGCTACGTCATGCCCGGCGGGGTCGACCCGCACACCCACATGCAGCTGCCGTTCATGGGGACGGTCGCGGCGGACGACTACTACACCGGGACCCGCGCGGCGCTGTCGGGCGGGACGACGATGATCGTCGACTTCTGCATCCCGAACCCCAAGCAGCCGCCCTGGGAGGCCTACCAGCAGTGGCGGTCCTGGGCGGAGAAGTCGGTCTGCGACTACTCCTTCCACCTCGCGATAACCTGGTGGAGCGGGACCGTCAGGCGCGACATGCGCAGGATCGCAAGGGACGGGGTCACCACCTTCAAGCACTTCATGGCCTACAAGGGCTCGATCATGGTCGACGACGAGATCATGCTCGCGAGCTTCATGGAGTGCGCCAAGCTCGGCGCGACCCCGCTGGTCCACGCCGAGAACGGCGAGGCGGTCTACTACCTGCAGAAGGACCTGCTGCGCCGCGGCATGACCGGCCCCGAGGCGCACGCCTGGTCGCGGCCGCCCGAGGTCGAGGGCGAGGCCGCCAACCGGGCGATACTGATCGCGGGGCTCGCGAACGTCCCGCTGTACATCGTGCACACCTCATGCGAGCAGGCCCACGAGGCGATCAGGCGCGCGAGGGCGTCCGGGCAGAGGGTCTACGGCGAGCCGCTGATCCAGCACCTTACCCTCGACGACTCCGAGTACATGCACAAGGACTGGAACCACTCGGCCAGGAGGGTGATGAGCCCGCCGTTTCGGCCGAAGGTCCACCAGGAGAGCCTCTGGAGCGGGCTCGTCGACGGCAGCCTCCAGGTCGTCGCGACGGACCACTGCGCGTTCAAGACGCGCCAGAAGCGCATGGGCGCGAAGGACTTCACGCAGATACCGAACGGAACGGGGGGCATAGAGGACCGCATGGCCGTGCTGTGGACCAAGGGCGTGTCGACCGGGCGGCTGACGATGAACGAGTTCGTCGCGGTCACCTCGACCAACAGCGCGAAGATCGTCAGCGCCTGGCCCCGCAAGGGCGAGATTGCCGAGGGCAGCGACGCCGACATCGTGGTCTGGGACCCCGAGGCTACCAAGGTCATCCGCGCGGCGAAGCAGTTCTCGGCGCTCGACTACAACATCTTCGAGGGCTTCAAGGTCAAGGGCCTTCCGCGCGAGACGATCCTGCGCGGCAAGGTTGCCTACCGCAAGGGCAAGGTGCTCGCGAAGCGCGGGCAGGGCAAGTGGATCGCCCGCAAGCCGAGCACCCCGGCGCACCAGGTCATGGCCCAGCGCGCATCGCTGACCGCGCACGTCCCGGTCAAGCGGCGCTAGCGCCCGGGCTGCGGCCCGCAAGGCAGCGGCGGACGCGGACGCGACAGGATGGAACACGACCTTCTCGTGACCGGCGCCCGGCTGCCGGGCGGAGGGGAGCCAGTCGACGTCGCCTGCGCCGGCGGCAAGATCGAGGCGGTGGGGCCGAAGCTCGGGGTGAAGGCCAGGGAGACCATAGACGCCTCGGGGAACATGGTCTCGCCGCCTTTCGTCGACTGCCACTTCCACCTCGACTCGGCGCTGTCTGCCGGGGACGCGGAGCCCAACGAGAGCGGAACGCTGCTCGAGGGCATCAAGATCTGGGGCGGGCTCAAGCGCAGGCAAGGCCGCGAAGACATCGTCGCGCGGGCGCTCGAGCTGTGCAAGTGGTCGGTCGCCAACGGGGTCCTCGCGATCCGCAGCCACGTCGACGTCAGCGACCCGGCCCTCAACACGGTCGAGGCGCTGCTCGAGGTGAAAGAGGCGATGGCGGAGCTGATCGACTTCCAGCTGGTTGCGTTTCCCCAGGACGGCTACTACCGCAGCGCCGACGGCGCGAAGCTGCTCGAGCGCGCCCTGGACATGGGCGTCGACGTCGTCGGCGGGATACCCCACCACGAGCGCACGGCGGCCGACGGCGCGAGGTCGGTCGAGGCGCTGTGCAGGATCGCCGCCGACCGCGGCCTGCGCGTCGACATGCACTGCGACGAGAACGACGACCCGAACTCAAGGCACATCGAGACCCTCGCGAAGGAGGCCGCGCGGCACGGGCTGCAGGGACGGGTAACCGGGTCGCACCTGACATCGATGCACTCGTTCGACAACTACTACGCATCGAAGCTGCTCGCCCTGATGGCCGAGTCGGAGGTGACCGCGGTCGCCAACCCGCTGATCAACATCACCCTGCAGGGCAGGCACGACACATACCCGAAGCGGCGCGGGATGGCGCGCGTGAGGGAGATGTGGGAGGAGGGCATCACCGTCGCCTTCGGGCACGACTGCGTTCTCGACCCGTGGTACCCGCTCGGCACACACGACATGCTCGACGCGGCGTTCATGGGGGTCCACGTCGGCCAGCTGACCGGGCCTGAGCAGCTCGAGCGCTCCTTTGCCGCGGTCACGACCGAGGCCGCGAAGGTCTTCGGCCTCGAGCGCCGCGGTCTGACGCCCGGCGACAGCGCCGACTTCGTCGTGCTGCAGGCCGCCAGCCCCGCCGAGGCCCTGCGGCTGCGGGCGAACCGCCTTTATGTCGTCAGGCGCGGAAAGGTGGTCGCGAGGTCCGGGCCGAGGTGCAGCGAGGTGACCGTCGGCGGCAAGACCGAACGGGTCGACTTCACCCTTCCGGGCAAGCCGTCCTGAGCGGAAGGGAGCCTACTTGCTGAAGTCCTGCAGGTAGAGGTTGTTCGGGTTGTCGGCGATCTTGATGTAGCCGAAGCCGGTCGCGACGTGACATGCGTTGCATGCGGAGATCACGTTCCCGTACGCGGTGAGGGCCGCGTCCCGGTCCTTGCCGTCAACCCCGTCCTCGAGCGTGTGGAACGCAGGCCCGAGCATCGCCCCGATCAACTGGCCCACCGGCTGCTCCTTGTAGCTCGGGATCCCCTCGACGGCCGCGATGATCTCCTCCATCTCGTGGAGGTAGAAGTCAGCCAGCTCGAAGTTCCCGGCCCGGATGGACAGCCCGGCCTTGTGCAGGAAGTACTGCGAGTTGATCATGTTGTCGACGAAGCCCTCGACTTCCTGCGCGTGCGACGCCGATATCGGCATCACTGCGGCGGCGGCCGCAACGGCCAGCCCTGCGAATGTTTTTCTCAAAGAAGCCATCCCAACCTCCCCGCCGTGGCGGACGCGATGACCTTGTCGTGACTATAACACATTCCCGACCATGAGGTAAACTACATTCGACGGCAGGTGTGTCCTGCCCTACGGAGGAAGACAATGAGAATTGGAAGACTGGCGGCAGTCGCCCTTGTCGGCGCCGCTGTGACGGGACCGGCCCTTGCGGCCGAGTGCATCGCCCCCGCCAACCCCGGCGGAGGCTGGGACTTCACCTGCCGGACGATCTCCAAGATCATGAACGACATCGGCGCGGTGAGCGAGACGATCCAGGTGACCAACCTGGCGGGCGCCGGCGGCGGGGTCGCCTACAACCTGGTCGCTAACGAGCGCAACACAGACGAGGAGCTCATCGTCGCCGCGTCGTCAGCAACGGCCACGAGGCTCGCGCAGGACGCCTACGGCGGCGCGACCCCCGACCAGGTCCGGTTCCTCGGCGCGATCGGCGCGGACCCCGGCGTGATCGTCGTCGCGGCCGACTCGCCGCACCGCAGCCTCAACGACCTGCTGGACGCGGTCAAGGCCGACCCCGGCTCGGTCACCTTCGCAGGCGGCTCGGCGGCCGGCGGCTTCGACCACCTCAAGGTGCTCATGGCGCTGCGGCGCGTCGGCTTCAACGACGTGCGCAAGGTCAAGTACATCGGCCTCGACGGCGGAGCTGACGCGATCACCCAGACAATCGGCGGCTTCACCCAGGCGATGACGGGCGACATATCCGAGGTCGTCGGCTTCCTGCGCGCAGGCGACGTGCGGGTCCTCGCGGTGCTCACCGAGGAGCGCATACCCGGCGAGTTCTCGGGCATCCCGACCGCCAAGGAGCAGGGCATCGACGTGGTCGCGGTCAACTGGCGCGGGCTGTACGTCCCGAAGGACATCTCCGACGCCGCCTACCGCAAGTGGTCGGACGCCTTGGCCAAGGTCGCCGCGTCCAAGGAGTGGGAGAAGGCGATGATGGACAACGGACTCGCGCCGTTCACCATCGTCGGCGACGAGTTCCAGAGCTACCTCGACGGCGTAATCAGGGAAGTCCAGCAGCTCTCGAAAGAAATCGGCGTGATCTGAGTGAAGGGCGATCGGGCCTTCGGCCTGGTCACTCTCCTGGTGGCGCTCGGCTACCTTGCGAGCTCCACGCAGATTCCCGGCGGGTTCATCGATGACCCCCTAGGCCCCAAGTTCTTCCCGCTCGTCATCGGGTCGGTCGCGGCGCTGTGCGCGCTGGCGATGATCATCAGGCCGGACGACGACCCGGGATGGCCCGACCGGGCGACCTGGCTGAAGATCGCGTTCGCCCTGGCGGTCCTGCTGGGGTACGCCTTCACCCTGCGGCCGATGGGGTTCATCATCCCGACCGCGATCGGCTCGGCCCTGCTGAGCTACCTGATCCGCCCGAGCAGGGCCGCGGCGGTCGTGACCGGCATCTGCCTGTCGGTCGGGCTGTTCGTGCTGTTCCGCTACGCCCTCGGGCTCGGGCTGTACGCGTTCCCGCGCAGCTGGACGGGCTGACCCGGGCGCATGGAAAGCCTGTCGCTTCTTGCCGACGGCTTCGCCGTCGCGCTCGCGCCGAAGATGCTGCTCCTTGCGGTGTTCGGCTGCGTAATGGGCACCATGGTCGGGGCGATGCCCGGCCTCGGGCCGATCAACGGGGTGGCGATCCTCATCCCGCTCGCGTTCTCGATGGGCCTCGACGCGACCGAGGCTCTGATCCTGATGACGAGCGTCTACTACGGCGCGATGTACGGCGGGCGGATCTCCTCGATCATGCTCAACATCCCGGGCGACGAGCCGGCGCTGATAACGACGCTCGACGGATACCCGATGGCGAAGCAGGGCAAGGCCGGCGAGGCGCTGGTCCTGTCCGGCGTTGCGTCCTTCGTCGGCGCGGCGCTCGCGACGGTCGGGCTGATGATCCTCGCTCCGCTGCTCGCCAAGGTCGCGTTCCTGTTCGGGCCGGCGGAGTACTTCGCGCTCTACATGCTCGCGTTCTGCACCCTGGGCGGACTGATCGGCAGGAACCAGGCCAAGTCGGCGCTGTCGGCGTGCATCGGGCTGGGCATCGCGGTCGTCGGGCTCGACAACTTCACCGGCATGCCGCGGCTGACCTTCGGCAACCTGCACCTGATGGACGGCGTCGACTACCTCGTCGCGATCGTCGGGCTGTTCGCGGTGTCGGAGATCTTCATCTTCATCGAGAGCCACGGCAAGAGCAGCGCGATCGGCGTGAAGCTCAGCAAGATCGTCGTCCCGGTCGCGGACATCGTCCGCTCGTTCTGGACCATGCTCCGCGCGACCGCGATCGGCTTCGCCGCTGGCGTCCTCCCCGGAGCGGGCGCCTCGATCGGCAGCTACCTCTCCTACATGGGCGAGCGCGCGATCGCCAAGGACAAGGAGACCTTCGGCACGGGCAACCCGCGCGGGGTGGCCGCGCCCGAGGCCGGCAACAACGCCGCGGCCGGCGGGGCGCTCGTGCCCATGCTCACCCTCGGCGTCCCCGGCTCGGGCACGACCGCGGTGATGCTCGCGCTTCTGGTCACGCTCAACATCACTCCGGGCCCGCTGCTGTTCCAGGAGCGGCCTGACCTGGTCTGGGGGCTGATGGCGGCGCTGCTCGTCGCGAACGTGGTCCTGCTGATCCTCAACGTCCCGATGGTGAGGATATTCGTAAAGGTGCTCAGCGTCCCGCCGGCGATCCTCCTGCCAGGGGTGACCATGGTCTGCTTCGTCGGGATCTTCTCGCTGTCCGGGAGCAGCTTCGACCTGCTGCTGATCATCATGTTCGGGGTTCTCGGGTACGTGCTCCGCAAGCTGGAGGTTCCGACGGTCCCCATCGTCCTGGGGATACTTCTCGGCAAGCACATGGAGGACAACCTGCGCCGGGCGATGCTGATCTCGGACGGCGACGTGACCTACCTGTTCTCGTCGGGCATCTCGGCCGGGCTCTGGATCGGGGCGTTCGCCGGCTTCGTCGCGCCGTTCTTCCTGCGCAGGATCTTCAGCGGCCGGCCTGTTGCCGCCAAGACAGGCGAGGCATAGGCTTCCGAAACAGGACGGCGTCCGCTCTCCGGGCCATCCCCCTGCGCATGGGGCTTATCCGCCCAATGCTTGGAAACTGACCTGAAATTCGTGAGGCAACCCCATGTTTCGTTCATGGCATGCCGAATACAACATATTGAAATTGCAACAAAAATAACATGTGTCATTTTGTTTGACACATGCTGTTAAAAAAAATGACACATACTGTCATTTTGGTAGTAAAATACTTCCATTACAGCAGGCAAATGGCATATCATTGAACCATCTGTGCGCGGGAAGGAAATGCAAGGCGTTGTCAGCAGGGACATAGCAGGGAAGATCCACAAGTCCCTGGAGCTGTATCCCGGTGTGATCATCAAGGGAGCCCGACAAGTGGGCAAGACCGTCTGTTCGAAACAGATCTGCTCTGAACTCGGAGGCAGGTATGTCAGCCTTGTGAAGGCGGAGAACCGAAGCGAGGCTAGTCGGAGGCCTGTCGACTTCCTGACACAGGCGCCTGCGAAACTGCTTGTGGTCGACGAGTTCCAAAGGGTTCCGAGGCTCATGGAAGCCGTCATGCAGGTTGCCGACGAGCAGGGCAGAAACGGAATGTTCCTGCTCACTGGGTCCTCAGACAGGTACAGGTTCAAGAAAAACCACGAGACTGCGGTAGGCAGGGTGTCGTCGCATTTCATGCGGCCTTTCAGCCAGCTGGAGATCGAGGCGCTCAGGGGCGGCAGCTCCCAACCGGTTGCATCCGGCGGAAAGCCGTTCAACATGATCGATGCCATGTTGGCAGGCGAGTCTCCGGATTCCCACGGCTGCGACGGCTTGGAGGAAAGGGTTGCGACCGGCGGTTATCCCAAGGCCGTGCTGAGCCCTAGGCGCAGGAAAGAGATACTCGAGGACTACGTGGAAAACGACTTGGTCGACGAACTGTCCAGCATAAGCGCCAGCCAAGCGGTTTGGGGTATTCCGGACAATTTCGGCAAGCTTGCATGGAAGACCGGAATGCAGATGAACGTTCTGGACTTCGCCAAGGAGTCAGAGCTGCCTCCGCACACCGCAAGAAGGATGGTGTCGCTGCTGGCGAATTCCTTCGTGATCGAGCCGTTGCCGAGCCTGAAGGAGAAGATCAGTCCCAACAAGTTTTTGCGCAAGCCCAAGATGCACCTGAACGACTCAGGTCTTGCCTGCGCGCTGCTCGGGCTGAACGAAGACAGCCTGAGGTCCAGCCCGATTTGGGGGATGTTGCTTGAATCCTTCGTTCTGTCCGAGTTGCGCAAGCACCTCGCAGCAAGCACCCAGCCAAGGTTCACCGATCTCAGGTACTTCGGGGACACAGCCGGATTTGAGGTTGACCTTGTGATCGCCGACTTGCCCAAGCGGAACCTGTTCGCATTCGAGGTCAAGGCAACAAGCAAGGTGAACCGCAGCGACTGGTACTCGCTCTACAGGTTCATGCACATGTCAAAGGGCAGGTGCAAGCGCGCCGTCCTGGTCTACACAGGAGACGAGGTCGTCAAACTGGACGAGAACATCGAGGCCTGGCCGGTCTCGTTCCTGTGGAAGTGGAACCGAAGCGCAGGAGGCAACGGCCCGGGCAGGCAAGCCTAGGCGAAGCGGAAAGCCCGCACCCGGCGGACTCTCAGAACTTGAGCGTGTCCGGCGTCTTGGACGCGGCGGGCGTGCCCATCGACAGCGTGCCCGTGCTTGCCGGGGCGGAGGGCGCCTCGGCCGCCGCCGCCGGCGCGGCGCTGGCGAGCTCCCTGAACTCATCCATCCA
>CAZDYI010000050.1:0-2935 GCA_964509765.1 uncultured Gammaproteobacteria bacterium
CCTCCTTGGGAAAACCGACCTTCTCGAGGAGGCTGAAGGAGCCGAGGCCCTCGGCGCACATGGCGGCGACCGCCGCCAGCCCCGGCCTTTCGCCGACCTTACCCGCGCTTGCCGCCGCGACGAGGCCCGAGACCGCCACCCCGGCGGACTCCGACCAGTGGGCGTCGCCGCCCTGCGGCGGGTCGATGAGGACGTCGGCAAGCCTGCGGAAGGCCTCCAGCGGGACTGCCGAGCGAGCCGCCTGGGCGACCGGGTCCAGGCCTACCCGCTCCGCCCCGCATTCGTCACCGAGCACGCCGAAGGGGTCGAACCTGAGGCACCGCACCCCCTTGGCCGACAGCGCGGGCGCGCAGGCGGCGGCGAGCTCGCCCTTGACGTCGATCGCCATGGCCGAGCCTCCCCACCGCTTGAGGGTCGGGATGAGGACACCGGTCGACTTCCCCGCCCCGGTCGGGGCGACCATGAGCAGGTGGCCCTCCCTGTCCCAGTGCGCGAGGGTGCCGTCCTGGAGCTTGCCGAGGACCAGCCCGCGCAGCGCGGGGTCTTTCCTGCCCGCGCTGCCGCCCGGCCAGGGGCCGAAGCCGGCGCTGCCGAAGGCGTCGCCGGGCCTGAGCCTGCGCGTTGCGGCATAGAGGACGGCCGCTACGGACAGGAGCCCGAGGGCGACGATCGCTGCGGTTCCAATCATCCCAGGCGTCCCGTCCCCCGCGCTTTGCTAGCCGCAGACCCTGCGGCGGGAGGGATTCTCCCCCATCGGAGGGATGTCGGCCGGGACAAGAGGCGCGGACGGCGCCATTGCTGCATGCCATAATTCCGCCAAGCGCCGAAAGCCGGCGGGCCCCTCAGGCAGCGCTCGGGCAGCGCAATTGAGTCTCGCGGATTCCCCGGCATCGTTTCCTCATGGCCGAGAACAACATTGAAATCGAGGTTTCAGACTTCGGGCCGATAAGCACCGCAAGGATTGAATTGCGGCCCCTGACCGTGTTCCTCGGGCCGGGCAACACCGGGAAGACATTCATGACAGCGCTGACATGCGCGCTGGCAAGGCATTACGGCAACGGGCTGGCCTTCCCCGGAACGGTCCCGTTCGTGGCCGGCCACATGCGAGAACGCCGGACGGGTAACGGCAGCAACACGGCAGAGACGGACAGGCAACTAGACACCTTCATAACCGGGCTGCTGAACACATTGAGCGGGAGCGCGAAAGGAGACTTCACTCTTGAGGAGGAAACAGCATCGCTCATTCCCGGCTTGCTTGAAGGCCTGGGCGGCAAGTTCCTCGACGAAGCGAAAAGATGTTTCGGGCACGGGAGCGCAGAGCCGCTGATCAGCAAATGGTCGGACGGCAGGAGCGCCCGGATCCGGGTCAAGGGAGGCTCGCCGAAGAACAAGGAGCGCTTCTTGCAGGAATTCAGGATCAAGGCGAGCAACGGCGGTGCAACCGCGGAATTCGACGTGAAGAGCCTGAAACCGGGGCATGTTTCCCCGAGCCCGCAGCATCTTGCCCTCCTGTTCGATCTGCTTGGCAAGCAGCCTGCAGACGCCGGCTTCCGGAGGAGCCTGGTCCTGTCCCTGCTTCTGCAGGAGGTCACGCATGCGTGCGTCTCACCGCTGAACCTGCCGACACTGTACCTGCCGCCCGACAGGACCAGCATCATGCACGCGCACAGAGCCTTAGCCGGCTCAATAGTCGCCAGCGCCCCCTATGCAGGCGCAGGGACAGTTCCGGCCCAGGCCCATCCCACCCTGTCAGGGCTCGTGTCAGACTTCCTCTCGCAGCTCATCCTGCTGGACGAGACGTCCGGCCATGGCGGCATCGACTTCGCCAAGAGGATAGAGGATGGGATTTTGAAGGGCGCCGTTGAGGTCGAGCGGTCAGCAGCAGGCTACCCCGAGTTTTACTACCGGCCGCACGACTGGCCAAAGAAGGCAGGCAGGCTGCCCTTGATGCATGCTTCGTCGATGGCAACGGAGCTTGCGCCCCTGGTCCTGTTCCTGCGCCACAGGATCAAGGGGAACTCCATCCTGATCTTCGAGGAGCCGGCGGCGCGCCTTCATCCGGAGATGCAGGTGGAGCTCATCAAGCACCTGGCGGACATGGCCAACCACGGCATGACGGTCGTCATCACCACCCACAGCTCGTGGGTGATCGATGTGCTGACGAACATCATCGGCAGGTCGGGGATCTCACGGGGCAAGGGAAGATCGACAAACGAAGCCTTCGACAGCGACAAGGTTTCGCTCAAGCCTGAAAACGTCGGGGCCTGGCTGTTCGAACCCGAGCCGGACCGTCCCGGTTGCACAGCCAGGGAAATCGAGCCCGACGAGAACGGGATATATCCGACCGGCTACGATGAAGTGGCGACGGCCCTCCACAACGAATGGGCCAGCATTGAGAGGGAAATCGAGAAAGCCTCTTGACGGATCCGGTCCGGACAGCCCGGAACAACGCATAGCCCGGCTGCCTTGTCGGCAAGGACACAGGGAGGTTGTTGACTTCGACCACAAGGTCTCGCCTTCGGACCCAGAGCGACAACCGCTTCGAGTTCCTCATGGTTGCCAAGAAGGCCGACAGCGTGTGCTGGGTGATTCCAACAGACCCAAAATGACCGATTGCCACTGAAACCTGCCCGCCATACCAGTCCGGGCCGGAACCGGCGATTGCCCGATTGTTCCTTGAGTCCTTGGTTTATATCGAGAACCTCAATGCGGTGACGATAATAATATGATATGGAATTTATATTGTAATAACAATGAATTAGAGTATATATATGATTAATGTCAGACACTTGATATTAATGATATAATGAGGACATCTCATGAAGAAACTCCGAGAGTACCTGAAGGTCTCGAACCCGTGGTGGGAAGGCGGACACCTGCCGCAGGAGCTTGGCTTCGAGCACAAGCGGCACATCTTCGAGGACTTCAAGGCGCA
>CAZDYI010000051.1:0-1628 GCA_964509765.1 uncultured Gammaproteobacteria bacterium
GTGGTCACCGTCGCGGGCGAAGCGGATGAGGTTCGGCGGTGGAGCGAGGGCCTTGCGGCCGAGCGTGTCGCAGGCATCAGCGTCCTCACGCAGCCTGACGGAGCCGAGGTAGCGAACGAGCTCGCCAAGCCGGCGCCGGAAGGCGCCAAGGTCCAGGGCACCGTCTGCCGCGGCAACGTGTGCATGGCCCCGATGGACTCGCTCGACCAGGTCAAGGCCGAGCTGGCGAAAAGCGCCGAACGGAAGGGGTAGGGCTCATGCCGCAGCGGCGCATACCCTTCAGCGCGGCCGAGCTGAAGACGGGCGTAGAGAGCCTGCGCAAGGACAGGTGGCTCGGCAAGATCATCAGCACTACCGAGCACCCCTCGCCCGGCGCGAGGAAGGACCCGTTCCACGCCCTGGTGGTCGGGATAGCGAACCAGCAGATCTCCGTCACCGCCGCGCGCGCCATAGTCGGGCGCCTCGGCGAGCTGCTCGGCACGCCGTTTTCGCCGGAGCCGATCGTAGCGGCAAGGAAGGATCGCCTGCGGGCGGCTGGACTGTCGAACTCCAAGGTCGACAGCATGAAGGCATGCGCAAAACACGCGCTTAAGCATGGTCTTACGGTAAAGTCCTGCAAAGGGATGTCAGACGGCGAGATCGTTGAGAGCCTGTGCGGGATAAAGGGGGTCGGACCCTGGACGGCGCACATGGTCCTGGTTTTCGGCCTCGGCCGGCCGGACGTCATGCCCGACGGCGACGGCGGCATAATCCGGGCTGCGTCGAACCTGTTCGGCATCGAGGACCGCGTCCGCGCGAGGGAGAGGCTCGTCCGCGTCTCGCCGGGCTGGGCGCCGCACAGGACGATCGCGGCCTGGTTCCTCTGGCGCTCCCTCTACGACGACTGAGCCGTCCGTGACCGCCGCCGCCCGGCCGCGCATGGCCGGCGTCTCCCTGATGGTCGCGTCGACGCTGCTGTTCGCCTGCCAGGACACCTCGGCGAAGTACCTTTCGGCTTTCTTCCCCGTGGCGTTTTTGGTCTGGGCGCGGTTCGCGAGCAACCTGCTGCTGAACGCCGTCCAGTCGAGCCTTGCCGGCAGCAACGCCGTCAGGGACGCGATGCAGACTAGGCAGCCCGGCCTCCAGCTGCTGCGCTCGGCGTTTCTTGTCGTCACGGCATGGCTGTACTTCGAGGGCCTGAGCGAGCTCGAGCTCGCTACGGCGCTTGCGATCTTCTTCATGTACCCGCTGGTGATCGCAATGCTTGCGCCGCTCCTGCTCGAGGAGCACCTGCCGTCCAAGAGCTGGGCCGTGATCGCGGCGGGGATAGTCGGCATGCTGCTGATCATCCGCCCGGGGACGCCGTCGTTCGAGTGGGCAACGCTCTACGTCGTCGTCGGGACGGTCACCTTCTCGCTTTTCTCGATCGTCACCCGCAGGCTCGCGACGACCGAGCCGATCCGGACGACCAACATCTACACGGCCGTGGTAGGCACTGTGGTGATGGTCCCGTCGGTGCTGCTGCTCGGAGGCGAGTTCGAGATGCCGTCAAGCCCCTGGATCTGGGCGCTCACATTGTCGATGGGATTCCTGTTCGGCGGCCTCGGCCACGTCACCTTGCTGCACGCCCACAAGATCATCCCGGCCCC
>CAZDYI010000052.1:0-11134 GCA_964509765.1 uncultured Gammaproteobacteria bacterium
CCGCCCTTGACGTAGGCGTCGGGCCTGATCCTGCGCACCAGGTCCGCGGCGTCCTTTCCGGAGAACGGCAGGGCGTAGTCGACGCTACCGAGTCCCGCGAGGACCTTCAGGCGCTCCTCGATCGGCACGACCGGCCGGTCCGGGCCCTTGAGCTCCGCAACCGACTCGTCGTCGTTGACGCAGACCACGAGCAGGTCGCCGAGCCTCGCCGCCGCCGACAGGGTCTCGAGGTGGCCCGCGTGGACGATGTCGAAGCAGCCGTTGGTCATCACGATCCTCCGGCCGGCCTCGCGGTGGGACTCGGCCTCCCGGGCCATGCCCTCCAGGTCGATGACGCGGCCCCCGTGCCCGCCGGGCTCGGAGACCATCTCCTCGCGCGACACGACCGTCGCGCCGAACTTGCCGACGACCACGCCCGCGGCAACGCTCGCCCAGCGCATCGCCTCCCCGGCTGGCGCGCCTGCGGCCAGGCCGAGCGCCATGACGGCGGCGACCGTGTCTCCCGCGCCGGTCACGTCGTAGACGTCCGCCTTTCGCGTTGCGAGGGTTTCGGTTTCCCCTTCCTTTCCGAAGAGAGTCATTCCAGCTGCGCCCTGCGTAAGCAGCACCGAGCCTATCCCGTTCTCCTCCATCAGCGCCCGAGCCCTCTCCTCGAGGCTGCCCGTCCGCGAGGCATGCGCCTTCCCGAGCTCCTCGAGATTGGGCTTGACCAGCGTCGCGCCTCTGTAGCGCGACCAGTCATCGCCGCGGGGGTCGACGACGGACGGGATGCCCGCGTCGTTCGCCCTCTTGATGATCCTTGCGGCTTCGCCTGTAGCCCCCAGGCCGTAGTCCGAGACCAGAAGGACGTCGTGCCCGGGTAGTGCCTTCTCCGCGGCGTCTGCGAGGGCGTTCGCATGGGCCGACTGGTCCTTGCACTCGTCGATCCTCAGGAGCTGCTGCCTCGACGAGAGCACCCTGGTCTTCGTTGGCGTTGGGACATCGGTCTCGATGAACGACGCGTCGATGCCTGACCCTTCGCACAGCTTCCGGAGCACGCCTCCCGCGTCGTCTTGGCCGAGCGGGGAGACCAGGGTCGCCTTGCTTCCGAGCGAGACCACGTTGGCCGCGGCGTTCGCCGCGCCCCCGCACCTGTGCGAGACCCGCGTCGAGGAGATGACGGGCACCGGCGCCTCGCGCGAGATCCGCGAGGCCTCGCCCTCCTGGTAGCGGTCGAGGATCGCCTCGCCGGCGACGAGGACCCGCAGCCCCGAGAAGATCCCGGGGCCGGACTCAGTTGGCATGCAGGACCCTTTCGGCCACCCGCTCGTCGGTCGCCCGCTCCTTGCGCAGGACGGTGCTTGCCGCCTCGCCGGAGGTCTCCGGGCAGTCGACGTTGTAGTGGAGGCCGCGGCTTTCCCTCCTGGCCGCGGCCGAGCGGACGATCAGCTGCGCGCAGACGAGAAGGTTGCGCAGCTCGATGAAGTCGGGGCTGACGACGAAGCGCTTGTAGTGCTCGTCGACCTCCTCTGCGATCATCCCGAGCCTGCGCGTCGCGCGGGCGAGGCGCTCGTCGGAGCGGACTATCCCGACGTAGTTCCACATCATCCTGCGGATCTCGTCCCAGTTGTGGGTGACCATGACCTCCTCGTGGGCGGGCCCGACGCGGCTGTCGTCCCACTCCGGAACCCCGCCCGCGGCGGCGGGCGCGGCTCCGCCGCTGATCCTCTCGGCTGCCCGGCGGGCGACTGACACGCACTCGAGCAGCGAGTTGCTCGCGAGCCGGTTGGCGCCGTGCAGCCCGGTGTGGGCGGTCTCGCCGACCGCGAACAGGCCGTCCACGCCGCAGGACCCGTCGGTGCCCGACATCACGCCGCCGCACAGGTAGTGCGCGCTCGGGACGACGGGAACCAGGTCGTTTGCGACGTCCACGCCGAGCCTGCCGCAGCGCTCGAGGATCGACGGGAAGCGCTCGCGCACCCGCTCCCCGCCGATCGGCGAGAAGTCGAGGTACACGCAGTCGCTGCCGCTGCTCTTCATCTCCGCGTCGATCGCCTGCGCAACGACGTCGCGCGGCGCGAGCTCCGCGTCCGGGTGGTGGTCGGGCATGAAGCGCGTCCCGTCGGCGCGCACGAGCAGGGCGCCCTCGCCGCGGGCGGCCTCGCTGATGAGCACCGCCTTCGCCTGCGGGTGGAACAGCGTGGTCGGGTGGAACTGGACGAACTCCATGTTCGCGACCGCGCAGCCCGAGCGCCAGGCCATCGCTATCCCGTCGCCGCTGCTGTCGTCCGGGTTGGTGGTGTAGCGGTAGACCTTGCCGACGCCGCCGGTCGCCAGCACCACCGTCGGCGCCTCGATCGTCGCGACCCGGCCGCTTGCGCGGTCGAGGGAATACAGGCCGAGCGTCCTTCCTCCCTCGCAGACCAGGTCGACCGCGACCTGGCGGGGAAGCAGGGTGACGTTGCCGAGTTCGGCAAGGCGCGGGGTGAGCGCCTCGATGATCGCGACGCCGGTCGAGTCGGTCGCGTGGACTATCCGCCGCCTGCCGTGGCCGCCCTCCTTGCCGAGGTCAAGGCCGCCGCCCTCGGCGCGCGAGAACGGCACGCCCATCGACTCGAGCCACGCGACGGCCGCAGGGCCGTCCGAGACTATCTCGCGGACCGCCTCCCCGTCGCACAGGCCGCGGCCTGCGGCAAGCGTGTCGGAGATGTGGTCCTCAAGGCTGTCTGCGGCTGTGACCGCCGCGGCGAGCCCGCCCTGGGCCCAGCCCGAGGCGCCGCCGGGGGCATTGCCCTTGCACAGGACAGCGACCCTCAGGCGCGGGTCGAGGCACAGCGCCGTCGCGAGCCCGGCCAGGCCGGCGCCGACGACGGCGACGTCGAAGCGCATGGGGCTTCCGTCCATGCGGGTAATTTTCGCAGGATGGCGGCATTCTGCGGCCGCCGCGCGTTGGAAAAAGGCGGCGCGGGCGGAGGCGGGAAACCGGCTTCCCGAAGGAGGCCGGCTCCAAGGAGAACCGCCGCCGCCCGTCCGCGGATCGAGCAACGCCGCGGCTGCGCGGCGCGAAGGCCGCGCGGCCGCGGGAGGAGGTGCTTACTCGATCGTGATTGCCCGTTCCTTCCTGGCGACCTCGGGGTCGCGCTTGGAGACGGTGACGGTCAGGACGCCGTCGTCGAGCTTCGCCTTGACGCTGTCGGAGTCGATCTCCTTGCCGAACTTGAAGCTCCGCTCGAACCTGCCGGTGTAGCGCTCGCGGTGGATCACGCGCTCGCTGCCCTCGCCCGACTCGCTCTCGGACCCGCCCTTGGCGGACGCCGAGATCGTCAGGACGCTGTCGTGGAACTGCACGTCCAGGCCCTCCTTGTCGATCCCGGGGACGTCGGCCTTGATGACGTAGGCCTTGTCGCTCTCGCTGATGTCGACCCGAAGGTTGCTGTCGGCGAGCGGGAAGCCCGCGCGGAAGGGCGAGCTCGGGAAGAAGCTCTCGATTAGGTCTGAAGTGGTCATGGGGTTACCTCCGATGGGGTTGCCTTCACACCGATAGATAGTCACCATCTCGAAAAATTCAACCCCCCTCGCTGGGCGGCCGGCGGGGGTGATATAAACATAGCCGCACGGCCGCAAAAAAACCTCGCGGCAGGGAGTTTTAGGCAATAGCTACGAAGGACAAGGACAAGAGCCTCAAGGACACGCTCGCCATGCTCGAGAAGAAGCACGGCAAGGGCGCGATCATGCGCATGGGCGACCAGACCGTCGAGGACGTCGGCGCGCGCGCGATCTCGACCGGGTCGATCGGACTCGACGTCGCGCTCGGGATCGGCGGCCTGCCGCGCGGGCGGATCGTCGAGATCTACGGCCCGGAGTCGTCCGGCAAGACGACCATCGCGCTCCAGGCGGTCGCCAACGCGCAGCGCGACGGCGGCATCGCCGCGTTCGTCGACGCCGAGCACGCGCTCGACCCGGCCTACGCAGCCAGGCTCGGCATCGACGTGCCGAACCTGCTCCTGTCCCAGCCCGACTCCGGAGAGCAGGCGCTCGAGATCGTCGACGCGCTCGTGCGCTCGAACTCCGTCGACATCATCGTCATCGACTCGGTCGCGGCGCTCACGCCCAAGGCCGAGATCGACGGCGAGATGGGAGACTCGCACGTCGGCCTGCACGCGCGGCTGATGTCGCAGGCGCTGCGCAAGCTCACCGGCACGATCAAGTCCTCGAACACGCTCGTCGTGTTCATCAACCAGATCCGGATGAAGATCGGCGTGATGTACGGCAATCCCGAGACGACAACAGGCGGCAACGCCCTGAAGTTCTACTCGTCGGTCCGCCTCGAGATCAGGCGCGTCGGCCCGGTCAAGCAGGGCGACGAGATCGTCGGCAACGAGACCCGGGTGAAGGTCGTCAAGAACAAGATGGCCTCGCCGGGCAGGCGCGCGCTGTTCGACATCATCTACGGCGAGGGCGTCTCCCAGGAGGCCGAGCTCATCGAGATGGGCACCGCCGAGGGGCTCGTGCAGAAGTCGGGCGCCTGGTACAGCTACGGCGGCAACCGCATCGGCCAGGGCCGGGAGAACTCGCGCCTGTACCTCAAGGACCACCCCGAGGTCGCCGACAGGCTCCGCGACGAGATCCTCGGCAAGGCCTCGCCGGCCGACGCGGACGAGGCGCCCGAAGAGGAGAAGGGCGAAGTCGCCGAACAGGCGGGTTGAGCGAGGCGCTGCGCAGGGCGACGGCCCTGCTCGCCAGGCGCGAGCACACGCACAGCGAGCTTCTCGCCAAGCTCACGTCGCGGCTCGGCCCCGATAGGCGCGGGGAGATCGAGCGCGCGCTCGGGCGCCTCGAGGCCGACGGGCTTCTGTCCGACCGGAGGTTCGCCGAGGAGATCATCCGCGTGCGCGCGGAGCAGTGGGGCAACGGCAGGATCGCCCGCGAGCTCGCGGTGCGCGGGGTCGACCGCGAGCTCGCGCAAGAGGTGATGGCCGAGAGGCTCGGACCCGAGGAGGACCGCGCGCGCGCGGCGCTCGAGAAAAAGACCAAGGGTCAGCTGCCCGAGGGGCAGGGGGAGCGCGACCGGCTGCGCAGGTTCCTCGACCAGCGCGGCTTCACCGCCGACGCGATCAGGCTGGCGTTTGAGGAGGCCGGCAGGGAAGGCGGCTGACTCCGCGCGCCTGCGCGGTCTACGCCCTGGCCGAAAAGATGGTCGGGGTAGTGAGATTCGAACTCACGACCTCCTGCTCCCGAAGCAGGCGCGCTACCAGGCTGCGCCATACCCCGGCACAGAGCGTTGCTTTGCGCAACGGCGGGGGGATTATATGTTTTCCGGCCCTTCCTTCGCCGCCGCTGCCGCCTTTTCGCGCTTTTCCATCCTGCGCCTGATCGACTCGCGGAGCATCGCGTTGCGGAGCGTGTTGCGCAGGTGGACCGCGACCTCGACCGGCTCGAAGCCGCCCGGCGCGGTCGACAGGTACTTGGCGATCGGCGCGGCGGTCTTGAGGTCGACGTCGCCGCTCACTCGGTCCTCCTCCCGGGTGAGCCCGGCATCGATAACGACCGAGCCCGGCTTGACCATGTCGCCCTTGATCAGCCCGGGCTCGTTCTCGCGCACCACGAGGATGTCCGCCTGTCGGCACGTCGCCTTGAGGTCCGGGTCGTCGCGGCCGAGAGCGGTGACCGTCGCGCCGGCGCGGCTCAGCATCGCCGCGACGGGCCGGCATGCCGTCCAGTCGCGGCCGACGACTGCGGCCTTGAGCCCCTTGGGCTTGACCTTGGACTCCTGCAGCTGGACCATCAAGGCCTTGGCGGTCGCGGCCTCGGGTGTGTTCGGGATGCCCTCGAGAAACCTGCCGATGTTAAGCGGGTTGAGGCCGGTCGCGTCCTTGCGCGGAAGGATCGCCGAGACGAGCGGAAGGGGGTCGCGGCCCTCGGGCAGCGGCATGCCGAGGTGGATGCCGTGCCACCTGTCGTCGTCGTTGAGGGAGTCTATGCACTTGATCACGTCCTCGTCGCTCGCGTACTCGCCGAAGTGCTCGGTCCTGTGGTCCATGGAGATCCGCGCGCAGGCGAGCCGCACCTGCTCGGCCGCGTCGAGCATGATCCTGTCGCTCCCCACGACGACGGACGCCATCGCCGGGTGGAAGCCCTGCTCGCGCAGGGCGAAGATCTTCACCCCGCACTCCATCAGCATCCTGTCTGCGGCGCCCTGGCCGCGCAGCATCCTCGCCATGCCGGAATGCTCCCCGCCCGGGGTCAGTCGATGCCGGGGTCGTAGGGGAAGTGCACCCAGTCCTCCGACTTCGTCTTGACTCCGTAGAGGTCGGGCGGGCTCATGCCCTCGCGCTCGCGGAACACGACCGCGCAGTAGACCAGCTCGGTCTCGAACTCGCCGAAGTTCGTCCTGAAGAACTCCTTGACGAACTCGAACGACTGGCCGGTGTCCTGGATGTCGTCTACGACGATGATCCGCTTGGGCAGCGGCTTGGTGCGGAACGGAAGCACGCCGTAGGCCTCGACGGCCTTCTGGACGTTGGGCTCGGGGTACGAGCGCAGGTAGAGGACGTTGAGCGGGCAGCCGAGCCGGTAGACGAAGTAGGTCGCCGGTATCAGCCCGCCGCGGGCGATGCCGAGCACCTCGGTGCTCGCCTCGGGGTGGCGCAGGTCGCCGAAGCGCTTCGCGGCGAGGTCGGTGAGGATCTCGACCGCCTCGTAGTAGGTGTGCCCGGTGAGCTCCTTGAGGTTTTCCTTCATGGCGCTGCGGGCGGCATGGCGGGCATTCTAGCCCATCGCCCTTCCGCTCCCGCCGTAATATAATCCCGCCGTTTTCAGCAGCGCGAACGCAGGGGAAGCGCCCCCAGGAACTCATGAGCGAAACCAAGGTTCAGGCCCACGTGCTGGGCTACCCGAGGCTCGGCCCCAGGCGCGAGCTCAAGTGGGCGCTCGAGCGCCACTGGTCCGGCAAGGCCGGCGAGGAGGAGCTCGCGGCCGAGCTGCTCGAGGTGCGCCGGGCCAACTGGCGCGCCCAGGCCGGCGGCGGGATGACGGCGGTCACAGCCGGCGACTTCGCGTACTACGACCACGTCCTCGAGCTCGCCGAGGCATTCGGCGTGGTCCCGGCCCGCCACGAGAACGGCGGCGACCGCCTCGCCCGCTGCTTTTCGATGGCGCGCGGCGGCGAGGGCGGCCGGGCCTGCGAGATGAAGAAGTGGTTCAACACCAACTACCACTACCTGGTCCCCGAGCTCGAGCCGGGCCAGCAGTTCTCCTGCGCGAGCGCGGGCGCGCAGCCGGCCGACGCGGTGACCCAGGCCCGCGAGGCGGCCGAGGCCGGCCTGCCGGTCAAGGCGGTCATGACGGGGCCGGTAACCTTCCTGTACCTCGCGAAGCTCGAGGGCAAGGGCGAGTTCCATCCCGACAAGCTCGAGGCCGCGTCCCGTATCCACAAGCCGTACGCCGCGGCAGCGGCGCGGCTCAAGGCGGCCGGGGCGGAGTGGCTCCAGCTCGACGAGCCGGTCCTGTCGCTCGACATGCCCGAGGAGTGGAGAAAGGCGATGGAGGCCGTCTACGAGGGCTTCATCCACGAGGCCGACCGGCCGAAGGTGATGGTCGCGAACTACTACGGGAGCGCCGGCGGCCAGGTCGACCTGGTCTCGAACCTCGGCGTCGAGGGCTTTCACGTCGACCTGCGCAACGGCCTGTCCGACCTCGAGGCCGCCGACCGGCGCTTCGCCGGCAAGGCGCTTTCGGTCGGGGCGGTCGACGGACGCAACGTCTGGCGGGCCAACTTGCCCGAGCTCGAGAAGGCGCTCGCGCCGCTCGCGGGCCGCGACGGCGGGCTGTGGGTGGGAAGCTCGTGCCCGATGATCCACGTCCCGGTCGACGCATCCGGAGAGAAGGAGCTCCTGGACAAGGGCCTGCCCATAGCCTTCGCCCGGCAGAAGCTCGACGAGATCGCGGCCCTTGCGAGGACCCTGTCCGGCGAGGCGACCGACGCGGACCGCGAGCTGTTCGCAAGCTCGCCCGCCTTCCCGGTCTCGGACCCCGGCTGGGTCGACGGGAGCCTGCCCGCGGGCGACCTCAAGCCGAGCGAGCGCGGCGGCGAGACCGGACTCAGCGGCGTTTTCATGCCGACGACGACGATCGGCTCCCTGCCGCAGACCGCGGAGATCCGCAAGGCGCGCGCGCAGTGGCGCAAGAAGGAGATCGGCACAGACGAGTACGACGAGCGGATGCGCGACGAGATCAGGGAGTGCGTCGCCGCGCAGGAGGAGCTCGGCCTGGACATGCTCGTCCACGGCGAGTGCGAGCGCAACGACATGGTCGAGTACTTCGCGAACCTCCTCGACGGCATCGACGCCCCCCGCAACGGCTGGGTGCAGAGCTACGGCTCGCGCGCCACCCGCCCGCCGATCATCCACGGCGCGGTCTCGCGCCCCGAGCCGATGACGCTGCGCTGGAGCGAGTACGCCGCGGGCCTGACCGACCGGCCGATGAAGGGCATGCTCACCGGGCCCGTGACGATCATCTGCTGGTCGTTCCCGCGCGCGGACGCTCCGCGGATGAGGACCGCGTTCGAGATCGCGGACGCCCTGCGCGACGAGGTCGCGGACCTCGGGCGCGCCGGCCTGCCGGCGATCCAGATCGACGAGCCGGCCCTGCGCGAGGGGCTGCCGCTGCGCGCCGGCGAGCGGCCGGCGTACCTCGCCCAGGCGGTCGCCTCCTTCAACAGGATAGTCGAGGGCTGCGAGGCGCAGATCCACACCCACATGTGCTACGGCGAGTTCAACGACGTCGCCGCGGCGATCGCCGCGATGGACGCGGACGTGATCTCGCTCGAGACCTCGCGCACGGACATGTCCGTCCTTTCGGCGCTGTCCGAGAGCGGCCACAGCGCCGGCGTGGGCCCCGGAGTGTACGACGTGCACTCGCCTCGCGTGCCGGAGGTCGGCGAGATGGAGGAGCTGCTGCGCAAGGCGATGGAGTGGGTGCCCGCCGAGCGGCTGTGGGTCAACCCGGACTGCGGCCTCAAGACCCGCGGCTGGGAGGAGACCAGGCTCGCCCTGCGCAACATGGTCAAGGCGGCGGAGCGGCTCCGCGAGTCCGGCGCCGCATCCTGAGCGGGGCCTAGGACATAGGCGGGCCAAGGCCCGGGGTAAGTCTTGAGATTTACCCCAGCCTGAAGGGGGACGACGGCAAGGCGCTCGAGGCGGTGCTGGCCTTTGCCGGCACGCCCCTGTTCGTTTCAGTCACCTGCACGAAGAACGACTTCGGCCTCACCCTGGACCTGTGCCGCAAGGTGCGCGACGCGGGGCACGTCCCCGCGGCGCACATGCTCTGCGGCGGAAAGAGCCGCAAGCTGATCGCCGAGCAGCTCGACAGGATCGCGGGCGAGGGGATCACGCGGATCGTGGCCCTGCGCGGCGACGCGCCGCCGGCCGGAAGCCCGCCCGGGGACTCCGTCGCGACCGACGAGTTCGTCGCGATGATCGCCGAGCACGGCGGCTTCGAGGAGGTCTGCGTCGCGGGCTATCCCGGCGGCCACCCGGAGGCGGCGTCGGCTGCGCGGGACGTCGAGTTCCTCGCGCGCAAGGTCCGGGCCGGCGCTACGAGGGTGATCACCCAGATCTGCTACGACGAGGACATCCTGCTTTCGTTCCACCGGTCGGTCAGTGAGGCTGGGCTCGACGTTAAGGTCTCGGCCGGCCTGCTGCCTGTCCGCAACTACGAGAGGGCGCTCGGCTTCTCCGAGCGCTGCGGCGCGCCGTTCCCGCAGGGCCTGCGCGACCGCTTCGAGGCCGCGGACAGGGAAGGCCGCAGGGAGATCGCGGCCTCGCTGCTCGGGAGCATGAGCGAGCGGATGGCGCGCGACGGGATGGACCTCCACTACTACACGCTGAACTCGGTCTCGATGATCAACGAGTCGCTGGAGTTCGCGGGCTAGGACCTGCGCTTCCCGCCCGCTTTGGCGGGATAGAATCGCCCCTGACGAGACGACTTCGGCGCCGCGCGCTGTGCGGCGCCCGGCCGGCATGCAGCGCGCCTACTTCGACCACAACGCGACCGCGCCCCTGGACCCCGAGGTCCTCGAGGCGATGGAGCCGCACCTGCGCGGGCCCGCCGGCAACGCGTCGTCCCGCCACGAGGAGGGCCGCCGGGCGCACGACGCCGTCGAGCGCGCCCGAGAGCAGGTGGCAAGCGCCGTCAACGCCAGGCCGTCCGAGGTCGTGTTCACCTCGTCGGGGACCGAGAGCAACAACACGATCGTCAAGGGCGTCGCGACACTGTCCGAGGCCCGCACGATCGTCACCTCCGCGGTCGAGCACCCGTGTGTGCACTGCGCGGCGCGGGCCATGCAAAGGCGCGGTCACGCGTTCATCCCCGTCGGGGTGGACGACAGGGGCCTGCTCGACTTCGACGACCTCGGGCGCACCCTCGAGGACTCGCCGGTGTCGATCGTGTCCGTGATGCTCGCCAACAACGAGTCCGGCGTGATCCAGGACGTCGCCCGCGTGGCCGAGGCCGGCCATGCGCGCAACGCCGTCGTCCACACCGACGCCGCCCAGGCGCTAGGCAAGGTCGGGGTCGACTTCGCGGCCCTGGGCGTCGACGCGATGACCGTCTCCGGGCACAAGGCGCGCGGCCCAATGGGCGTTGCGGCGCTCGTCGTCAAGGCCGGCGTCGGGTTCGAGCCCCTGATGGAAGGCGGCGGCCACGAGGAGGGCGCGCGCTCGGGCACCCTGAACGTCCCCGGCATAGTCGGCTTCGGAGTCGCCGCCGAGCTTGCGGCCAAGCGGCAGAAGGACGAGGCCGCGCGGCTGTCTGCGCTGCGCGACGGACTCGAGGAGAGGCTCGAGGGCTGCGGGGCGCGGATCTTCGGCAAGGGCGCTGAGCGCCTCCCGAACACCTGCTACTTCGGCGTCCCCGGGATCGAGGGCGAGTCGCTCGTGGTCATGCTCGACCAGTCCGGCTTCGCGGTCGCGTCGGGCTCGGCTTGCGCGAGCACCAAGAACGAGCCGAGCCACGTCCTGCTCGCGATGGGCCTCGAGGAGCAGGAGGCGCGCACCGCGGTGCGGGTCTCGCTCGGCGCGGGCAACGACGCCGGCGAGGTCGGGAGGTTCGCCGAGGCGGTCGCCGCCCTGGTCGAGCGGCTGTCGAAGATGGCCGC
>CAZDYI010000053.1:0-4065 GCA_964509765.1 uncultured Gammaproteobacteria bacterium
GACTGGATCAGGTACAAGGCCGTTGCCAGCATCATCAGATCATAGTTGGACTTCCGTCCGGCTATGCGGACAGTCTCCTCGACGGAAGGACGGCACCGCTCGATCGTGACGGGGCACTCCTCCATGAAGCTCCTGCCCTCCTCGGTCACCTTGAGCGTCAGCCCGTCGCGGCAATCGCCCCAGGCCGCCCATCCGGCGTCGATCATGGCACCCATGTCCATCCCCGCCCGCTCGCTTTCGGGTCCCAGAAGGCTCAGGCGGAACTCGTAGCCGAGCCCGGGGTCTCCCAGCTGCATAAGCACGAAGACGGCGTGATCAACGCTCAGGTTGAAGCACTCGTTCCCGGCGACCTTCATTTCCCTGACCAGAAGCATCAGGAACGCGCACCGCATGGCCTTGATGTCCGAGATGGGCCTGTCAGGGTACTCCCTGGGCTTGCGCCACCTCTCGAGGTTCGACATCGGCGGGTCCGATGCCTCGGGCTCGACTGGGGCTAGCACAGGCTCAGTTGTGTTCATTCCAGGAAGAACCAGCATGCTACACCATGCCGGCAGGAATCAGGCCGGCGAAGGATTCAAACTCAGGACAGGCGGGTTGTTGTTCCGGCCCGCGTGGCAGGCGCCGGATGGCCGTCAGGCGTGAACCGGCTCCTTGACAGGCTCCTTAGAAAGCAGGGCCAGCGCCTCGTCCACCCTGTCCCGGACTTCCGACCTGTCCGACATCCGCCTGGTCCTGAGGTAGTAGTCAACGAGTTCTGGCTCAGACATCTCCCTGCCGTCCCTGGTCTTTCGGATCAGGAACATCGCCGTGGCCAGCATCATCAGCTCAACGTTGGACTTAGGCCCGGCTATGCGGACCGTCTTCTCAACTGACGACCTGCACCTCCCGATCGTGACGGGGCACTCCTCCATGAACCGCTCGCCCTCCTCGGTCACCTTGAGGGTCAGACCGTCGCGGCAGTCGCCCTCTGTCGCCCACCCGGCGTCGAGCAAGGCGTTCATGTCCATCTCCAGACGCTTGCTCTCGGGTCCCAGCAGACTTGGGTAGAACTCGTAGCCGAGACCAGGGTCGTCCAGCTGCATGAGCACGAATACCGCGTGCTCTATGCTGTCATTCCAGCACTCGTTGCCCGCGGCCTTCATCTCCTTGACCAGGAGCATCAGGAACGCGCATCGCATTGCGATGCTGTTCGCCAGCGGCCTGCCGGGATCCTCCCTCGGCTTGAGCAGCCTCTCGAGGTTCGACATCGGCTGCTCCGAGACCTCGGGCTCGACTGGGGCTAGCGCCGACTCTGCCGGGTTCATTTCCTTCTCCTTGGCTCTAGCCATTCCTTCACGTCCTCAGCCATCATTCTATCAGCAAACAGGTACCCGACCTTCACCCGGGGCATGTTCCGCAGCAGCCTGGACGCCTTCGAGGCGGGCAGAACCTCGCCGTCACGCAGCCTCACCGGGAAGTTGAATTTCTTCTGGGGGTCCTCCTCGTACTCATCGAGAAATATGTTCTCCTCTCCGAAGCGGGCATGAAGCTCCTTGTGCATCGGGCTGTCCTCGACCAAGTCTGCAAGGCCGGTCCCGACCGCAGCGTCGCACACCAGCCTGAAGTGCTCGCGCCTGTGCAGCCTGCGTGCGTCCGCGTGTCCAGGCTCGCCCCTATCCTTCGCCGCCTTCTGGATCATGGCGAGAATATGGTTGTCGTTGATGTCCAGGAACTCATCAACCTTCACGGGGAACTTTTTCGCGAACTCCGGCCTCGCCAGCATGAAGTTCGCCAGGTGCCTGTCGTAGATCCGCCGCACCGGGTGGAAGTACACCCGGGAGTACAGGAAGTAGCGCGCCATCATCAAGGACTCGGACGCATGCAGGCCGCCATACTCCAGCCCGAGGACCGGGGCTTTCACACCGTTTGTGCTTGACGAGCCGGGCAATATCCTCAGCGTGTTGACCAGCCGGAGGTAGTCGAACTTGCCGTATGCCAGGCCGCAGTTGTGCGCGTCCCGCAGCAGGTAGTCCATTCGGTCGACACCGAAAGCGTCGCCGATGATGATCTCGGAAAGGACTGCCTCGAGGTTGCCCATCTCTTTTTCGGTGTCCTTGAGATACACCTTCTTGCCGACCGCAACCTTCGCGATGTCCTCGGGATTGATCCCGGGATCAATGGAGGCCAACAGCTTCCGCATGGCCTCGCTGCGGATGATCTCGAGCGTCATCCGCTCGTGGGTCCACCCCTCAGGCAGCAGCCGCTTCTCCGCAGCGTGCGAGAACGGCAGGTGGCCCAGGTCGTGGCACAGCGCCGCCAAGACCACGACGTCGCGCCAGTAACTGAGCCAGGCCTTGTCATGGAGCTCGGGATACGCCAGCAGCGCCTCGGCTGACAGGTTCTTCGGGTTGGTGACCACGTCGAAGACCAGGCCGGCGAGGTACGCCACCCCGAGCGAGTGCTCGAAGCGCTTGTGCGTCGCCCCTGGATACACCAGGAACGTCAGCGCCAGCTGGTGGACGTGGCGGAGCCGCTGGAACGGATCAGAGTCGATCAGCATGAGCATGGCCATGCTGAAGGGGATGCTTCCGTGGATGGCGTCCCAGATGTCGCGGTCGGTTTTTGAGTCAGTCATTCACAGTTTCCTTTCATTGTTCTCCTTCCTGTTAGCCTCATATGAGGAGCGAATCATACACCATCCTGTGAAGGGACATGCCCGCAAAGCATCCTAACGCAGGACCGGCGAGGATCCGGGCCGCTCAGCGCGGCGAGCGGCGGGTGATCGGAAGGCCGGCAGGCGGATGCCTGCGCCCGTCCCGCGCGGCGGTTTCTCTATAATCGCCCGAATGAACCCGACGATGCGCGCAACGGCTGCCGGCCCCGTGTTGCTGGCCGCAACCCTTGCGGGCTGCGCCGGCGAGGAGAGCATGTTTTCTGAGTTGCCGGGATTCGAGTGCCTGAGGGCCGCCCAGTCGGACAGCCTGCCCGACGCTCGGGAGCGAAGGCTCCTTGAGCGCCACCGGCCCGTGCTGTATGTGTCCGAAGGCAGCGAGGGCCCGCTGGACTTCTACGCCGACTACATCGCCTCGGGCACGCTGCGGGTCGACGGCCGCGAGGACAACTCCGGCGTGGACCGGCAGGCGATCAACGAGGTCAAGCTCGACCCGAGCGCGACCTTCACCCACAAGCCCGGCGGCGGCGCGGTCTCCCCGGCCGGCTACGGCAGCGTCCACTACGGCACCGTCGTCCTGCCGGGTCTCGACCCTGCCGAGCGCGGCTGGACCTTCCTGCGCTACCACTTCGCCTTCCGCACGTCCGGGATCGCCGTCGGGGTCGAGGGCTGGCAAGGCCTCTTGATGTCGGCCTTCGGCGACCTGGACGACTGGCACCAGCTCGACCACTACACCGCGGCGGTGGTCGCCCTCGACGAGGCGGACAGCCCCGTCGCGGTCATGCTCCAGCAGCACAACTACATGCGCACCTACTTGGTCGGCGCGGACCCGGCGTTCCCGAGGGAGGGCCCGATCCGGGTGGTCGCCGCCAAGCGGTCGAACGAGCTCTACCCGCACCGCGACGGGGAGACGATGCGCCGCGCGGCGAGCTTCATCTCGGGCGACTCGGCGGCCTGGCTCGCGGAAACGAGCGACGACCGGCCGACGCTCGGCACCTTCGACATGACCTCGCCGGACCGCGAGGTCGGCTACCGGCTCGAGTTCCTGCCGCCGGACGACGCCTTCTACGTCTTCGTCGGCCGGCTCGGCGAGAGGCGCCGCCTGCCGGGCCGCGACGGCCCGCCGGGGGCGATCTACTACACCCTGCCGCAGTACTGGGAGTACGAGAAGTCGATGGCGCGGTTCTTCTGGACCGACGGCGACGAGGAGTTCGCCCGGCTGAGCTCGGGCGAGGGGTTCGACTTCCGGGCCCCGCCGAGGGCGGAGGGCGACCCCGGCGAGGGCTGCGTGGCGGCCCCGCAGGACGTCCTGCGCAGGCAGAGGGAGCGGCTGGCAGAGGCCATGGCCGGGGCGGGGCTGGTAGGTTGAGGGCGCTCGCAGCCGCCATTGCGCTGGCGCTGGCCGCGTCGGGCGC
>CAZDYI010000054.1:0-4668 GCA_964509765.1 uncultured Gammaproteobacteria bacterium
GTCCTTGGGCCCGTCGGGGAAGACGTGGCCGAGGTGCGCGTCGCAGGCCGCGCAGGTCACCTCGACGCGCACCATGCCGTGGCTCTCGTCGCGCACGTTGTTCACCGCCGCCTTGTCGACCGGCCTCGTGTAGCTCGGCCAGCCGGTGCCGGAGTCGAACTTGTCGTCGGACGAGAACAGCGCCGCCCCGCAGCACACGCAGCGGTAAGTCCCGTCCCTCTTGCAGCCGTTGTAGGCCCCCGTGAAGGGAGGCTCCGTTCCCTTCTCGCGGGTGACCGCGTACTGCGTCGGGCTGAGCTGCGCCCGCCACTCCTCGGGAGTCTTCGTCACCTTTTCGGCCATGGCCGGGATGATGTTACCAAAGCGCGGCCCGTCACTTGCCTATGCAGAACCGCGAGAAGATCTCCCCGAGCAGGTCGTCGGCGCTGACCTCGCCGGTCACGGAGCCGAGGGCCTCACCGGCGGCGCGCAGGTGCTCGGCGGGTACCTCGGTCATCCCGAGGCCGGCGCCGAGCGCGAGCGAGACCTCATCGGATGCCTTGGCAAAGGCGTCCGCGTGCCGCTCGCGGGCGAGGAAGGCCGGGGCCTCGCCTGCCGCCCCGCACAGCTCAGCGAGCGCGGCGACGAGTCCGTCGAGGTTCTTGCCGGTCTTCGCCGAGACAGCGACCTCGCCTTCGCCGGCCTTCAAGGCGTCCCCGGCAAGGTCGACCTTGTTGAGCACGACCAGCGCCGGCTCGGTTCCGATGTCCGCCGGGACGGGACCCGCCGTGACGTCGTGGACCTGCACCACGTGGTCGGCTTCCTCCATCGCCTCGCGCGCGCGGCGCATGCCCTCCCGCTCGACCTTGCCGCCGCCGTCGCGCAGGCCGGCGGTGTCGAGCAGCGTGACTGGCACCCCGCCGATGTCGCAGGTTGCCGAGACCACGTCGCGGGTGGTGCCCGGCTCCTCGTCGACTATGGCCGCGCTCCTCGAGCTCAGCAGGTTGAGCAGGCTCGACTTGCCCGCGTTGGGCTCGCCGGCTAGCGCGACAGTCGCCCCGCGGCCGAAGGAGACGGACCTGCGGCACTCTGCTGCGAGCGCTGACAGGCCCTCGCGCAGCTTTTTCAGCCGGCCGAGGATCTCCTCGCCGCCGGCGGGCGTGATGTCCTCGTCGGAGAAGTCGATCGCCGCCTCGATCTCGCCCCGCACCGCTGTGAGCTCCCCAGCGAACGACCTCGCCCGCTCGCCGAGCGCCCCGCGCATGCTCGCCGCGGCCATCCGCGCGGCCTCCTCGGTCGTCGCGCCGACCAGGTCGGCCATGCCCTCGGCCTGCGCGAGGTCGATCCGGCCGTTCTCGAACGCGCGCAGCGAGAACTCGCCGGGCTCGGCATGCCGGGCGCCGAGCTCGACGCACCTGCGCAGCAGCCGGGCCATGACCGCGGGCCCGCCGTGTCCCTGCAGCTCGAGCACGTCCTCGCCGGTGAACGAGCGCGGGGCGGGGAACCGCAGCGCTATCCCGCTGTCGATGGTCCCGCCGTCCGCGTCGACGAAGTTCCGCAGCGAGGCCCTTCCTGGCCGGGCGGGCCGGTCCAGGACGCCTACCTCGATGCCGCCGACGTCCGCGCCGGACACCCGGACGATGCCGATCCCGCCCGCGCCGCGCGGGGTGGCGACCGCGGCTATCGGCTCAGCCCTTCTGCTTCTTGTCCCTGGGCTTTTCGGCAATCTTCGGCTTCTTGCTGCCCTTCGCCTCGGCGGCGATCGCGCGGGTGATGTGCCACTGCTGCGCGATCGACAGCAGCGTGTTGGTGATCCAGTACAGGACCAGGCCCGACGGCATGATGATCGAGAACGCCGCGAAGCCTATCGGCATGATCTTCATGATCATCGCCTGCGTCGGGTCCGGCGGGGTGGGGTTGAGCTTGAACTGCCCGTACATGGACGCGCCGAGGATCACGGGCAGGATGAAAAGCGGGTCGGGGCTCGACAGGTCGCGGATCCACACCCCGAACGGCGCCTGGCGCAGCTCTACCGCCTCGAGCAGCATCCAGTAGAGCGCGATGAACACCGGGATCTGGATGAGGATCGGCAGGCAGCCGCCGAGCGGGTTGATCTTCTCCTTGCGGTACATCTCCATCGTCGCCTTCTGCAGCTCCTGGCGGTCGTCGCCGTAGCGCTCCTTGAGCTTCTGCATCTTCGGCGCGAGGTTCTTCATCCGCGCCATCGACCGGTAGGACTTTGCCATCAGCGGGAAGAACACGATCTTGATCACCAGCGTGAGCAGGATGATCGACACCCCCCAGTTGAGCGCGTAGTCGTTGATGAAAGCGAGGAAGGAAAACAGCGGCGCCGCGAGGATCGTCAAAAAGCCGTAGTCCACCGCGAGCTTGACGTCCTTGCCGACCTCGGGGTCGATCGTTCCTAGGACCTTCTGCTCGAGCGCGCCCGCGTACAGCGGCTGGTGCAAGGCGACGGTCTCGCCGGGCCCGAGCGAGCCGAGCGCCCTGATGACGCCGACCGAGACGTCGCCGCTGTCGAGGTTGCGCATGTAGTTCTCGCGCGCGGTCCCGCCGTCGAGCCAGGCCGCCATGAAGTAGCGCTGGACGATGGCTATCCAGCCGTCGTCCGAGCGCCGGGGGTAGTTCTCGAGCTCGTCGAAGTCGTGCTTCGCGTACTTCTCCTCGTCGGTGTAGACCGCGGCGCCGTAGAACGACGGGATCTGCGCGCTGTAGTCGATCGGCTCCTCGCTGTCGCGCAGCAGCTGGAAGTAGGCGTGCCCGGCCAGGTCCCGGTCGCCGTTGTTGGTCACGACGTACGAGACCGAGATCAGGTAGCCGGCCTCGGGCAGCTCGAACGAGCGCAGCACGGTAACGCCGTCGCCTTCCCAGGTTCCGGTCACCTTCAGCGAGTCCGGCTGCGGCCTCTCGATCCTCCAGCCTTCGTCGCGGTGGTTCGGCAGGCCCTCGCCGAGCAGGCCGGTCTGCGGGAGGAACCTGCGCTCCGATCCCGCGAAAAACAGGGCGAGCGGCTCGCCGTCGAGCGTCACCGGGTGGCGCAGCAGGTCGAGCCGGACGAGGTTGCCCGCGCCGTCGAAGCCTGCGCGCAGCGAGTCGTTGGAGACCGTCACCGCGACAGCCCCTGCGGGCGCCTCAGCCTCGGGCGCGGCCTCGGGCACGTCGCTCCCCGACTCTCCGAGCGGCTGGGTCACCTCCGGCAGATCCGAGGAGGAGGGCTCCGGAGCGGCGGGGACGTCCGGGCTGCGCCCTTCATCCTCCTGGGCCTGCGCCGGCGCGACGTCGTCCTGGACCGGCCGGGTGTAGACCTCCCAGCGCTGGTACAGGATCAGCGCGCAGAAAGCGAACGCCCCGGTGACGAACAGCCGCAGCGTTTCCCTTCCCATCACCCGGGCCCCGGCGCGATGCCGTCAAGCAGCCTGCCGAACTCGTCCGCGACCTTGCGCGAGGACGGGACGTCCCGGCAGGGCGCCCTCAGCGAGACGACCATGGAGATGCCCGCAAGGCCTTCGGCCCGCGCCCTGAAGCTTTCCGACAGCCGCCGCCGCAGGGCGTTGCGGGCGACCGACGTTCCGGTGAGGCGCTTGGGCACGACCAGCCCGAGGCGGGCGGGCCCGTCCCCGTCGCGTATGTGGCTTACGCGGATGCTGTCGCCGTTCAGGCGCTTGCCCGCGGACAGGACCTTCGAGAAATCCCTCCGCGTCGCCAGGCGCTGGTCCCGAAGCGGGGACAAGCCATCAGGTCGACAGGCGCCTGCGGCCCTTGCGCCTGCGGGCGTTGATGATCGCTCGGCCCTGGCGGGTGCGCATGCGCATGCGGAAGCCGTGCTTGCGCTTGCGCCGTATCTTCGATGGTCGGTAGGTCAGGTGAGCCATGGCTGCTGTCCAAAGCGGACGGATTCTAGCACCGCGCGCTCAGCGCAGCGGCGGGGCGTACAGTATCCCGCCCTTTGACCACAGCGCGTTCGGGGTCCCCTCGCGCCTGATCCCAAGCGGGGTGTTCTCGCCGAGATTGGCCTCGTAGACCTCGCCGTAGTTGCCGACCTGCCCGATCACGTCGGCGAAGCAGCCGTCGGAGAGCGACTCGCTGACGAGCCTGCACATCGAGCCCTCGGTCCCGACGAGGCGCCTGACCTCGGGCGTCGCCTCGGGGTCCGTGGCCATCCTGCCGACGTTGTCCGAGGTGATCCCGAGCTCCTCTGCGTTGATCATCGCGTACAGCACCCACCTGACGAGGTTGAGGAACTCGTCGTCGCCCTGGCGGACGACGGGGCCGAGCGGCTCCTTCGAGATCACCTCGGGCAGGATGACCACGGAAGAGGGGTCGTCGAGCTCGGTGCGTATCGACGCGAGGCCGGATGCGTCCGTGGTCAGCACGTCGCAGTAGCCGCTCTCGAAGCCCTCGCGGGTGTCCGGAGCGGTCTCGTATGCGACCTGCTCGTAGCTCATGTTGTTCGAGCGGAAGAAGTCCGCGAGGTTGGCCTCTGTGGTTGTCCCGGTCTGGACGCAGACGCGCGCGCCGTCGAGGCCGAAGGCGCTGCCGACCCCGAGGGACCTGCGGACCATGAACGCCTGGCCGTCGATGAAGTTGTAGTAGGTGAAGTTGAGCCCGAGCGAGGCGTCGCGGGTCAGCGTGTGGGTCGCGGTGTGCGAGAGCATGTCCGCGTCGCCCGAG
>CAZDYI010000055.1:0-5015 GCA_964509765.1 uncultured Gammaproteobacteria bacterium
GACCGCCTTGCGCTCGCTCACTTCATGTTCCCCCGCATCAGCTCGACGATCCCGCTGTGGTCCATGTCGGCGCCGCCCTTGTCGACGAACTCGGCGAACGCCTTCTCGGCAAGCTCAAGCATCGGCATCTCGACCCCGAGCTCGGCCGCGCTTTCCATCACGCCGCGCAGGTCCTTGAGATGGTGCTTGGCGGGCCCGCCCGGCTTGAAGTCCCGCCCGATCATCCTGGGCGCGTGCTGCCTCATGACCGTCGAGTCCGCAAAGCCTCCGAGCAGGACCTCGCGGAGCCTGTCCAGGTCCAGTCCGCCGCGCTCGGCGAGCACGAGCGACTCCGCAACGGCCATGATCGTAAGCGCGACGATGTTCTGGTTTACGAGCTTGCCGAGCTGCCCGCTGCCGGCCGGGCCGAGCAGGACGGGGGCGCCCATGCATTCGAGCAGCGGCCTTGCTGCATCGAAGCAGCCCTCCTCGCCCCCGGCCATGATCCGGAGCGTCGCCTCAGCCGCGCCCTTTTCCCCGCCGGAGACCGGCGCGTCCAGGAAGCCGAGCTTTCGTTCCGCGCACGCGGCGGCCTGCCTCTTCGCCGACGCGACGTCGGTCGACGACATCACGATTACCGTCGCGCCCTCGCCCAGGGCATCGTACACGCCCATCCCGTCGAGGACGGAATCGCATGCGGGCCCGTCGCTGAGCATGAGCACAGCGAACGAAGCGCCCTGCGCAGCCTCGGCCGGGGACGCAACGGCCGTAAGCCCCTCGCGCTCGATCGCCTTGGCTTTGTCCGCGGTCCTGTTCCACGCGCGGACGCCGTGGCCTGCCGCGGCGATGTGAACAGCCATGCGGGAGCCCATGATCCCGGTCCCGAGGAAGGCGACCTCCGCCATCAGCCGCCTTCCCTGCGGCCGAGCCACTTCCTGGCCTTCGCGAACCTGTCCGGGAGCGGGCTCCTGAGTTCGACCCTCTTCCCCGTCCCCGGATGGCTGAAAGACAGCCCGTGAGCGTGGAGCATCAGCCCGCGGCAGCCCGCCCTCCTCGCCTCGGCGTTGGCCTTGCGGTCGCCGTAGCGCGAGTCGCCGAGGATCGGGTTGCCGACCTCGGCGAGGTGCACCCTCGCCTGGTGGGTCTTGCCTGTGACCAGCGCGACGCGCAGCGCTGCGCCCGCGGCAAGCTGCCTCTCGCAGGAGCAGCGGGTCTCGGACCGCGCCCCGCCCTCGGCGACCACCGAGCGCCTCGAGCCCCTCAACGCCGGGACCTTGCGCAGCGGCAGCTCGATCCTCGCGTTCGCCTCCGACCACCTGCCGAGGACCAGCGCGCGGTACGACTTGCGCACCTTGCCTGCGCGCAGCTGCTCGTGGAAGGAGCGCAGCGCGGCCCTCGTCCGCGCGAGCACGACGAGGCCGGAGGTGTCGCGGTCGAGCCTGTGCGCGAGCTCGAGTCCGGGCTCGCCGAGCTCCTGGCGCGCGGCCTCGATCAGGCCGTGGCTCAGTCCGCTTCCGCCGTGGACCGCGAGCCCCGCGGGCTTGTCGAAGACGAGGAGGTCGCGGTCGTCGAGGACCGCCTCCGGCAGCCTGATGTCGCCGCGGATAGGGCCGGCGGCGCGCTCGCCGGTGCGAAGCGGCGGGACGCTCACGACGTCGCCGGCCGCTAGCTTCGCGCGCGGGGCCGCCCGCGCCCCGTTGAGCCGGATCCTGCCCTTGCGCAGCAGGCGGTAGACCAGCATGCGCGGGACGCCCTTGAGCTCGCGCAGCAGGAAGTTGTCTATGCGCTGGCCGCCCTCGGGGACCTCCAGCAGCCTTGCGCTCGGCCCGCCTGCGGCCTGCGGGCTGGTGGTCGTCGCAGTTGCGGACATCGCCTGGGGCAGGAGCGCCGTGCTATAATTTCAGGCGTCCTGGATGGAATGAGGATTGTATTCCAGGACGGATTCACCGGCGCCGCAGTGCCTTCATCGGACCCTGGCGCCCCAAGCAACCGGAGAACCCGCCGCCCGCAGAAGGCCAGTCGAGACATGGCAACTGACAAGCACATGGCCGATGACGGCCGCGCCGCGGGCAAGGGGCTCCGCTTTCCCTTCGAGTCAACTCAATGCGCAAGATTCTGCTCAGCACCCGCAATGAAGAAGAGAACCGCATCGCGGTCGTCGAAAACGGCAGGCTGACCGACTACCTCTCCGTCCTCTCGGGACAGGAGGACCGCCGCGGGACGATACTCTGCGGCATCATCACCGAGATCGAGCCCTCGCTCGAGGCCTGCTTCGTCGACGTCGGCGACGCACGCAAGGGCTTCCTGCAGTTCAACGACATCCACGAGGACTGCCTGCTGCCCGGCAAGGGCGGCAGCATGGCCGACCGGCTCGAGAAGGGCATGCCGATCCTCGTCCAGGTGACAAAGGACGCCCGCGAGAAGAAGGGCCAGCTGCTGACCACGCGGATCAAGATGAACAGCAACCACCTGCTGCTGATGACCCGCGAGAAGGACCCCGACGGGCTGAAGGTCTCGCGCAAGGCGAACGACACAGAGCGCGAACGGCTCATGGAGGCCAAGGGCAAGCTCGACCCCGGCAGCGACATGTCGCTGATCGTCCGCTCGAACGGCCTCGACATGGGCGTCGACGCCCTCGAGTGGGAGAAGGCCGGCCTGCTTTCGCTGTGGGACCTGATCCGGAAGGTGTTCGCCAAGCAGCAGTCGCCGATGGTGATCTACGCCTACCGCAACATCGTCAACATCTGCCTGACCGAGTACGTCACCCGCGACACAGACGAGATCGTCTGCGACGAGGAGGAGACCGAGCAGGAGGTGCGCAGCCTGCTCGAGCAGGTCGGGACCGGGCTCGACGACCGGGTGCGCACCGTCGGAAAGGACGAGGCGCTTTTCCCCGAGGCGGTGCTCAGCCAGACCGACGCGCTGGTCTCGCGCAGGGTCCAGCTGCCCTCGGGCGGCGAGATCGTCATCGACATAACAGAGGCGCTCGTCGCGATCGACGTCAACTCGAGCCGCTCGCGCGGCCAGCGCGGGATAGAGAACACGGCCTTTTCCACCAACATGGAGGCCGCGGCCGAGATCGCGACGCAGCTGCGCCTGCGGAACCTCTCCGGGCAGATCGTGATCGACTTCATCGACATGGAGAACCACCAGAACCGCGAGCGGCTCGAGTCCGCCTTCCGCCGGGCGGTGCGCGCGGACCGCGCGCAGATCACCGTCGGCGGGCTGTCCCAGTTCGGGCTGCTCGAGATGACCCGGCAGTACGTCGGCCGCTCGATGCACGACACCCACACCCTGCGCTGCGCGAACTGCGAGGGGACCGGCAGGACCCCGACGGTCCGCGCGTTCGCGGTCTCGATGCTCGACCGCATCCAGGACACCTGCCTCAACCGCAGGCAGGTCGGGACGATCTACGCCGAGCTGTCGACGGAGGTCGCTACCTACCTGCTCAACGAGCGCCGGGAGGACCTCGCGCGGTTCCAGTCCGACTTCGGCGCGCGGATAGTGATCCTGCCGTCGAGCTCGGTGCGCGGCTTCGACCACAGGTTCCGGATCGAGAAGCACAGGAGAGCGGACGGCGACCGGCCCTCCTTCGAGCAGTACAAGCTCGACGACATCACCCGGGACACCTACATCGACGACGAGGGCGCCGGGCGCAAGAAAATGCCCGCGGCGATCACCGGCGTGGTCAAGTCAGGGACCAAGGCCGGCGCCGCCAAGGCGAAGGCCCGGGGGAAGGCGAAGCCCGGTGAAGTGCAGCCGGATGCCGTCCCCGTTCCCGAGCCTGGCAAGCCGGCGTTCTCGCTCGGCAGGTTCCTGCAGTCGTTCTTCTCCGGCTCGGAGCAGATCGAAGGCGGGCAGCCCGGTGCAGCGGAGGCCGCGCCCGAGCAGCAGGAGGGCCGGCAGGCAAGGCCTGCAGCACCCGGAGCCGGCAAGCCCGAGGGCGCGAAGAAGAGGCGCTCGCGATCGCGCACGCGAAAGAGAAAGCCCGACGCTAGGCGCGAGGGCGAGGACAGGCAGGATGGCAAGGCCGATTCCGCCAAGGGCGAAGGCGAAGGCGCTGCCTCCGACAAGCCCTCCAGGAGGCGGCGGGGCAAGCCGGCCGGCGACAGGGCCAAGCAGGAGCGCAAGCCCAAGCCGGCTGCTGACGGGACCGCTCCGGAGACCGACGGCGGACCGCAGGCCGAAGCCAAGCCAGCCGAGCAGAAGGAGCCGGGCCTGCCAAGCGAAAGCCGGTCCGCGCCCCCTGCCCCGGCCCCGAGCGAACGGGACGGGAAAGCTCCCGCACCTGTCGCGGCAGCGGAACCCCAGGGAGCCGAGCGTCCCAAGCCGGAAGCTGACGGCGAGCCGCCTGCGGCTGCGGCAAAGGCCGACCGGCCCGCGCCGGCGCCGGCGCCCGAGCAGAAACACGCGGCCGCGCCCGAAGGGAGCGCGGACGGCGACGGAAGGGACAAGGACTCTTCCCCGCCGAAGCAGGACGCCGGAGAGCGGCCCGCAGCAGAGCATTCAGCCGAAAAGGGCGACGGCGACGGACCCGGGCCCGCCGCGACCGCGGCCGAGGAGGCCGCGCAGCAGATGGCGCGGCGCCGCGACCGGGGCAACACAGTAAGGAAGTCAACGCCCCGATAGTTGACTTGCCGCCGCAAAAGCGGCGATAATCAACACTGGCGCCGGCCGGCGTAGCTCAGTCTGGTAGAGCAACTGCTTTGTAAGCAGATGGTCGGGGGTTCGAATCCCTCTGCCGGCACCGAAGCCTGGCCGCGCCCCCGAGCGGGGCGCCTTCCCTGCCTGCCGCCCTCAGCCCTTCGCAGCGACGAGGCGCCCGGCGAGTCCGTCCAGCTCGCCGCAGCGGCGCCAGGATGCAGCCTGGTTGAAGACCAGGTGGGTCGTGACGTCCATCAGGCTCTCGACCTCGACGAGGCCGTTCGCGCGCAAGGTCTCGCCGGTCGCGGTAAGGTCGACGATCACGTCCGACAGGCCGACCGCCGGCGCGAGCTCCATCGAGCCGTACAGGCGCACGATCTGAGCCTGGGCCC
>CAZDYI010000056.1:0-1648 GCA_964509765.1 uncultured Gammaproteobacteria bacterium
GTCGCATCCGAAGCACTTGCACCCGTGCCGGCCGATAAGGAACTCCAGCATCTGCTTGCGCGTCCTGCGCGCTCCCTTGGGCTCGTCGATCTTCTCCACGGTCTTCAGCAGGGGAACCGCCTCGTCCCCCGCGTCGGTCCGGACCGGGGCAACAGTCTCGTAGCTGATGTCTTTCTCCCCGAGCAGCCCCTGGCCTTTCTTCCTCGCACCCTTCACTGCAAGGCCCTCGCCGAGCAACCTGTCCCACACTATCTCGTGAGCCTCGTCCCAGATGTCGATGCCGACCCAGTTGCGACCCAGCCGTTCCGCAGCGATTAGGGTGGTCGCGCAGCCGCAGAAGGGATCGAGCACGATGTCGCCCTCCCTGCTCGAGGCCCGGATGATCCGCTCGTACAACGCGAGCGGCTTCTGCGTTGGGTAGCCTGTCTTCTCCTTGGAGAAGCTCTTGATCATGATTGAGTCGAGCACGTCGGCGGCGTTGCAGTTCCAGGTGTCCTCCAGCGGGATGCCCTTTCCGTTCGGTGGCTTCCCGTCCCTCCGGACGTAGCCCGTCGGATAGGGAAGGAAGAACTTGTTGAACGTGAAGCCGGGGCCCTTCACGTAGTACAGCAGCACGTCATGGTTCCTTATGAACCCCTTCTTCTGCGTCTTGTACCCCGAGATCCATCCTATCCTCCAGACGATCTCGTTCCTGAAGTTCCCGCGGCCGAACACCGCGTCCATCATCAGCTTCAGGTAGTGGCTGGCGGTCGGGTCGCAGTGCAGGTAGATCGACCCAGTGTCCTTGAGCACGCGGCGCATCTCCATGATCCGCACTCCCATGAAGCACAGGAACGCGGACATGTCCGCGCCGAAGCTGGCCTTCGCGGCGTCAATCACCTCCCAGACCGCGGGCCAGTCGTCCTTGATGAGGTCGACCCACTCCTCGTGGACGTCCTCCTCCCACGACCACCTGTCCTGGAACGACGCCCCGTCGGCCAGGCTGTCGGGCGTCGCGTGGAAGTCGCGTCCCTTGTTGAACGGCGGGTCGGTCGCGATCAGGTCGACCGTGCCGCTGTTCATCCCCCGCAGGACGCCCAGGTTGTCCGCGTGATACAGGGTGCGACCCGGAAAGTTCAGGGTCGCCGCCACCCTCTGTTCCGCCTTCCTCTTTCGGGTTGCCATCGCCTGCGGCCCCGGCCCGGTCAGCCCCGGCGGGCGGCGGCGCGCGCCGTCAGCGCCGACCGGGCGGCTCCCTCAGCTGAACCATGAGCTGCCGGCGCCGAACCGAGGGGATAACCGAACAGCAAGATGCGCCCGAAGCGAGCTACTCGCCGTTGACGGCATTCTCCGTCTCCTTCGCCGCGCCGCGCTTGCCCTCGGGCACCGGCGCGAGCACCATGTGTATGAAGCGGCCCTCGGCGGACGGCTTGGCGTCGACCGATCCGGCGTCGGCGATCTCGTCGGCCATGCGGCGGAACAGCTGGAAGCCGTGCTGGGCGTGGATGATCTCGCGGCCCTTGAACTGCATGACGACCTTGACCTTGTCGCCGGCGCCGAGGAAGCGCCTGATCCTCTGCATCTTGACCTTGTAGTCGCCCTCGAAGGTGTTGGGGCGGAACTTGACCATCTTCGTCGAGGTCTGGCGCTGCTTGGTGCGCGCCTCGTT
>CAZDYI010000057.1:0-12899 GCA_964509765.1 uncultured Gammaproteobacteria bacterium
CCACAGCCTGTCGCCGCTCGGCTCGACGCGCGGGCAGTCCCAGCCGAGCACCGGCCGCTTCGGGTGCTCCGACTCTGGCCTTCCGATCCTCCCGGTGATCCCAAGCCAGTCGCGCACATGAGGGACGGCCCCGAACGGGACGCCGGTCTGCGCCATGCCCCACGGCCCGGGGTTCATCCCCAGAAGCAGGACCCTCTTTTCCCCAGCGGCGTACTTGCGCAAGTAACCGTCGTGCGGCTCCTTCGCGTACCGCGACGGGTCGTAGACGTAGTCGGCGTCGATCCCCCGCGACAGCTTTCCCAACTTCGCCGACAGCCCTTCGGCAAGGCCGACGAGCTCGGACAGGGCTACTCCCCTACCAGGACGGCCTCGATCCGGGCGCCGGCCTCGAGGGTGTGGTGCACAGGGCAGAGCTTGGTTATCTCCATCAGCCTCTGCCTTTGCGCGTCGTCCAGGTCGCCCTCGAGCTTGACCGCCATCTTCACGACCTCTTCTGTTTTCCCGCCTTCGGACTTGACTCGCTCGTGCCGCAGCCTGACCGTCGCCTTCTTCAAAGGTATCTTCTCGCGCCTCGCGTTGAGCCGCAAGGTCACCGTCGTGCACGAGCCGACCGCGGCAAGCAGCAGGCCGTAGGGCGTCGGCCCTGCGTTGCCGCCGCCGAGCCGCGCCGGCTCGTCTGCGACGAGCTCGTGCGGACCGTTCACTATCAGCTGCGCGAGGCCGGTCCCGCCGGCCTCGGTGACGACCACCTCCTGCGGCGCCTCGCCGCCCGGGCCCTCCTGTTGCTCCGGGCCGTCGCCCATGTAGCGCGAAGCCCACGCCGCGAGCACCGCCGCCACGTACTCCGCGTCCCTTCGCCTCGTCAGCAGGTGGTCCGCGCCGTCGAGGCTCAGGAAGGACTTCGGGTGCTTGGCGGCGTTGTAGATCCGCCTGGCGTTCTCGACCTCGACGGTGTCGTCGGCCGGCGAGTGGCATACAAGCAGCGCCTTCCCGAGCCTCCTTACCCGGTCCTCGATCGGGTTGTCGCGGATGTCGTCGAGGAACTGCCGCCGGATGGTGAACGGCCGGCCGGACAGGAGCACCTCGACCTCGCCGCGCTCGCGGATCTCCTCGGAGCGGTCGGTGAACAGGTGCTCGACGTGCGCTGGGTCGGCGGGCGCGGCGATCGTGCACACCGCCTTGGCCTCGGGCACCTCGGACGCAGCGGCGAGCACCGCGGCCCCGCCGAGGCTGTGGCCGATCAGCACGGACGCCGGGCCGCGGCTGTCGGCGAGGTAGCGCGCCGCGGCGACGAGGTCGGCGACGTTGGAGGTGAAGTTCGACGAGGCGAACTCGCCCTCGGACTCGCCGAGGCCGGTGAAGTCGAATCGGAGCACCGCGATGCCGGACTCCGCGAGCGTGCGCGCGACGTGGCGCGCGGCGAAGATGTCCTTGGTGCAGGTGAAGCAGTGGGCGAACAGCCCGTAGCCGCGCGGCTCGCCCGCCGCCGGCCGCTCGAGCACCGCGGCGAGCGTCGCGCCCGAGGCGCCGGGAAACTCCAGCCTCTCGCTTTCAGTCAGCGAGCCCTTGCCTGCCATCGCCACATTCCCTCACCGGCTTTTTTTATCAGAAAGCCGCCCGCCCCGGAAGCGAGCCTTCCGTTAGTAGAATTTTCTCCCCCATGCCCGCGATCACCCTGACCCTTCCCGACGGCTCGAGCAGGACCGCGGAGCGGGGGAGCTCGGGCGCGGACCTCGCCGCGGCGATCAGCAAGACGCTCGGCAAGAAGGCGGTGGCTGTCAAGGTCGACGGCATACTGCGCGACCTCGACGCCGAGCTTCCCGACGGCAGCGCCGTCGAGATACTCACCCGCGACGACGACGAGTCGCTCGAGCTCATCCGGCACGACCTCGCGCACGTCATGGCGCAGGCGGTCACCGAGATGTTCCCCGAGGCGAAGCCGACGATCGGCCCCGTGATCGACGGCGGCTTCTACTACGACTTCCACTGCCCGGAGCCGTTCAGCGACGGCGACCTCCGGAAGATCGAAAAGAGGATGCGGCAGATCGTCGACGAGGACATACCGCTCAAGCGCGAGGTGTGGACCCGCGGGGAGGCGAAGGCGCACTACGAAAAGCGCGGCGAGCCGCTCAAGGCCGAACTCGTCGACGCGATCCCCGAGGGCGAGGAGGTCAGCTTCTACCGCCAGGGCGGCTTCCTAGATTTGTGCCGCGGCCCGCACATGCCGAGCACGCGCCGCGCCGGCAAGGCGTTCAGGCTGACGTCCGTCGCCGGCAGCTACTGGCGCGGCGACTCGTCGCGCGAGCGGCTGCAGCGCATCTACGGCACGGCGTGGCGCAGCGACGAGGAGCTCAAGGAGCACCTCCGCCGGATCGAGGAGGCCGAGCGCCGCGACCACCGCAGGCTCGGCCAGGCGATGGGGCTGTTCCACCTGCAGGACGAGACCGCGGGCTCGGTGTTCTGGCACCCCAACGGCTGGAGCGTGTACCGCTCCCTGCAGGAGTATGTGCGCGCGATGCAGGAGGGCGCGGGCTACCGGGAGGTCAACACCCCGATGCTAGTCGGCCGCAGGCTCTGGGAGCGCTCGGGCCACTGGCAGAAGTTCCGCGAGCACATGTACCTCGTCGAGAACGAGGAGGGCATCCTCTCGTACGCCGAGAAGTCCGAGGAGGGCCAGGTCTTCGGCCTCAAGCCGATGAACTGCCCGGGCCACGTGATGGTCTTCAACCAGGGCTCGAAGAGCTACCGCGACCTGCCGCTTCGGATCGCCGAGTTCGGATCGTGCCACCGCTGCGAGCCGCGCGGCGCGCTGCACGGGATCATGCGCGTGCGCGCGTTCACCCAGGACGACGCGCACGTCTTCTGCGCCGCGGAGCAGATCGTCTCGGAAACCGCCGCGTTCGTCTCGCTTCTCGACCGCGTCTACCGCGACCTCGGCTTTTCCGACTACAAGGTCAAGTACGCCGATAGGCCGCCGGTGCGCTCCGGCGACGACGCCGAGCACTGGGACAAGGCCGAGAGGGCCCTACTTGACGCCTGCGAGCAGGCCGGCATCGAGCACGAGCACAACCCGGGCGAGGGCGCCTTTTACGGGCCGAAGCTCGAGATCGTCCTCACCGACGCGCTCGGCCGCGAGTGGCAGTGCGGCACACTCCAGGTCGACTTCGTCCTGCCCGGCTCGCTCGGCGCGGAATACACCGACGCCGACGGCTCGCGCAAGACTCCGGTGATGCTCCACCGCGCCATACTCGGCTCCTTCGAGCGCTTCATCGGGATACTCGTCGAGCACACCGACGGCCACCTGCCGCTGTGGATGTCCTGCCCGCAGGCCGTCGTCGCCAACATCACCTCGCCGTCCGCCGAGTACGCCAAGAAGGCGGCCGCGGCGCTCAAGGCCGCCGGGCTCCGGGCCCGCGCCGACGTCCGCAACGAGAAGATCAACTACAAGGTCAGGGAGCACTCCGCGGCCAAGGTCCCTGTCATCTGCGTGGTCGGAGACCGCGAGCTCGACGACAGCACCCTGACCCTGCGCCGCCTCGGGTCGAGGGAGAGCGAGACGATGCCCTTTGGCGAGGCCGTGGAAACCCTGGCCCGCGAGGCCATCCCTCCGCACCTTCAGGACGGCGATCTGCCGTCTAAATCGTCTTAAAAACGCCATAATCACGGATATGGCGGTCTTTTGCCCTCTTCTTCGCCCATCCTGCGAGAAGTGATCCCGCACCTCCGCTTCCACAGCGAGTACTCGTTCACCCACGGGCTGATCCGCCTTTCCGGCGAGCGGGAGATCGGCAAGCTGGCCGCCGAGCGCGGCATCGCGGCCGTGGCGCTCACCGACAGCAACAACGTCTGCGGGGCGATCCCGCACTACAAGTCCTGCCTGAGGCACGGCGTCAAGCCGATCCTCGGATGCCACGCTCGGTTCAGGCGCGGCGAGGAGACGTTCTCCTCGACCCTGCTCTGCATGGACGAGGGCGGCTTCCGCAGCCTCTCGAAGCTGCTGACGAAGGCCCAGCTCGAGGGCGACGGCAGCGTCGATGCGGACCGCGTCTCGGCCGCGGAGGTCGAGGGCCTGACGATGCTCACCGGCTACGGCGGCGACGTGAGCGGGGCGATCATGATGGACCGCAAGCAGCGGGCGCAGGAGCTGATCCGCTTCTGGCAGGGGCTGTTCCCCGACGGCCGGCTTGCGTGCGAACTGTCGTTCTGCGGGCGCGAGGGCGAGGACGGCGCCTCGCGCATGCTGGCCGCGCTGGCCATGGAGGAGAAGGTCCCCTGCGCCGCCGCGCACCCGGCGCTGTTCGCCGACCCGGACGACTACGGCGCGCACGAGGTGCGCCACTGCATCGCCAATGCGCTCAAGCTCGACGACCCGAACCGCGCCCGACCGTACAGCCGCGGCCAGCACCTGCCGGACGCAGCGGAGATGGAACAGACGTTCGGGAAGTGGCCGGAGGCGCTCGAGAACGCCGCCGAGATCGCGCGCCGCTGCAACTACGACTTCGGCCTGCAGGGCAAGCCGCAGTTCCCGAAGCTGCCCGGCGTCGACAGCGACAAGGCCGACGCGCGCCTGCGCGAGCTCGCGGAGAAGGGGCTCGAGGGGAAGCTTCCGCAGGGCGCTGACGACGCGGCCCGCGACGGCTACGCTAGCCGGCTCGCCCACGAGATCGAGGTGATCACGGGCAAGGGCTTCTCGGACTACTTCCTGATCGTAGCAGACCTCGTCGGTCACGCCAGGGAAAGCGGCATCCCGGTCGGCCCCGGGCGCGGCTCCGGGGCGGGCTCGCTCGTCGCGTACTCGCTCGGGATAACCGACGTCGACCCGATCGAGCACGGCCTCTTGTTCGAGCGCTTTTTGAACCCCGAGCGCACCGCGATGCCGGACTTCGACATCGACTTCTGCAAGGACCGCAGGGAGCAGGTGATCGGCCACGCGCGAAAGCTCTACGGCGAGGACTGCGTCTCGCAGGTGATCACCTTCGGCTCGCTCAAGGCCAAGGCGGTGGTCCGCGACGTCTGCCGGGTCCTCGACATGCCATACAGCACCGGCGACACGATCTCGCGGCTGATCCCCGACCAGCTCAACATCACCCTGGGCGAGGCGCGGGAGGACGTCGAGGAGCTCGACAAGATGATCGAGGGCGACGAGGACATCGACCGGCTCTGGCAGTTTTCGAGGCAGCTCGAGGGCCTGCCCCGCCAGGGCAGCACGCACGCCGCGGCGATGCTGATAGCGCCGCGGCCGCTCGTCGAGTTCTGCCCGCTGATCAAGGTCGGCGACCGCGAGAAGGCGCACGCGGTGAGCCAGTACGACATGGGGTCGGTCGAGGCGGTCGGCCTCTTGAAGTTCGACATCCTCGGGCTGAAGAACCTGACGATGATCGACACAGCCGAGCGGATGATCAGGGAGCGGGAGCCGGGGTTCTCCATGGCGAAGGCCGACCTGTCGGACGACGCTCTGTTCGACCTCTACCGCAACGGCAGGACGGTCGGCGTGTTCCAGTGCGAGAGCCAGGGAATGGTCAAGCTCATCAGGGACATCGGGCCGCGGTCGATCGAGGACATCGCGGTGTCGATCTCGCTGTACCGCCCCGGGGCGCTCAACACCGGTATGGACGAGATGTACCTCAAGAACCGCGACGACCAGAGCCGGGTGACCTACCCGCACCCGAGCGTGCGGGAGATCCTCGAGCCGACCTACGGCGCGATGATCTACCAGGAGCAGCCGATGCGGATCTCCCAGGAGCTCGCCGGCTTCACGCTCGCCCGGGCGGACGTCATGCGCGCGGCGATGGGCAAGAAGGACCCGGAGAAGATGGCCGAGCTTGAGGAGGATTTCGTGTCCGGCTGCGTCGATGGCGGGAAGCTGCCGGCCGGGGAGGCCAAGGCGCTGTTTGAGAAGATCAAGGAGTTCGCCGGCTACGGCTTCAACAAGTCGCACGCGATCGCCTACGCGAAGATCTCGCTGCAGACCGCCTTCCTCAAGGCACGCCACACGGCCGAGTTCTTCGCGTCGTCGCTCGCGACCTGGAACGACGACCCGAAGACGCAGCGGATGCTGCTGCGTGACGCTGAGGCGAGCGGCGTTAGGGTCCTGCCGCCCGACATCAACAAGTCGGGCGTCCACTACGAGCCGGTTACCGGGGAAAGCTACACCATCCGGTTCGGGCTCGGCTCGGTGCGCGCGGTCGGGGTCGGCTGCGCCGAGGACATCGTCGCCGACCGGCAAAGGGAGGGTGACTACGGGAACATGGACGAGCTTTGCAGGCGCGTTCCGTCGCTGAGCAAGAAGGGCCTCGAGAACCTCGTGTTCGCGGGCGCGGTCGACGGGATGCTCGGCGAGGGCGACAGCCCCTGCGCGATGAGGGCGGCGCTCCGCGGCGAGGTCGAGGGGGCGTTCGAGACCGCGGCCCACGCAAACCAGAACGCAAACCAGGAGAACCTGTTCGGAGCGGCGGCCCCTCCCGCGCCGAGGCGCAGCAGCGCTAACGGCAACGACCCGTGGACGATGAGGAAGCTGCTGATAAACGAGATGGAGTCGCTGGGCACCACCATCAGCGGGAAATTCACCGACTCGCTGAGCATCCTGAGCAACGGCAACGGCGGCTTCAGGAAGCTCTCGGACCTCGAGAGCGGCGGCGAGGGCTCCTGGGCCGGGACGGTGACCCGGGTGCTGACCTCGTCGCGGATGCGCAAGACCGGGCGCGACGTGTTCCTGCTCGACGACGGGGAGCTCGAGCGCGAGGTCCAGACCAGGAGCGAGAACATTGCGGCGCCGTCGCTCAGCGAGCCCGGGCAGGTCCTGGTGGTGTCGGGCAAGGCCGACCCGCCGAGCGACAGGTTCAACGCGCGCATCTCCGCGAACAAGGTGATGACCCTAGACCAGTGGCTTTCCGAGAGGGTCCGCAGCGTGGCGATCAGGGTGCCCGGCAACGGCAGGGGACCGAGCGAGGCGGAGCTCGACTGGCTGCTGTCGGCCCTGAGAGGGAGCAAGAAGGGCCGGGCGAAGGTCTACTTCAACGTCGACGAGGACAAGGCGTCGGTGCCGGTCGACACCAACATGACACTGGAGCTGGACTCGGAGCTGCTCGAGACGATACGGGACAGGTTCGGGCAGGACGCGCTGAAGATCAGGATCGGCTGAGGGAGCCTCAGCGGGCCGACACCTCAACCCTCACGCGCTCGATCCCTAGCGGCCGGAGGTCCTGCCTCAGCCTGGGCAGGACGGCCTTGAGCTGCCGCGCCTGTCCGTGCGGAGCCCTGATGCAAAGCGCCCTCTTTTCGGGCAGCCGCTCGTAACTGATGCTCCCGAAGTCGATCCAGTCGGGCAGCGACCCTCGGATCGCGTCGGACAGACGATCGTTTGCTTTGGCCGCCTTGCGCAGGTGCGCGGTCGCGCCGCCGTCCATGATCTGTCCGATCTTTCCCGAGCCCATTGCAAACGGAAAGGATGTTACCACCGTGAGGCGTCCATGGCAAAACAGAGTAGAATTCCGTCCCTACCGCTTGGAACCATGGCAGCGAAAAAAGACTCAGCCTCCGCGCAACTGGTGTTTCCGCCTTCAAGCGCCAAGGTGGGGAAACCCTATTCGATTGCCGACCACTGGGCGGTCTCCCCCGGCGTTTCCTGCAGGGAACTGATCCAGAACGCTCTCGACGCCTTTGCTGCCGCTGAAAAACAAGGGGGGGGGGGCGAACAGTGTGAGGTATCCTTCAGGACCGCCAAGCTAGCCGCATCCGAGATACCCGACATTGACGATTACCGGAGCTCCCTGAGGGCCGCTCTGGATTCATGGTCAGACAACGAGTCCGTCAGGGATTACCTGAAGTCGATCGAGAGGGCCGCCTCCGAGGACGAAGTGGACGTCCTTTTCGTCACGGACAACGGAAAAGGTTTCGACAAGAAGGGACTGGAGGCAGTTCTAGCGGAGGGAACCCCGCAAAAGCAGGAGGGGTCGTCCGGCTCGTTCGGCATCGGCCATCTCACGGCCTTCGGGCTTTCAGGACTCCAGTACATCTTCTACCTCGGCAAGAACAAGGACGGTGGCCTGATTGCCGCGGGACATACGATCCTGTCTTCGTTCGAGGGAGCGGACGGCTCCCATTGCTCGAACCACGGGTATTTCTTGAGGGACTACAAGCAAACCTTCAGCGAACCCTTCGATTTCTGCGACGAAGACACCATTCCCGAATTCTTGCTGCGCGAGGCGGACAAGATTAAGGGATCGGGTTCGATCGTGGCTGTTCTGGGCTTCAACGGATTCAGGAACCAGACTGAGGATGACGCAGGCAACCAGCTGAGCAAGCTGATTCGCGAGGCTGTTGCAGAGAACTTTGCCGTCGCCATTTGTTCCAAGAACCTTGCGATCAAGGTGCTTTCAGACGGGGGCGAACCGGACAAGATCGATGAGTCAAGCATCCTCGACTTTCTTCGCTGGATGGCAAAGCCCGACACCGGGACGAGGGAAGCCACAAGAGAGGCCGAACTGACGCTGGACGCGATCGAGACCTGGCGCAACCACCAAGAACTCGGCAAGCTCGAGACCCCCTACGGGGACTGCGAAATCAGGATCAGGAACGGTGTGTCGAATCACAATGTCTCGTTCTGGCGAAACGGAATGCTGATTACGAGAAGACATAGCGGCATGTCAAAGGGAAGGTTCGACGGGAAGAAGCCACTCAACGCGATAATCCTACTGTCCGGAAAGGAAAGCCCCCGGGTCGCGCATGACCTGGTGAAGAAAGCTGAGACACCTCTCCACGATCGCATCGAGACCAAGCGGCTGCCAACGAAGGTCGAACAAAAAAAGATGCGAACTCTCCTCGAGCAGATACGCGAGTGGATCTCGTCCAATGCCGAGGAGTCAGGAGGCGAGTCGTCCCTTCTGGACGACGAGATCATGCTCGACAACGGTTTCGAGACGGTGTGGAATGAAACTCGCCCTCCGAACGTCAGGAAGCGGGGCGAAGAGATCGACGAGGGCGATGGCGAGGGAACTGGTGATGGCGATGGCGATGGAGAGGGTTCTGGCGAAGGCGAGGGCGGGGGCAGGCCGCCGAAGAAACGGAAGGTGCGGGTGAGCTCCTCAAACATTCTCCCGGCGCTGATGAAGGGAAAAATGTCTGACAATGTCTACCGCATGCAGATCGTTCCGCAGAAAGACTGCGAGACAGCCATTATGGAAATACTTGTGGACTCCGGAAGGGATCCCAGTTGCTCAGGCGGCGGGCTGACCCTGACTGAAGTGACCGTCATCAAGGTTTCCGACAACGGCGCGCCCTCCAAGGTCACCGAAGACGGCAAGGTCGTGCTCACGGAGCTGAAGCAGAATGTCGAGCGTTCCGTGGACCTGACATTCAGCCATTCCCTTCCCAAAGGGGTTTCGCTGGACTGCCGCATTGGTAAGGCCGCGGAAAGCAAGGTCGAGGATCTTTTCGTTGCGAGCGAAACGCAACCTGAGCAATGAGCGTTATCTTTCCGTTTCCTGTCATGCACGAGAGGTCCTTGGACTACAACGATCCCAGGGCATATGGGATCGAGCTTCGTCGCGACGACAAGCGAAGCCTCACAGCGATCCATATCCTTCGCGCCGACACTTTGGTTGGCGAGATGGTCAAGGACGGCCTTGCCTCGTTCTACTGCACCCTGTCGGTCCGCGGAACGGCGTACTGCCGGACGCAGCTGACAGAACAAGAGTCGGTGATTGTGTCGGACCACGCTGTCCAGGCAACGCAACGGGTGGAGGTGCCAGCGTTCAGCTGGCAGCCGGAAGTGTTCGCCAACTGCGGTGTTGTCCTTCATGACGCCAAGACGGTATCCCGTGAGGACGCCAGCGGAGTGGACGACTTCTTTTTTGAAGACGGCGCCGAGGAAATCGCCTTCCCGAAGCACGCACGCATCGCGACAAGCGGATGGAAGAGGTTCTTCTCGATGAACTCGCTGTTCCAAATCAAGTCCGACAGGGAAATGGATCTCGGCCCTTTCAAGGCCGTCGTAGGCAGGTCGGACCCGATTCAGATCACCATCACAATGCATCCCTCGCTGTATGACGAGGTCAAGTACAGGTCCGACAGCCGGGTCCGCGCCCATGTTTTGTGCTCCGCACTGACACAGGCGTTCGAGGAATTGCGCCAGGCCAGCGATAACATTAGGGAAGGCCAGATGCAGCTGGCAGATGACGAGGACGAGCAGTTCTTGCAGCATGCCGAGGGCCTTGAGAACTACCTCAAATCAAAAGACATTCAGACTTGGCGAGAGGACGGATTCATCCCGAGCTATGCCGCTTCGAAGTGCTACGAAGCCATTGAGGCCATGTCCGACGATTTGGATGAGTTCTGACCGTGACCTACAGGTTGCTTGACCGCGAAAAAGTCTGGGGCTGGGGCGAACGGCTAAGGAAGGGCAGGGGCTCAGCGGCACAAAGGGAGTTGCTGCTGCAAGCGGCGAGCGATGACCGGCATGTCTTCGTCGACTACATCGAGGACCAGATCAAGGGCCAGGACGGTGGATCTGCCTACGCTGGAGAGGGCGAAACCCCCTCCTTGCTGAAGGACGATGGCACCAGCGCTGTCAAGCTCACGGCGGAGCACATGTACCTCATGCCTCATGAGGACATCGTGTCCCTCTACCAGCACTGGGAGGGAATTCCCCCGGAGGTCGCATCCGATCCCCGGCTTTGGGGCGCGATCACCCTGTCGGAGATTCGTGACGGAAGAATCATGCCATCTTGGCTCGCGGTCGACAACAGAATGGACGAGGATGCCGCGAAGGCAGACATCTGCAAAGGCGCAGAGAAAGGCAACCCGAAACACACTGACTACATGGTAAGAAGGGTTCTGCGCCTGATGATGGGTCCGGGCAATTTCCGCGGCGCCCCGGAACTGTACGCGAATTGCTCACTGGCAAAGGCATGGTGGTGTGGGATGATTGCCTCACAATGTGCCCAAGCAAGCCAGGACTCAAATGGTCGGGACTTCAGCCCTGAAGCTGAAGCGTTGAAGCTTGTATGGCTTGAGTTGGCAGACTATCTTCCAGCAAGGCTGAAAGTTGTCGGTGAACAAAGCATTTTGAAAGGACTGGTCCTTTGGGCTAGGAAAGCCATCGACAAGCTTGAGACTGGCGACGCCGATCCCATTACCCGAGCCAAGGTCAGGGCGGCGATTCACCGCCTTGGCGAGATTTCATCATGGTGCGTGATCGGAATTAGAACGCCTGAAGAAATCAGCAACGAGGTTGTGCTGACTATTGAGTCGCTGCAATCCTGACTGATCGCCAACCTAGCGGCCCACGACATCCAAGAAATCAAGTCCCGTCCTGTAGGCGTCCCAAGCCTTGCCATGCGTGAGTGGCGTGGCGGGCGCACCCGCTCAGGCGTCATCCACTATGACGAATCCCAGCACCGGGAACTTCCGCACGTCGTCAAGTTCTCCGGCGGACGGTCGAGCGGCCTGATGCTGATGCTCATGCTGAGCAACGACCTCCTGCTCGCCGATCGCGGTGACGTCGTCCTGTTCACCAACACCGCTGCAGAGCATCCCTCAACCTACGACTTCGTCCGCAAGATGAAGCGCGTTACCGAACGGTTGGGAATACCGTTCTTCATTGCGGAGTGGCAGACCGTCGAGACCGTGATGGACGGGGAGTGGCGGCGCAGGCCGACCTACAGGCTGGTCAACGACAGGCCGCTGTCGCCGAAGAACAAGGCCGGCTACAGCCACCGCGGCGAGGTTTTCGAGGAGATGGTCGCATGGAAGGGCATGCTGCCGTCGGTGCACACCCGCCTTTGCACGACGCAGATGAAGATGTTCGTCACGCGCGAGTTCCTTTCCGACTGGCTTGCGGCCCGTCTCGTGCTTCCTGTGCGCGGCCACCGGGAACGGCGCTCGCTTGTCGACCCGAAGATCGTCCACCGCATTCACCGCTTCAGCCGCGGCACCATGACCTTCGCGGAAATGAGCGACCGCTGCGAAGCTCTTGCCCAGCGCCCGACGTTCCGTCCCGAGCAACGGATGAAGGACTTCACCAAGGCAAGGCTCTTCGGGGCAGTCAACGAACACGTTCGCAACAGCAAGTTCGGCGACAGGTGCTGGCTGTTCGGCGACCCTCCCACTCCCTTCGTCACCTTCCTCGGGTTCAGGGCAGGCGAGGACGCGCGCTACCGCAGGATGGTCGAGCGCAACCGCGGCGGCGTCACGCCCGGCCACGACTCGCACCCGCCAGGCGAGCATTCGTACGCGCCGCTGTACAACCTCGGGATCGACCGCGACAAGGTGCTCGACTTCTGGGACAGGCAGCCCGGCAGGCTTCGCCCGCACCTGCCGCGCGAAATGAACCTCTCCAACTGCGTCTACTGCTTCCTCAAGGGTCCGCGGGCTCTTTCCGAGATCGAGTCGAGAAAGAAGGCTTTCGAGCGCAAGCTTCCCAAGGGATTGCAGGCGGAGTGCCGCAAGCGCGGCACGCCGAACTCGATCGACTGGTGGAGCAACCTGGAGGAGAGGTTCGCCCGCAGCTCGCGGAAGGAAAGCGGTAACAGGTCCTTCAGGATGTTCGGCCTGAACTCAGTGAGCTACGCGCACATCAAGGAGGGAGCGAAGGGGTCGCGGAAGATCGGCGCCGTGGTTGCAGCCCTCGACGACCCGACTATCAGCTGCGAGTGCACCGACTGAAGGCGGGCCGTCCCGCCTACTTCGACCACGCGGCGACCACGCCCCTCGATCCGAGGGTGCTCGAGGAGATGCTCCCGCACTTCGGAGCCGACGGGACCTTCGGCAACCCGTCGAGCTCCCAGCACGGATACGGCGTCGAGGCCGCCGACGCGGTCGAGTTCGCGCGAAGGAGGGTCGCGCGGGCGGTGGGAGCCAGGTCCGCGGAGGTGATCTGGACCTCGGGGGCAACCGAGGCG
>CAZDYI010000058.1:0-7212 GCA_964509765.1 uncultured Gammaproteobacteria bacterium
TCGTAGCACTGCAGGCGGATGAGCTCGCCGCCGAGCGCGTCCGCCACGGTGCGCGCGAGCTCGGTCTTTCCTACCCCGGCCTCGCCCTCGAGCAGCAGGGGCTTGCCCATCTTCAGCGCGAGGAACACGACCGTCGCAAGCGGCCTGGCGGCGACGTAGTCGCGTTCCGCGAGCAGGTCCATCACCGCGTCCACCGACCCGGCCCGGTCCTTGCCGCCTTTCCTGGCTGCGCTCATGAGGAAACGCTCCCGCTCAGGAGGTCAGGACGTAGTATGCCGCGGCCAACGCGGCAAAGGTTGCCACCCATACCCACGGGGAGATTATCCTGTGCTTCCTCGCGTCCGGCTTGGGAGCCTCCCCCGGCTCGCCGCCCTCGACGATCTGCCCGAAGGCGGTGAAGAACTTGTCGGCCTGGCTCTTCGCCACGCTCTTGAGCACCCGGTTGCCCAGCTGGGCGAGCTTGCCGCCGGGCTTGACCGTCACCTCGTAGATCAGGTCGGTCCCGCCGTCGGCCTCCTCTAGCCTGACCTTCGCCTCCCCGCTCGCGACGCCCGCGGCGCCTCCGCTGCCGCTTCCCGAGATGGTGTACGACTCCGGCTCGACGATGTCGCTGAGCTCGACCTTCCCCTTGAAGTTAGCCTTGACCGGACCGACCTTGACCGCGACTTCGGCCTCGAACTCGCTGTCCGCGACCCGCTCCATCGACACGCACCCCGGGATCGCCCGCCGCAGCACCTCGGGGTCGTTGAGCGACCGGAACACCTCCTCGCGCCCGGCGCGGATCCTCCTCGTCTCTGTGATGTCCATCAGTCGGTCAGGCCCGCCCGGACCCCGGGTCTCGCTTCTGTTTTCTCCCCCGCGCGCCGCGGGGGGCGCCCCGGCTCCGGCGCAGTCAGCAGGCCTCGACCGCGCGCGCGGCGATCACGCCGATGAGGTGCGCCCGGTAGGCCGCCGAGCCGTGCACGTCGGACATCAGCCCGTCGGCCGAAACCCCGGCCTTGCGGGCCGCGTCCGCCGAGAAGTCCTTTTCGAGCGCCTCGCCGATGCCCTCGTGCAGGAACACCCCGTCCGAGCCCGCGCCGGTGACCGCGACGCGCACGCCTTCGGACGTCTTCGCGACGAACACGCCGACTAGCGCGAACAGCGAGGCCTTCTGGTGGAACTTCACGTACGCAGACTTCTCGGGCACGCTGAACTCGACCTTGGTGACCAGCTCGTCGTCCCCAAGGGCGGTCTCGAACACGCCGGTGAAGAAGTCATTGGCGCCGATCTCGCGCTTGTTGGTGTGGACCGTCCCGCCGAGGGCGAGCAGCGCCGCCGGATAGTCCGCGGCCGGGTCGTTGTTGGCGAGCGAGCCGCCGACCGTGCCGCGGTGGCGCACCTGGGCGTCGCCGATGCCTGAGGCGAGCGCGGCGAGCGACGGGATCGCCTTGGCGACGTCGCCCGACGCTGCGACCTGAGCGTGTGTTGCCATCGCCCCGAGCGTCACGGACGACTTGTCGGCCGAGATCCCGCCGAGCCCCTCGACCCCCGAGAGGTCGACGAGCGCGTCCGGGTTGTTGAGCCGCTGCTTGATCGTCGGCAGGATCGTCATCCCGCCGGCGAGCGGGCGCGAGTCGCCCGACAGGAGCGAGACGGCCTCCTTGACGTCCTTGGGCCTGTGGTAGGCGAACGTGTACATCTTCCCTTCCCTCCTAGGACCTTGCGGCCTCGACGGCCTCGAACACCCGCGCCGGCGTCGCCGGCATCGAGATGTCCGACACGCCGAGGTCCTTGAGCGCGTCGAGCACCGCGTTGATCACCGCCGGCGGCGAGCCGATCGCGCCGACCTCGCCGCAGCCCTTGACGCCGAGCGAGTTGTGGGTGCACTCGGTGACCGTGGTGTCGACCTTTATGTCCGGCACGTCCTTCGAGCGCGGCATCGCGTAGTCCATGTAGCTGCCGGTCAGAAGCTGGCCATCGCCGTCAAACACCGCCTGCTCGAGCAGCGCCTGGCCGATCCCCTGGGCGATCCCGCCCTTGATCTGGCCCTCGACGATCATCGGGTTGACCACCCGGCCGACGTCGTCGACCGCGGTCATCGCAACCACCTCGACCTCGAAGGTATCCTTGTCGACCTCGACCTCGCAGACGTGGCAGCCCGCGGGGTAGGTGAAGTTGAGCGGGTCGTAGAAGGCCTGCTCCTCGAGCCCAGGCTCGAGGGTCTCGTGCGGGAAGTTGTGCGGGACGTACGCCTGCAGCGCGACGTCGCCGATCCCGAGCGTCTTGTCGGTGCCCTTGACCGTGAACGTCCCGTCCTTGAACTCGACGTCGGCCGCGTCGGCCTCCATCATGTGCGCGGCGATCTTGCCGGCCTTGTCGACGACCTTGTTGAGCGCCTTGGCGATTGCCTCGCCGCCGACGGCGAGCGAGCGCGAGCCGTAGGTGCCCATCCCGAACGGGATCCGGTCGGTGTCGCCGTGGACGATCTCGACGCTGTCGAACGGCACGCCGAGGCGGTCTGCGACGAGCTGGGCGAAGGTCGTCTCGTGGCCCTGGCCGTGGCTGTGGCTGCCGGTGAACACCGACACCGAGCCGGTCGGGTTGACCCGCACGTTGGCCGCCTCGTAGAGCCCGGCGCGCGCTCCGAGCGAGCCGACCACCGCCGACGGGGCGATCCCGCAGGCCTCGATGTAGGTCGAGTAGCCGATGCCGCGCAGCTTGCCGCGCGCCTCGGACTCCTCCTTGCGCTTGCCGAAGCCCTTCGCGTCGGAGAGCTCGAGCGCCCGGTCGAGCGAGGCCTCGTAGTCGCCGGTGTCGTACTGCAGCGCGACCGGCGTCTGGTACGGGAAGGCGTCCTTCGGGATGAAGTTCTTGCGGCGGATCTCGACCCGGTCCATGCCGGTCTCGCGCGCGGCCTTGTCGACGACCCGCTCGATCAGGTAGGTCGCCTCGGGGCGGCCGGCGCCGCGGTAGGCGTCGACCGCGACCGTGTTGGTGAACACCGCCTTGACGTTGACGAAGATCTTCGGCGTGGTGTACACCCCCGCAAGCAGCGTCCCGTACAGGTAGGTCGGGATCACGGACGCGAAGGTCGACAGGTACGCGCCCATGTTGGCGACGGTCTCGACCTTGAGCGCCGTGAACTTCCCGTCCTTGTCGAGGCCGAGCTTCACGCTGGTGGCGTGGTCGCGGCCGTGCGCGTCGGTGATGAACGACTCGCTCCTGTCGGCCACCCACTTGATCGGCCGCCCTACCTTCTTGGAGGCCCAGGTGACGATCGCCTCCTCGGCGTAGTGGTAGATCTTCGAGCCGAAGCCTCCGCCGACGTCCGGCGCGACCACCCGCAGCTTGTGCTCGGGTATGTTCAGGACGAACGCCCCCATCAGCAGCCTGATCACGTGCGGGTTCTGGCTCGTGGTGTGCAGGGTGTAGCGCCCCGAGGCCTCGTCGTACTCGCCGATCGCCGCGCGCGGCTCCATCGCGTTGGGGATCAGCCGGTTGTTGGTCAGGTCGAGCTCGACGACCTTGTCGGACGACTTGAGCGCCTCGTCGATGTCCTTCTCCTCGCCGAGGACCCAGTCGTAGCAGAGATTGCCGGGCGCGTCCCCGTGGACCTGCGCCTTGCCCTCGAGCGCCTCCTTGAGTCCGACGACCGCCTCCTGCGGGTCGTAGTCGACCTCGACGAGCTCGGCCGCGTCGCGCGCCTGCTGCAGGGTGTCGGCGACCACCACCGCGACCTGGTCGCCGACGTGGCAGACCCGGTCCATGACGATCGGCGGGTGGGCGGGCTCCTTCATCGGCTCGCCGTCGCGGCTGTGGATCTGCCAGCCGCACGGCAGGCCGCCGACGCCGTCGGCCGCCATGTCCTTGCCGGTGAACACCGCGACCACCCCGTCGGCCTTCGCGGCCTTGGCGGTGTCGACGCCCTTGACCTTGGCGCTCGCGTGCGGCGAGCGCACGATCGCGGCGTAGGTCTGCCGCGGGCGGTTGATGTCGGCTGTGTAGCTGCCCCTGCCGGTCAGGAAGCGGTAGTCCTCCTTGCGCTTGACCGACTCGCCTATTCCGTGTCCGCTCTCTGCCATTGCTGTCCTCCCGCGCCCGGTCCGCTCAGGCGCCGGCGGCCGCCTTTGCGGCCTTGACGATGTTGTTGTAGCCGGTGCACCGGCACATGTGGCCCTCGAGCCAGGCGTCGATGTCCCCGTCGCTCGGCTTGGGGTTCTTCCGCAGCAGGTCGGCGAGGCTCATCACCACGCCCGGGGTGCAGAACCCGCACTGCAGGCCGTGGTGGTCGCGGAAGGCCTCCTGGAGCTTGCTGAGCTCGCCGCCGGACTCCAGGCCCTCGATGGTCGTGACCTCGGCGCCGTCGGCCTGGACGGCGAGCATCGTGCAACTCTTGACCGAGTCGCCGTTGCAGTGGACGACGCAGACCCCGCACTGGCTCGTGTCGCACCCGACGTGGGTGCCGGTGAGCCCGAGGCGGTCGCGCAGGAAGTCCGACAGCATCATGTTCTCGGGAACGTCCTCCTTGACGCTCTCCCCGTTGACTGTCAATTGAATCTCCATCTTTCCCTCCAGCTTAGATGGTGTCGTTTCTCCGATTATATACCCGAAAAAGTCCTCCCGCCCAGGCGGGCAGGAAAGGGGCCGGCCTTCACGCCCCCGCCCCGGCCGCGCACCTGTGTATGACGCCGCGCGCGAGGCTCCAGTCGCACCTGCGGCGGTACTTTCCGTCGCGCCGCAACCCCCGGTAGGGCGTCATCAGCACGTCGTCGGTGTCGGCCCTGAACCTGTTCAGGGTCCGGTTCCACAGGTCGATGTCGACCTTGCAGCCGACCTTGATCCTGGTTATGCTCCGGCAGGAGACGCGCACCTGGTAGCCGCCGAGCTCCTCGGTCGTGCAGAACCTGATCGACGCCTTCCACACGTTGTCGAGCGCCAGCAGGCCGACGTTCCCGTCCGGGTCGTTGAACCGGACCTTCGGCCCGCCCGGCAGCGCGGCGGGCCTGCCGGACTCGATATCCTCCAGCCGGCCTATCCTCCTGTGCCCGGACCAGACTGCGGTTCCCTCCGTCCCGTGCGGCTCGAACAGAGCCAGCCCTACCGGGTGGTCCGTGTCGCTGAACATCTGCCTAGTCAGCGAGACGAACCCTCCGAGCCGCTCCCTGAACAGCCCGGTCCGCAGGAAAGACTCCGGCACGAGGGCCGCAACCCAGCCGCAGCGCTCCAGGCACCTCTCGAGCGCGAAGGCGTAGATGTCCTGGTAGGCGCAGTCAGGAAACCTCATCCCGAGCCGCGTCGCGACGTTGCGCGCGAGCCACGGGGGGTTCGTCACGCAGACGTCGAAGCCGGAGGGGAAGTCCGCGAGCGTGTCCCTCCGGATGACCTCGAGGCTGCCGGGCTCGATGTCGTAGGAGCAAAAGCCGCCGCACAGACCCATCGACATCAGGTGTTCAACGAGCCTGTTCGACCCCGCGAACGGCTCGAGCACCGTCGCGGCGGGAAGCCCGGCGCGCTTCGCCCAGGCCTTGAACGCCTTGTGGCGGAAGGGGTTCGCCTCCGTGTAGAAGCGCCCGTCCTGGCGCTGGGATCCCGTCACGCGCCCAGCGACAGCAGCGACAGGTTGCCGCCGGACGCCGAGGCGTCGGTGCACACGGTCCGCTCCTCAAGCAGCCAGCACCCGCCGCCGGCGTCGGTCACGAAGGGGACGATCCTGCCGTCCGAGGCGGCGAGCAGCCTGCGCAGCTCGCCCTGCTTCCCGGGGTCGAGGCTCCTCGCGTCTACCGCCGAGGCCTTCCTCAGCGCATCGGCGTTAAGACCGGACGCGCCGGACGCGTCGACCACCCCCTCGCGACCCCGGACTAAGTAGACGTTCTCCTCGCCGTCGGGGCCGGGCAGCAGCGTCTCCCCCTCAGAAACAGGGGGCGCGGCGTTTTCCGTGAAGGCCCCGAGGTACAGCGGCCCGCCGGCCTTCGGCCCCGTGCCCGACAGCCCCGTCCCGCCGAACGGCTGGCAGCCGACGACCGCGCCGACCTGGTTGCGGTTCACGTACACGTTCCCGACCCGTGCGCGCCCGGCGAGCTCGCGCTGCTTGGAGCGCATCCGGCTGTGCAGCCCCATCGTCAGGCCGTAGCCGGCCGCGTTGATCGCGTCGACGACCTTGTCCTCGCTGCCGGCCGGGTAGGTTGCGACGTGAAGCACCGGCCCGAACACCTCGCGCGCAACGTCCGCCGCGCCGCTCACCCTGATGATCGCAGGCGCGCAGTAGTTTCCGTTCGATGGGGACTTGCCCTGCCAGAGCAGCGAGCCGTCCGCGCTCGCCTTCGCGACGTGCTCGTCGATCCGCTCCTTCGCCTCGGCGTCGATCACGGGCCCGACGTCGGTGTCGGGGTCCGCAGGGTCGCCGACCCACAGCAGGCTCGCGGCGCCGATGAGCAGGTCCGTGATCCGCTCGCTCACCTCCTCCTGCAGGTACAGCACGCGCAGCGAAGAGCACCTCTGGCCAGCCGACAGGAACGCCGAAGCCGCGACGTCGTCGACCACCCGCTCCGGCAGCGCGGTCGAGTCGACGACCATCGCGTTGATGCCTGCGGTCTCGGCCAGCAGCGGGGCGGCGGGCTTGGCGGACTCCGCGATCGCGCGGTGGATCAGACGCGCGGTCTCCGTCGAGCCGGTGAACGCGACCATGTCGGCCGAGCCCGCCCCGGCGAGCCTCGCGCCGACGGTCCCGCCGGGCCCGCACAGCAGCTGCATGGCCCCTGCCGGCACCCCGGCGGCATGCATTATGTCCGCCGCCTTCGCCGCTACCCGCGGCGTCTGCTCGGCGGGCTTGGCGACGACGGCGTTGCCCGCGGCAAGCGCCGCAACGACCTGGCCCGTGAAGATCGCGAGCGGGAAGTTCCACGGCGAGATCGCCACGACGGTTCCGCGCGGCCTTGAGTCCCCGGGCAGCTCGCGCGCCCGCGCCGCGTAGTACCTGCAGAAGTCGACGGCCTCGCGCAGCTCTGCGACCGCGTCGCCCATCGTCTTTCCCGCCTCCCTGACGATGAGCTTCAGCAGCTCGTCCGCCGCGCCCTCGTAGCCGTCGGCAACCCGCTCGATCACGGCCGCGCGCTCATGGTAGCCCTGCGCCGCCCACTCCTCCCCTGCCTTTTGCGCGGCCTCGAACGCGCCGGCCACGTCGCCGGGGCCGGCGTCAGGCGGGGGCGCCGGAAGCTCTGCCAGGGAGCCGCA
>CAZDYI010000059.1:0-10652 GCA_964509765.1 uncultured Gammaproteobacteria bacterium
GGCCTGGTGTGCTTCATGATCTCGCTCGTTCTGATGTTCGTCCCGACCTTCCTCGCAGGCATGTCCCTGCCGCTGCTGACCCGCGAGGCGATGGCGAGCCGGGGCGAGAGATCGATCGGGGCCGTGTACGCATGGAACACCCTCGGAGCGATTGCGGGGATCATCCTTGCGGTCCATATGTTGCTGCCGGTGACCGGCATCAAGCATGCCCTTACGATCGGCGCCGCGGTGGACCTCGGCCTCGGGGCGATGCTCATCCGCCTCGCCCAGCCGCGCCTGTTTAGGGCAGGCCTTGCGGCGGCGGCAGCGGCCGCCGCGGTCGCCGTTGCCCACGCCCCCCTCGACCTGAGCTTGCTTGCAAGCGGCCCCTTCCGGAGCAATATCTCAGAGAAGGGGAGGGCCGAGGTGCTGTTCCACAGGCACGGAAAGACGTCGTCAATTTTCATCTCCGACATCGGTGAATCAAAGTCCATGCTGACCAACGGCAAGTCAGATGGCGCGCTTTCCGGCTCGCGGGAGGGGTCGGCTCCGCCGACCTTTGACATGTTCACCAACTCCCTCGCCTCCGCGCTTGCCTTGATGCACAACCCGGAGGCGCGCAGCGCCGCGGTAATCGGCCTCGGGACCGGGATGACCTCGAACACAATTCTCCTGTCCGACGAGCTGGAGTTGCTTGAGAGCCTCGAGATCGAGAGCGCGGTAATAGAGGGCCTGGACGAGTTCTGGACAAGCTCCGAGCTGCTCGGCGACCCGCGCTCGACGATCGTCCAGGGCGACGCGAAGACGCACATGGCCTCCAGACCGCCGGGCTACTACGACGTCATCGTCTCGATCCCCTCAAACGCCTGGGTGAGCGGCATTTCGAGCCTGTTTTCCGTCGAGCACTTCAGGCACATGAAGAGGTCGCTATCCTCGGGCGGCGTCCTCGTCCAGTGGTTCCACCTGTACGAGAGCAACCCGGAGGCGGTGGCGTCGATCGTCTCGGCGGTGTCCGAGGTGTTCCCCGACTACATGCTGTTCCAGCTTGCCGGCCGGGACGTGGCCATCGTGACCTCTCCCGACGACGGCCTGCCCGGCAGGCTGCGCGACGACGCGCTCGAGCTGATGCCGAGGCTCGCGGAGCGGCTCGAGGGCTACGGGATCAGGAGCGTCAACGACGCGAGGGCGCTTGCCATGGGCAACAGCAAGGCGCTCCAGCCGTACTTCGACACTTTCCGGGTTGGCGCGAACTCCGACTACTTCCCGCTGCTCGACCGCCACGCCGCGCTGGGCTTCTTCCGCAGGACCACCTACAGCCTGTCCGTGACGTTCTCCCAGCATGGGTACCTGTTCAGCGACGAGGTCCTGCAGGGCGTGCGCCTGCGGGAGCCTTTCGCCCGGGTGTCCGGCAGCAGGCATGTCTCAAGGCAGGATGTGGTGTCGCTGGCCATGCAGGCCCTTGACACGTCGGTTCCTCTGAGCGTTGCGTTTGGCCATGCCTATGACTTTCTCGGCTACACCGATGAGATCAGGACGGCGCTCGACAGCCGCTGCCCCTCCGAGGAGGACGAGCTCATCCAGAGGGCTGTTGCCTTGCTGGACCTGGCCGAGCTCTACGGGTCGGCCTATTATCCGGAGGAGATGGAAAGTTACTGGGAGCGCGTCAACAGGGAGGTTCCCTGCCTATCAGAGATCAGGGCCGCAGAGTCCTCGGGAAAGATCGTCGACTACATGGAGGCGCTCGCGACGGGCAGCCCCGGGGATGTGGTCGCGACGGTCGAGGCCTTGCTCGGAAGCTCCGGCCAGCTCAGCGCCGACAGCGACGTCGCCGCGCTGACCAGGATGATGGTCGCCCTGATGAGGGACGGCAGGCCGCGCGAGGCAATCAAGGCCAGCCTGAGGCTGGGCCCGCAAGCCGACGCCTCATCCCTCCATGCTATCAGGCTCATCGGCGCCCACGCGCTGGCCGCAGACCGGAACTGAACGGGTCTGCAGGGGGCGCGGTCACGGGCGGCAGACCCTGCTGCCCGCCTCAGGAAAAGGCGGAATAAAATTGCCCGACTTTCCTGGGGGGCGGCCCGACGATGCGGATGACGGAGCGAGATGACTGAGAAGGGGCAGGGCCTGCGGGGCGTCAGCGCAGGCAGGACCGCGGTTTGCACAGTCGGCGACGGCCACGACCTTTTTTACCGCGGCTACCCGATCGGCGAGCTGGTCCGCGAGTGCTCCTTCGAGGAGGTCGCTCACCTTCTGCTGCGCGGCGAGCTTCCGACGTCCTCAGAGCTCGAGGACTACAAGGCCCATCTCGGGGCTCAGCGCTCTTTGCCGCAGCAGGTCAAGGACGCTCTTGCCCTGGTTCCGGCCGCGGCCCACCCGATGGACGCCTGCAAGGTCGCTGCGGCGCACCTCGGGATCGCCGAGCCCGAGGCCGAGCCCACCCCTGAGGAGGCTCTCGCGAGCGCAGAGCGGATGTTGGCGATGATGCCGACGGCGCTCTGCCACTGGTACCGCACGGCCAACGGTCTGGAGCCTCCCAAGGACCCGCCTCCGGGCATTGCCGCGGGGTTTTTGGAGATGCTCCGCGGCAGCCCGCCGAGCGAGGTGCACGCGAGGTCGCTTGACGTGGCGCTAATCCTCTACGCCGAGCACGAGTTCAACGCCTCGACCTTCGCGGCGAGGGTGGTCACGGCGACCCGTGCGGATTTCCACTCGGCTGCGGTCGCGGCGATCGGCGCGCTGAAGGGCCCGCTGCACGGCGGAGCCAACGAGGCGGCGATGACGCTCATCGAGCGCTTCGACGACCCGGAGAAGGTGCCCGAAGAGGTGCGCAGGATGCTCGAGGCCAAGGAGCTGATCATGGGCTTCGGCCACGCCGTCTACAAGAAGGGCGACCCGCGCAGCCCGATCATCAGGGACGTCTCGCGATCGCTGTCGCAGGGCCACGACGAGGAGGTGCTGTTCGCGGTCTCGGAGGCGATCGACAGGACGGTAAGCGAGGAGAAGGGCCTGTTCACCAACCTCGACTTCTACGCCGCGACCGCGTTCCGCTTCCTCGGTGCGCCGACTCCGCTGTTCACCCCGCTGTTCGTCTGCTCGCGGCTTTCCGGCTGGGGCGCGCACGTCATCGAGCAGAGGACCGACCGGACCTTGATCAGGCCCGGCGCCGACTACGTCGGCCCCGAGCCCCGCCCGGTTCCGGCGATCAAAGACCGCAGCTGAGGCTCCCGTGACGGAAGGCCGGGCCCGCGGCCTGCCGCCCGCATGGCTGGGCGTGTCGGCTCTGGTCATGTCCGGCTTCGCCGGGCTGGTCTACGAGGCCACCTGGGCGCGCTACCTCAAGGGCGTGCTGGGGCACGAGGCGTACGCTCAGGCGTTGGTGCTCGGGATCTTCCTCGGCGGCCTCGCGGCCGGTGCGGCGCTGGCGGGCAGGCACATCGGCCGCATCCGGCACCCGTTGGTCGGCTACGCGGTGATCGAGGCCGTCCTGGCCTTGGCGGCGGTTTACTTCCACGACGTGTTCGTCGCGATCCGCGGCGCCCTGGAGGGCGGCGCGCAGGGTGCGTCGGTGCCGGCGCGCTGGGTCGCGATGACCCTGATGATCGCTCCGCAGTCGGTGATGCTCGGCGCGACCTTCCCGCTGCTGGCCGCGGCGATGACGCGCTCGGACCCGGAAAGAAGCGGCCGGACCGTCGCGGCCCTGTACTTCGCCAACAGCTTCGGAGGGGTGGTTGGATCCCTGTCCGTGGGCTTCTTCCTCGTTGACCTGGGAGGGCTTCCGGGATCGATGTACGGCGGGGCCCTTGCGAGCGGAGCGGCCGGCCTCGTCGCTTGGGCAGGGCACCACCGCTACGACACCCCTTCGCCCATCCCCGCAAGGGACCTTGCCCCAACCTCCGGTTCGTCCCGCCCGGGGCTGCTGCATGTTTTGGCGCTGGTCTCCTTCGGAACGGGGCTGGCCTCGCTGGTCTACGAGATCGTCTGGATCAGGATGCTCGCGCTGGTGGTCGGCTCGTCGACTCGCGCGTTCGAGATCATGCTCGCCGCGTTCATCCTCGGCCTGGCCCTCGGCGGCCTGTTCATCAGGCGCTGGACCGACCGGCCCGGCCGGCTGCGCCTGCTGGCATGGGCCCAGCTTCTGATGGGAACCTCCGTCATAGCGACGCTGTTCTCGTACGAGGAGTTGTTTCGTGTCCTCGAATATTCCCGGGCGTCCATCCCCAAGTCCGACGCCGGCTACCTGGTCTACGGATTCGTGTGCTTCCTGATCTCGCTCGCCCTCATGTTCCTGCCGACCTTCCTTGCCGGCATGACCCTGCCGCTGCTGACCCGCGAGGCGATGGCGAGCCGGGGCGAGAGATCGATCGGGGCCGTGTACGCATGGAACACCCTCGGAGCGATTGCGGGGATCCTGCTTGCGGTCCACGTTCTGCTTCCGGCGGCAGGCATCAAGCATGCCCTTACGATCGGCGCCGCGGTGGACCTCGGCCTCGGGGCGATGCTCATCCGCCTCGCCCAGCCGCGCCTGTTCAGGGCGGGCCTTGCGGCGGCGGCAGCGGCCGCCGCGGCCGCCCTCGTCCATGCGCCTTTGGACCCGAAGCTCCTGATGAGCGGACCGTACAGACAGTTGCCGAAGCATGAGTTTGACATTGTGTTCCACGAGGACGGCAAGACGTCCTCGATATTTGTCACGGAGACCCCATACAGCAGGTCCCTGGTCAACAACGGTAAGGGCGAGGGCGCCCTCACAGGCACAGGTGACGTAGATCCGCTGTCGAGCTACGACATGCAAACCAACACCGTCTCCGCCGCCCTGGCCCTCATGCACAGGCCTGATGCCAGGGCCGCGGGGGTGATCGGCGTCGGGACCGGCCTCACGGCCAACACCCTGTTGCTGTCGGACGAGCTTGGGGAGCTGGAGACCATCGAGATCGAGCCTGCTGTCCTCGAGGCCCTCGACTTTTTCTGGGCCGCCGACGATCTGCGCACGGACCCCCGCTCGCGTCTAATAGAGGGCGACGCAAAGACGCACATGGCTTCCAAGCCGCCAGGCTCCTACGACATCATCGTCTCCATCCCGTCCAACCCGTGGGTGAGCGGCGTTTCGAACCTGTTCACAGTCGAGCACTTCCGGCACATGAGGAGGTCGCTCTCCGACGACGGGGTCCTTGTCCAGTGGTTCCACCTGTACGAGAGCAACCCGGAGGCGGTGGCGTCGATCGTCTCCGCCGTCACGGAAGTGTTCCCTGACTACATGCTGTTCCAGCTTTCCCGTTCGGACGTCGCGCTGGTGACGTCCCCTGACCCGGACATTCCCGGAAGGCTGAGGGACGACGCGCTTGAGAAGATGCCCAGGCTGGCGAAGCGGCTTAAGCTTTACAACATCAGGTCGGTCAACGACGCCAGGACCACAGCCTTGGGCAACAGGGAATTCTTCGAGCCTTACTTCGACACCTTCAGAATCGGACCGAACTCCGACTACTTCCCTCATCTCGACCGCCACGCTGCCCTGGGGTTTTTCCGTAGCACGCATTACAGCCTGCTTTTCATGGCAGAGAAGTTCGGCCACCTGTTCAACGGCGGCGCCCTGCCCGGGGCCCGGTCTCGGGAACCGCATGTCCAGGTCACGCGAACCGATCTCAATCCCAGGCAGGAAGCCGCCTCGCTGTCCCTGGCCGCCCTTGACGCCTCGATTCCGCTCAGCGTGTCCTTCCGTGAAGTGTTCGAGGGTTTCAAGAACGCCGAGGCGGCCGAAGGGCTTTTTGACACGCGCTGTTCAGAGGATGACCAGGACAGGCTTGAGAGGTCGCTATGGCTGCTGGACGCCACCGAGTTCCACGGAGCCGCACTGTACAGGGAGGAGATGGAGCGATATTGGCGTCGGGTCACCGAGGAGGTTCCCTGCCTGGAGGAAATCAGGGGAAGCGACCATTCAGGCAGGCTCCTAGACTACATGGAGGCGATGGCAACGGGCAGCACCGGGGAGGTGGTCGCGTCGGTCGACGCCTTGCTTGGACGGGTGGAACAGATCAGTTCCACGGCCGATGCCACCGCTCTCACGAGAATGATGGCGGCAATGATCGAGGAGGGCCGGCCACGCGACGCCGTCAAGGAGAGCCTGAGGCTGAACTTGCTGGCGGATGTCCCGGCGCGCCATGCGGTAAGGCTCATCGGGGCGCACGCGCTGGCACGCGAGGAAGGCGCGGAGCAGGCAGGGTCATGACCGCAGGCAACTTCCGTTCTGCCGAGGACAACAGGGAGGCCGCCGTTGACGGCCTGATTGCCGAGATCGCGTCCTACGTCATGGAGCCGCCGAAGCCGTCCGCCGAGGCGCTCGACACCGCCGCCCTTTGCCTGATGGACAGCATCGGCTGCGCGTTCGCGGCGCTCGGGCATCCGGAATGCGCCGCCCACCTCGGGGCGCTCGTTCCCGGCGCGGGGCTGGAGGGCGGAGCGAGGGTGGTTGGAACAGGCGACACGCTCGACCCGGCCAAGGCGGCCTTCGACATAGGCACCTTGGTCCGCTGGCTGGACTACAACGACACCTGGCTCGCCGCCGAGTGGGGACACCCGTCGGACAACCTCGGCGGACTGGTCGCTATGGCCGACTACCGCTGCCGCAACCCCGGGGCGTTCGGCGGGGCCGGCGCGGTCACGGTCGCCGACCTGCTGCGCCTGTCGGTCCAGGCGCACGAGATCCAGGGCGTGCTCGCGCTCGAGAACTCCTTCAACCGCGTCGGCCTCGACCACGTCCTGCTCGTCAAGGTCGCGACGGCCGGGCTCGCGGCCAGGATGGCCGGCGGCGGGCCCGCCGAGGTGACGAGCGCGGTCTCGCACGCATGGGTCGACGGCCAGAGCCTGCGCACCTACCGCCACGCGCCGAACACCTCGCAGCGCAAGTCGTGGGCCGCAGGAGACGCGACGAGCCGCGGCGTGCGGCTCGCCCTGATGGCGACCCAGGCGGGCCTGCCGGCGCTGCCGTCTGCGATAAGCGCGCCGAGGTGGGGCTTCGCAGACGTCCTGTTCGAAGGGAAGTCGCCGTCGCTCGCCCGCGAGCTCGGCTGCTACGTGATGGAGAACGTCCTGTTCAAGGTCAGCTTCCCGGCCGAGTTCCACGCCCAGACCGCGGCCGAGTGCGCGGTCGCGCTGCACCCGAAGGTGCGAGACAGGATCGGCGACGTCAGCGGGGTATCGATCCGCACCCAGGAGTCGGCGGTGAGGATAATCTCCAAGACCGGAGAGCTGCGCAACTACGCCGACCGCGACCACTGCATCCAGTACATCGTCGCGGTCTGCCTGCTCGAGGGAGATCTGCGCGCCGAGCACTACCTTGACGACTATGCTTCCAACCCCGAGATTGACCGCCTTCGCGAAATGACAGAGGTAACCGAGGAGCCGCGCTACAGCCGCGACTACCTGGACCCGGACAAGCTCTCGATCGCCAACGCGGTAAACGTCGCCTTCGCCGACGGATCCGAGACCGGCTGGGCCGAGGTCGAGTACCCGCTCGGCCACCGCCGGCGCCGAGACGAGGCGAGGCCGCGGCTGTTCGACAAGTTCTCCGCGGCGGCGGCGGAGGCCTTGGGAGCAGAGCGCTCCGCCGAGCTGGTGTCGCTGTTCCGGGATCCGGAGCGGCTTTCCGGAATGCCCGTAAGCGACCTCGTGGACCTCAGCTGCAGATGCTGAGGTCCCTTCACTCAAACCTGGTCGACGGCTACAGGCAGGCGCAGGTCTTCCTGCGCACGGGAGCAGGAGCCGGCGTCATCCTTTTCCTCGCGGCCCTCGCCGCGATCATGATCGCCAACAGCGGGCTAGCGGAGGCGTACGACCACCTCATGCACATAGAGGTCGGCCTATCGGCAGGCGAGTTCGCGCTGTCGAAGTCCTTCTCGCACTGGGTCAACGACGGCCTTATGGCGGTGTTCTTCCTGCTCGTCGGCCTCGAGATCAAGCGCGAGCTTCTCACCGGCGAGCTGTCGTCGCCGGCGCGCGCGATGCTGCCGGCGGTGGCCGCCGCAGGCGGGATGGTGGTGCCCGCGCTGATCTTCGCGGTGCTCAACCACGGCGACGAGCTGGCGATGCGCGGCTGGGCGATACCTGTCGCGACCGACATCGCGTTCTCGCTCGGCGTCCTCGCGCTGCTCGGCTCGAGGGTGCCGGTCTCGATAAAGGTGTTCCTGACCGCGGTCGCGGTGATCGATGACCTCGGCGCGATCGCGATCATCGCGATTTTCTACTCCGACAACCTCCAGCTCCACCTGCTCGGATACGGCGCGGTCCTGCTCGCGGGCATGGCCGCGGCGAACCTGCTCGGGATGAAGTCGCGCTTCCTGTACCTTGCCGCCGGTACCGTGCTGTGGGTGCTCATGCTCAAGTCCGGCATCCACGCGACCCTGGCCGGGGTGTTCACCGCGCTCTGCATCCCGCACGGCAAGGCCGGCGCCGGCACTGACACGCCGCTGATGCACCTCGAGCACAGCCTGCACACGCCTGTCACCTACTTCATCATGCCGCTGTTCGCCTTCGCCAACGCCGGGCTCAGCCTGCAGGGCATCGGCATCGCGACCGTCTTCACCGAGCCGCTTCCCGCAGGTATCATGTTCGGCCTCCTGATTGGCAAGCCCATCGGGATCTGCGGAGCGGTCTGGCTCGCGGTCAGAACCGGGATAGGGCAGCTGCCGCGCGGCTGCAACTGGTTCATGATCCTCGGCGTCGCGCTGCTGTGCGGCATCGGCTTCACCGTCAGTCTGTTCATCGGCAACCTAGGCTTCCTCACCGTCGACCCGTCTGTGCTCAACACGGTCAAGGCCGGAGTGCTGGCGGGGTCGACCTTCGCCGGCGTCATCGGCTACTTCGTCATGCTCCGCGCCATCAAGGGCAAGGATGCCCGGGAGACCGACTAGGCGGGCGCTAGCCGCGGCCGCGGCCCACCTGCTTTTCTCCGCCGGGGCGCTGGCCGCGGAGGTGTTTGTCGCCGGGCCGCGACTGGAGCTGCTGCGGCTCAAGCCCGTCGCTGCACAGTGGGAGGCCGACTCCGGCCACCAGGTCGTGTGGCTGGCTGACGACGGCGACGCCGCCGACCTGGTCGTCGTCGGGATCGCGGAGGCAAGGGCGCTCGCGCACGAGGGCCTGGCCGGCAGCATCTCCCATCCGGCAGACGACGGGCAGTGGGTCCCCCCGCCGCTTGCGCGCGGAACCCTGGAGTCGGGAGCCGGCCTCGTCGCACTGCCGGTCCGCATCCCGCTTCCGACCCTCAGGGGGAAGGCCGACGTCTTGGCCAGGTCCGGAGCCGAGCTGCCGCCCGAGCCGTCCTGGCAGGACGTGATCGACATCGCCTCCCGCGCCGCGGACCCTGTCGGCAACGTCCACGGGCTTTGCATCACGGGCCAGAAACACGCCTCGGTGGTTCGGTCGTTAATGTCGGACGCCGGGCTCAGTTGGCTCGACGGCGAGACGGGCGGGCCATACGCCGGAGACGGCTGGCGGGAGCAGACGCTCCGCTACGCGAGGGCCATGGCCGAGTCGGGCCCGCCGAACGCCTCGCACCTCACCGCGGCTGAGTCGGCGGGCCTCCTGTCGCGGGGGAAGTGCGCGATCTGGATGGCGCGTCCCGGCGATCCCGCATCGTCAGGCGAGCAGGCGGCGCCGGTCCCGGGGGCCGCGGCGTTCGCCAGCTCGGGGATGATCGTTGTCGGCGTCAACGCCGAATCACAGCGGCGGGAGCTTGCGACGTCACTTGCCTGGTGGCTGTCCGAGAAGTCGCTGGAGTCCGAGGCAGGAGAGAGCGTTCCCGCCGAGTCGGCGGCCTGGTCGCAGCCGGGCTCGGCGGAGGTGTTCACAGGGTCCGGCTCGGCCCCGCTCGACTGGAAGGAGGCGGACCTCGCCGGCGAGGAGTCGCTGCGAATGCTGGTTGACGGGCTTCTGCCCGCGGAGGAGGCTCTGGCGGCCGCTGCCGCAGCCTACTGAGGAAGGGGGTCCGGGCGCACGTTGTCGATCAGGCGCACGCCGCCGATCCGCGCCGCCCCGAGGACGATGCAGTCGGCGGGGTCCCCTCGGCACTCTGACAGGTCTAGCGCCCTGCACTCGACGTAATCCACGTCGAAGCCTGCCGACGCCAGCTCCGCAACCGCCGCGTCGCAAGACTCGCGCGGGTCCTTTCCGCCAAGAACATTTTCAAGGGCCCGGCGGATTGCAGCGTGCAGCCTTGGGGCCGTTTCGCGATCCTTCCCCCCCAGCTTTTCGTTGCGCGAGCTGAGAGCGAGCCCGTCGCTCTCGCGGACGGTGGGAACCGCCTCGATCCTCACGCCGAGGCCAAGCTGTTCGACCATCTTCCGTATCAGGACAAGCTGCTGGTAGTCCTTCTCTCCGAACACCGCCACCTTGGGGGAGACCGCGGAAAAGAGCTTGTGCACCACGGTGAGCACGCCCTGGAAGTGACCCGGCCTGTGCGCCCCGCACAGCTGCGAGCCAAGCTCCGGCGCATGGATGAACACCTCCTGCCCGACAGGATACATGTCCTTCGCCTCCGGAGCGAAACAGGTGTCTGCAAGGCCGGAGACCGCATCGAGGTCCTCGTCAAGCCGCCTCGGATAGCTGTCGAGGTCCTCGCCGGGTGAGAACTGCAGGGGGTTGACAAATATGCTCACGCAAACGGCAAGCCCGTCCTTGTCCGCGAT
>CAZDYI010000060.1:0-2885 GCA_964509765.1 uncultured Gammaproteobacteria bacterium
CGTGCTGCGCGACGGGGTGGTCGAGCAGGTCGGGACGCCGGAGGAGCTCTACGAGCACCCGAACTCGGTCTTCGTCGCCGGCTTCATCGGCTCGCCCAAGATGAACTTCCTCACCGGCGACCACGCGAAGGCGCACGACGCGCACACGATCGGGATCAGGCCCGAGGACCTGATGCTGGCCGACGACGGGGCCGACGCCGAGTGGTCCGGGCCGGTCGTCCACGTCGAGAACATCGGCTCGGACTTCTACGTCTTCGTCGAGATCGGCGAGGAGATGCCCCTGCTAGTGCGGCTGGCCAAGTCCCGCCCGGACATGATGGGCAAGACCGTCAAGGTCAACCCCTCCGACGGGATCAAGGTGCACAGGTTCGACGAGTCCGACAAGGCCCTGGCGCCCGGCTGACCGCCCTGCCCTGCGGGGCTCACTGCCCCCCGAGCACCTCCGTGTCGGGATAGAAGGCGTACCACGCGAACCAGAACCCGTCTACGCTCGGGTGCTCCGCCCCTTGCGCGTCGGTCACCCAGGCGACCTCGCCGACCGCGTCCCAGTGGACGACCAGTTCCTTGCCCGCGACCGAGTCCGCGAACGACTCCTCCCCGCGCTGCGCAAGTTCGCTGAACGGATAGGCCTTGGCTGAGCCGCCGACAGTTATGCCCAGGACCCTCTCCTTTGCATGCAGCCTGCCCTCCTTCACCGGGTGGGCGACCGGGAAGAAGACCTTGGGGTTCTTCTCGTAGCCGGCGTACGGGTCCCTGTCGTAGTTGCGCAGGCTTCCGGTGTCGCGGCTGAGGACCTCCGTTCCGGGATGGCGCTCGCGCCACGCTCCCCAGGTGGTGTGCCGCGAGGGGACGACCTCGAGCCTCTCTCCGATGCGCGGACCGGTCACGGCCTCGGCCAGCACCTGCGACCAGAGCGACTCGGACTCGCGGTCGTAGAGCAGGACGTCGGAGTTGTACAGCAGGCCCGAGACGCCGAAGTCCGTGCGCCCGCTTCCCGTCGCCGGCGCGAAGACTATGCCCGTCCCGCACAGCGGGCAGAAGGTGACCAGCACCGGCTCTCCGCCGAAGTCGTCGTTGACGATCTCGTGCCAGTTGAGGATGCGAATCGGGTACGCGCGGTCGATACCGCCCCGCGAGACGCCGATCACCCGGTCGCCGTCCTCCAGCCAGCCGCCGGCCTCGCCGGCGCTCTCGAACACCGGCTCGTCGATGGCGGGGATGCCGTCGCGCGGCGGGCCGCCCGGCAGGATCAGGTCGACCCGCACGCTCGCGCCCGCAAGGTCGAAGCCGTTCCGCAGCGGCTCCGCGGCGGACAGCGCGGACAGCGCAAGAAAGGCAGCGGCGGCAAGCGCGCCGCGTGTTAAAATCCGCCGCTTTCCGGCCATGTTGACGGCCGGACCCGATCCGCATGTTGCGAGCATTCTTTATCTCCCGGGAATGGTTCCTGTGGGCGTGGGGCGGACTCCTCGTCCTGCTGGCCTCCGTCTCCAGCCAAGTCTACATTGAGGTGCTCCTCAACGACTGGTACAAGGAGTTCTACGACCTGCTCGAGAAGGCGTCCGAGCGCGAGATCTCCGAGTTCTGGGACTCGATCAAGAAGTTCTACCAGCTCGCGTTCACCTTCATCACGATCGCGGTGTTCTCGTCTTTCTTCGCGCGCCACTGGGTGTTCCGCTGGCGGGAGGCGATGACGTTCTTCTACGTGCCGATGTGGGCGGAGACCGAGGAGGAGATCGAGGGCTCCTCGCAGCGCATCCAGGAGGACACGCAGAAGTTCGCGCGGATAGTCGAGACGCTCGGCCTCGAGCTGTTCGAGTCGGTCCTGAAGGTCTTCGCCTTCATCGCGATCCTGTGGACGCTGTCGTCGGAGGTCGCGCTTGACCTCATCAAGGACATCCCGGGCTCGCTGGTGTGGATCGCCCTGATCTGCTCGTTCGGCGGGATGGTCATCTCGTTCATCGTCGGCATCAAGCTGCCCGGCCTCGAGTACAACAACCAGAAGGTCGAGGCGGCGTTCCGCAAGAAGCTGGTCTACGGAGAGGACAAGAAGGACATAGTGGACGTCCCGTCGATCCGCGAGCTTTTCCTGCCGCTGCGCTTCAACTACTTCCGGCTGTTCCTCCACTACGGCTACTTCGACATCTGGCGGATCTTCTACCTGCAGACCATCGTCCTGATCCCGTTCATCGCGATGGCGCCGGGGCTGTTCACGGGCGCGATCACCCTCGGGATAGTCATCCAGACCTCCAACGCCTTCGACAAGGTCATCGGCAGCTTCTCGTACTTCATCCGCGGCTGGACGACCATCACCGAGCTGATCTCGGTGATAAAGCGCCTGCGCGAGTTCGAGATCGCGATCGGCTACCGCAAGGGACAGAGACAGACCGCAGAGGACGTCCAGGTCGTTACCTGACGGCCTGACGGAAAAGCCCGGGGCATATGGCCGCAAGGCGCATCGACGACCTCAACATCACGGGGACCACCGAGCTGGTCGCCCCAAGCTCGCTGATCGCCGACCTGCCGGCGAAGCCGGTCGAGGAGTTCGTATACCTCTCGCGCAAGGCGACCAACGACATCATCTACGGGACCGACGACCGGCTGCTTGTGGTCGTCGGGCCGTGCTCGGTGCACGACCCGAAGGCTGCCCTCGAGTACGCCGAGCGGCTCGCAGAGGCCAAGGAAAGGCATGCCGGCGAGCTGCACATGGTCATGCGCGTCTATTTCGAGAAGCCGCGCACCACCCACGGCTGGAAGGGCCTGATCAACGACCCCGGGCTCGACGAGTCGTTCCGGATCAACGACGGCCTGCGGATGGCGCGCAAGCTGCTGCTGGACATAAACTCGCTCGGCGTGCCGTGCGGGGTCGAGTACCTCGACACGATCTC
>CAZDYI010000061.1:0-1655 GCA_964509765.1 uncultured Gammaproteobacteria bacterium
GTCGCGAAGGAGTTCGTCCCGGCGTTCGCCGAAGAGGCCAGGGAGCGCGGGGTCGAGCTTGTCGGCTGCGGCAAGACGGTCGCGCTCGGCAACGGATCCGTAGCCGCCGCAACCGATGACGACTGGGACGCCGAGTACCTCGCCCTGAAGCTGTCGGTGAAGGTAGTCGGCGGGCTCGACGAGGCGATCGCGTGGATTAACGAGCACGGCTCGGCGCACACCGACGGGATAGTGACCTCCGACGGAGACGCCGCTGAGCGCTTCGTCCGCGGGGTCGACTCGAGCTCGGTGCTCGTCAACACCTCGACGCGGTTCGCCGACGGCTTCGAGTACGGCCTCGGCGCCGAGACCGGGATCTCGACGGGCAAGCTCCACGCGCGCGGGCCGGTCGGCCTCGAGGGCCTTACCTCGCGCAAGTGGGTGGTCCGTAGCGGCGGCAAGGCGAGGAACGAACAATAGTGGACCGGATCGTAGTCTTCGGCGCCGGGAGCTTCGGCGGCAGCATCGCCGAGGTGCTCGCCAAGGAGCACCTGGTGACGATCGTCGACCAGGACCCCGAGCAGCTCAACGTCCTGCGGCCGCGACTCGACGCCCGGTTCATCGCCGGCGACGCCCAGACGCCGTCGATCCTCACCCGGGCGGGCTGCGACGAGGCCGACGCGATCCTAGCGGTGACCTCGACCGACGCGGTTAACCTGTCGGTCTGCCACATCTGCAACATCATGTTCGGCGAGAGCGGCAAGACCACCCGGATCGCGCGCATCCGCGACCGGGAGATCTCGGAGAACCGCGAGCTGCTCGACGCCTTCGGCGTCTCGCAGTCCTACAACACCGAGGAGCTGATCGCCGAGGCGGTCGAGAACGTCGTCGAGTTCGTCGGGGCGCGCAAGGTGCACAGGTTCTTCGGCGGCAGGACCAACATCATGCTCGTGCGGGTCCTGCCGGGCGACACCTTCATCGGCAAGAACATCGCCTCCTGGGAAAAGGCGGACCCCGACCTCGAGTTCCGCGTCATAGCCCTGCACCGGCGCGACGAGATCATGGCCGCCAGCGGCGAGACGCGGATCTCCGAGGGCGACGACCTGCTGATCGTCTCGCGGTCGAACGACTGCATACACGCAGTCAACCACAACCGAGCCGACGCCAACCTCGACTCGCGCAAGGTCTTCGTCGGCGGCGGCGGGACGATCGGCGAGGCGATCGCCAAGCGCCTCGAGAGCGACTACCAGGTGACGCTCATCGAGCCGGACGCGGCGCGCTGCGCGCACCTCATGCAGAACCTCGGCAGCACGCTCGTCGACAACGGCGACCCGACGGACGCGAGCATGCTGCGCGGCGAGGACATCGAGCACGCGCTCTACTACTGCGCGGTGACCGAGCAGGACGAGGTCAACATCATGTCCGCGCTGCTCGCCAAGCAGCTCGGCTGCAGCAAGACCGCGGTTCTCGTCAACCGCAACGCCTACCAGCAGGTGCTCCTCGACCACGAGATGGACACGGTCATCTCGCCGTCCGAGATAACCGTCGGCACCCTGCTCCGCGCGATCGGCGAGCGGCGCCGCGAGCAGATCCACGCGCTCAACGAGGACGGGGCCCACCTGCTCGAGTTCTCGGTCCAGGAGAAGTCGGCTATCGAGGGGACCATCGCGCGCGAG
>CAZDYI010000062.1:0-8381 GCA_964509765.1 uncultured Gammaproteobacteria bacterium
CACCAACATGCGATTATATTTTGCCGGCCGGCGCCCGGGGCCGGATTTAGAATTTCCCGCGGACATGTCAACCGGACCTCGGCACGTTCCGCTTGCGATCATCGGATCGGGGCCGGCGGGCTGCACGGCCGCGCTGTACGCAGCCCGCGCCAACCTCGAGCCGCTGCTGTTCCTCGGACTCGAGCGGGGCGGGCAGCTGACCACTACCACCGACGTCGACAACTGGCCCGCCGACGACTCAGGCGTCCAGGGTCCCGAGCTCATGGAGCGCTTCATCCGCCACTCGACCCGATTCGGAGGCGAGCAGGTCGCGGACCAGGTAAGCAAGGTCGACCTAACGAGGTCGCCGATGACGGTCACCGCGCGCGAGGAGTACAGCTGCGACGCGGTCGTGCTCGCGACAGGAGCGTCGGCGAAGTACCTCGGGCTTGAGTCCGAGGAGAAGTACAAGGGGCGGGGCGTGTCTGCCTGCGCGACCTGCGACGGCTTCTTCTTCCGCGACAGGGAGGTTGCGGTCGTCGGCGGCGGGAACACCGCGGTCGAGGAGGCGCTGTTCCTCGCCGGCCTGTGCTCGAGGGTAACCGTCATCCACCGCCGCGACGAGTTCCGCGCCGAGGCGATCATGCAGCGGCACCTCAAGGAGGCCGAGGAGTCCGGCAAGGTCGTTCTCCGCAGGTGGTTCGTGCTCGACGAGGTGCTCGGCGACGGACAGAAGGTGACCGGCGCGCGGATCAGGGACGTCCGGGACGGCTCGACTGAGGACCTGGACGTAAGCGGCGTGTTCATCGCTATCGGCCACAGCCCGAACACCGGCCTGTTCGAGGGCCAGCTCGAGATGGACGGCGGCTACATCGTCACGAAGTCCGGCATCGACGGGATGGCTACGGCCACGTCGCGCGAGGGAGTCTTCGCGGCGGGCGACGTCCAGGACCGGGTCTACCGCCAGGCGGTGACGAGCGCGGCGAGCGGGTGCATGGCGGCGCTCGACGCGGTGCGCTACCTCAAGGAGAACGGGAAAACGAAATGACGGACGGCTCAGGAAAGACGAACGAAGAGGACATGGAAGAGTCGTTTGCCGACATCTTCGACAATGACGAACCGATTCTCGAAGGAGAGAAGTTCGACAACTGGCAAGGCAAGGCACAGCCGGGCGTTGCTGTGCCTGCGGTTGTGCTTCCCGTCGACCGTCCGTCGATGAGCTGCGACTCGTCCAGGTGGCTCTCGGGCGGGATGACCGAAAAGATGCTGAAGAAGATCCTGGGAAAGGGATTCGAAGCGAAGCATGACTACCACCAGATGACGGTGGAAGAGACCTGGCGGCAGATGAACGACGACCTTGCCGACGACCTCCGCAACGGCCGCAAGGTTGTCGAGGTCGTCCACGGCAAGGGAACCGGCGAGCTGAGGCGCAAGACCAGGGCCTGGCTCAAGGCGTGCCGGTTCGTCACGGCCTTTTCCGAGGTTGGAGGAAACAGCGGCTCGGTGCTGGCCGTGCTGTCGACGAAGAAGCTGAAGTGATCCTGCGGGTCCTGTACTTCGCCTCGCTGCGCGAGGGACTCAACGTCTCCGAGGAGGAGGTCGAGCTCCCCGACGGCAGCAAGGGGAGCGACCTTGTGGATCACCTCTCCAAGCGAGGACCTCTGTGGAGCGAGCTGCTCGCGGAGTCCGGCAACGTCCGCCTGGCGGTAAACCAGGAGTTCGCCGACATGGGCGACAGCCTCAGCGACGGCGACGAGGTCGCGCTGTTCCCGCCCGTGACCGGGGGCTAGCACCTCATGGCTCAGGTGCGGGTGGTCGTCACCGACAGGAGGATCGACAAGGAAAAGGTCGAGGCGAGCCTGCTCGCGGCCTGCGGCGAGCCCGGCGATTCCGGCGCGCGCGTGACTTTCGTCGGCACGGTCCGCGGAGCCGACTCGGACGGAGGGAAGATCGAGTCGCTCACATTGGAGCACTACCCGGGGATGACTGAGAGGGCCCTGGAGGACATCGCCGTCGCCGCTTCGAAGGACCATGGCCTGATGGGGCTTGGCGTCCAGCACCGCTACGGGACCATGGAGCCGGGCGAGACGATCGTCGCCGTCGTAGCCGTCGCAAAACACAGGACCGCGGCCTTCGACGCATGCCGGCAGGTCGTCGAGAGGCTCAAGACCGACGTGCCGTTCTGGAAGAAGGAGACGGGATCGTTCGGCGGGCGCTGGGTCGGCCCGCCCGACAGGAAGGAATGACAGAGGCCGGACGCTCACAGGAGGCGGAGGAGGCAAGCCGCCTTGCCGACAGGCTGGAGGAGCGCCTGCCCCAGACACAGTGCGGCAAGTGCGGGTACGGCGGCTGCCGGCCGTACGCCGAGGCCCTGGCGGCCGGCAGCGCAACGCCGGACCTGTGCCGTCCGGGAGGGAACATCACGGCGCGCGCGCTGGCCGATGATTTGTCCTACCCGATCAACAAGTTGCGGGACATGCCTGACGAGGAGCCTCAAGTCGCGCTGGTTGACGGCGGGCGATGCGTGGGCTGCTACAAGTGCATCGAGGCCTGTCCCGTCGATGCAGTGATCGGGGCGCACGGGCTTATGCACACCGTGCTGCGCGAGCTTTGCACCGGCTGCGGGCTGTGCGTGGACCCGTGCCCTGTGGACTGCATCGCGCTCGTACCCGCCGCCGGGGCGCGCGGAGACGGCCAGCTGGTGTCAGGCGGGATCGTCGGCAGGCCCGAGGCGGCAGCGGCCGCGCGCAGGCTCAGGGAGCGCCACGGCCGCAAGTCGGGCCGCCCCTCGCTGCGGGCTCCCGGCAGCGTCTCGCCGGGCGACCCCAAGGAGCTCGCCCGCCGCGCGGTCAACAGGGCGCGGCGCAGGCGGGACAGGCCTGCTTCCAGGGCGTAAAATCGCGTTTCGTGTGCGGAATTCCCCGCAAGGCCATTGAAATGACTGACGAACACGGCCTGGACGACCGGTCCCTGCAGATCGTCAAGGCGATCGTCGACGAGTACATGCAAAGCGGCAACCCGGTGGGCTCCGCGACCCTGTCGGAGAAGGGCGGGATCGAGCTGAGCCCCGCGTCGGTCCGCAGCGTGATGGCGGAGTTGGAGCGCCAGGGCTTCATCGAGCACGTGCACGTGTCGTCCGGAAGGCGCCCGACCGCGAAGGGCATGCGGGTCTACCTCGGATCGCTGGTCAGGATGAGCGATCCCACCGAGAGCGACCGCCGCGAGCTCGAGGGCGGGCTCAGGACCGACTCGACCAACGGCATGGCGAAGTCCGCGCTGCAGTCGGTCGCGGCGCTCACCAAGATGATCTCGCTGGTCTCGATCCCCGGGACGACCGAGGCGCGGCTCAAGCAGGTGCACTTCGTCGAGCTGTCGAGCACCAGGCTCATGGCCGTCCTGGTCTCCGCCGACGGTGAGGTGCGCAACAGGCTCATCGAGGTAGACGGGCCGTTCGGGCCCGGCGAGCTTGAGGGCGCTGCGGCGCTGTTCAACGAGCGCTTCGCGGGCCACACGCTCAGCTCGGCGAAGGTCGAGCTGCGCGGGCTCGTGGGCGGGCTCAAGGGCAGGATCGCCGACCTGATGAGCAGGATGCTCGCCGCGATCACCGACGGCGGTGGCGACGGGCGCAAGGTGTACGTCCACGGGCCGGAGAACCTGCCCGCAGACGGCGAGATCGTCCGCGACGCAGACCGGCTCCAGGACATGGTCCGGCTGCTCCGGCGCAAGGAGGTCCTGCTCGGCGTGCTCGACAAGGGCCTGGCGGCCGAGGACGTGTCCGTGTTCATCGGCAGCGAGTCCGGCGTGCCCGAGCTCGAGGACTTCAGCCTGGTCGCCTCGCCGTACGTCGACGGCAACGGCGAGACCGTCGGCGTGCTCGGCGTCATCGGGCCGATAAGGATGAGGTACGGCCGCATAGTCCCGATCATCGAGCTCACCTCGGATCTCATGAGCGCCGCGGCCGCGAAGATCCACCGCGACTACAGCTGACATGCCGGCGAGGTGGCGCGACCCGCTCACGCAGGGGCCCGACGGCTCCCGGAGGATCCGCGAGCTGTGGCTCCTGTTCTCCCAGGCGGTCACCCTGATCCTCGCGGTACTGTTCGTCGTCGGCCTGGTCGGGCCGGGCAACCTGTTCCGCGACGACGGCAGCCTGCTCGGCGGGATACGCGGCGCGGACGACATAACCTTCAGCAGGTCGCTCTCGCGGATCATGCCGAGCGTCGTGAGCGTGCGCACGTCTGCCGACGGCGACTTCGGCCGGAGCGACGCCGACTACAACATCGGCTCGGGCGTGATCGTCTCCGAAGACGGCCACGTCCTGACCAACCACCACGTCATCAGCGAGGGCGGCGCGATCCAGGTGATCACGAAGGAGGGCAACAGGCTCGACGCCGAGCTCGTCGGGGCCGACAGCGACATAGACATCGCGGTCCTGAAGGTCGAGCCGGCCGAGCCCCTGCAGGCGGTGCGGTTCAAGGACCGCAACCGGCCGATCCGCGTCGGCGACCTGGTCATGTCGGTCGGCAGCCCCTACGGCCTGCCGAACACCGCCTCGCTCGGGATCATCTCGGCGGTCGGGCGCAACGCGCTCGGCCTGTCGAGCTACGAGCACTTCATCCAGACCGACGCCGCGATCAACTACGGCAGCTCGGGCGGGGCGCTCGCCAACGTGCACGGCGAGCTCGTCGGGATCAACACCGCGCTGTTCTCCAAGCGCATCGACGAGGGCAGCGACGAGATCAGGTTCAACGAGGGGTTCGCCGGCAGCTACGCCCAAGGCATCGGCTTCGCCATACCCTCGGAGCTGGTTGAGGTCGTCTACGACCAGATCGTCGAGCACGGCAGGTTCCGGCGCGGCTGGATCGGCCTCGGCCTCGAGAACCCCGACCCGCTCAGCGACGAGCACGCCGGGCTGGACGCCTGGATAGTCAAGAGGGTCGAGTTCGGCTCGCCGGCCGACAGCTCCGGCATCGAGGAGGGCGACCTGCTTGTCGCGATCGACGGCAGGGGCAGGTCGTCGATCTCGTTCCTCGAGGAGGCCACGGGCGAGCTGCTCGTCCCCGGCGAGGCGCTCGAGCTTTCATTGGTCCGCGACGGCGAGCCGTACACGGCCTACGTCATGGTTAAGGAGAAGTGACCGCCCGCCCGGGCTCCGGCCTGCAGGTGCTGGTAGGCGCGACTGGATTCGAACCAACGACCTCCACCATGTCAAGGTGGCGCTCTAACCAACTGAGCTACGCGCCTGCGGGCCGAGGAAGTATTCTACCAGCGGCGGCGCGCGGGCAAGGTGGTGCCGAGAGAGGGACTCGAACCCTCACGTTATCGCTAACAGCGGATTTTGAGTCCGCCGCGTCTACCAATTCCGCCACCTCGGCAGCGGCTTAATTATCCATCCATGGAAACAGCGGTCGCCGGCCTGCCCAGCCTCGGGCACGACATCGACATAGTCCCGTACCGCGAGATGTTCCGGGAGGACATCGCGCGGCTCTGGGACAGCAACTTCCGCAACGCCGACCGGGAGTCGTACAGGCGCGACATCGACCTGTCGCTCCGTTCCAACCCGGGCCTGTTCTGGATCGCGGTCCGGGGGAACACGCTCGCGGGGACCTGTCTCGGGGCCTCCGACGGCCACCGCACCAGGATCTACTACCTTTGCGTGGCCCCGCAGTACCGCCGCCAGGGAATCGGCACGAGGCTGCTCCGGCACGTCGAGGGCCTGCTCGTTGCGGCGGGCGCCAGGCAGGTGGGGCTGTACGTCGACCGCAGGAGGGAAGGCGCCATGAAGTTCTACCGCGCCCGCGGTTACTTCGCCGAGGACATCTACTGCATGGGCAAGCGCCTGGGCTGAGCGCCCGCGCGCTCAGGCCTTGGGCTTCTTAGCGAGCGCGAGCCCGAGCTCGTTGAGCTGGACGGCGCCGACCGGCTGGGGCGCGCCGGTGAACCTGCACTGTCCCCGCTGCGTCTTCGGGAAGGCGATCACGTCGCGTATCGACGGCGCTCCGACCGCCATCGCGACCATCCTGTCGAAGCCCATTGCGAAGCCGCCGTGCGGCGGCGCGCCGAGCGACAGGGTCTCGAGCAGGAAGCCGAACTTCTCCTCCGCCGCGCCCTTGTCGATGCCCAGCGCCGCAAGCGCCGCGAGCTGGACCTCGGGCTCGTGGATGCGGATCGACCCGCCGCCGAGCTCGACGCCGTTTACGACCAGGTCGTACGAGTCCGACTTGATCCCGGTGAGGTCCTCGCCGGCGAGCAGCCTTTCGCGGTGCTCCGCGGTCGGGGCGGTGAACGGGTGGTGGACGCTCGCGAGCGCGCCGGTCTCGCGGTCGGTGACGAACAGCGGGAAGTCGACGATCCAGACCGGGAAGGATCCGTCCTTCTTGAGGCCGAGCAGCCTTGCGACCTCCACCCGCACCGGGGCCATGTAGTCGTTGACCGCCGCGGCGGGTCCCGCTCCGAAGAAGACGGTATCGCCCTCGCCGCAGCCGCACCGTTCCGTGATCGCGTTTACCACGTCGTCGCCGAGGAACTTCGCGATAGGCGATGTCACCCCGTCGACTCCCTTGCCGGGCGCGTCGACCCTGAGGTACGCGAGGCCTCCCGCCCCGAGCTTGCGGGCGAAGTCGGTCAGCTCGTCGATTTGCTTGCGGCTGAGCGTCGCCCCGCCGGGCGCGTTCAGCGCGACGACGCGCGTTCCCTCCTGCGCGGACGGCTCGGCGAACACCTTGAAGCCGCAGCCCTCGGTCAGGTCCCTGACGTCGACGAGCTCGAGCGCGACGGACAGGTCGGGTGCGTCGCAGCCGTACTTCGCCATCGCCTCGTCGTAGGGCATGCGCGGGACGTCGCCGAGCGGCTCGAGTCCGGCTGCCTGCCACGCTGCGCTGACGGCCGACTCGGCAACGCCGATGATCTCGCCGGACCCGGCGAACGCCATCTCGACGTCGACCTGGGTGAACTCCGGCTGCCTGCCCGAGCGGAGGTCCTCGTCCCGAAAGCAGCGCGCGAACTGGTAGTAGCGCTCGAAGCCGCCGGCGACGATCACCTGCTTGAACAGCTGCGGCGACTGGGGCAGGGCGTAGAACCATCCCGGCTGGCTGCGGGACGGGACCAGGAAGTCCCGGGCGCCCTCGGGGGTCGACTTCGTCAGCATCGGGGTCTCGACCTCAATGAAGCCCTGCTCGTCGAGCGCCCTGCGCACCGCGGACGCCATGCCGTGGCGTACGCGCAGGTTGCGCTGCATCCGCTCCGAGCGCAGGTGCATGAGCCTGTGCTCGAGCCTGGTGTCCTCGGTCACCTCCTCGTCGTCGGGGTGGAAGGCGGGCGTCCGCGCCGAGTTGAGGCGGTCGATGGTCTCGGCGACGAGCTCGACCGCGCCGGTAGGGAGCTTCTCGTTCGCGGTTTCGCCGGGCCGCGGCCGCACCTTGCCCGTCACGCGCACGACGTGCTCCGGGCGCAGCGACTCCGCGAGGCTGAAGGCCCCTTCGTTCCCGGGCTCGCACACCACCTGGACGAGTCCGCTGCTGTCGCGCAGGTCGAGGAATATCACCCCGCCGTGGTCCCGGCGGGTGTTGACCCAGCCGCAGGCAGTGTGCTCGCCGCCGGCGTCCCCTGCGCGGAACTCGCCGCAGCCCTTGGTCCTGTAGGTACCCATGAGGCGGGCGATTCTAGTTTCCGCCGGATGAGGGCCGGCGCTCCGCCTTTTTCACCGCGCTGAGCAGGCCGCGCAGCATCCGCACGTCCGCGGCGTCCGGCGACGAGCGGTTGAGTAGCATCGTCAGCCTGCGCACCATTCGCTTCCTCATCCCGTCGTCGTCACCGGGAAGCGACGCGGCGAGGACCTGCTCGAGGTGCTCGAGCAGCGCCCGGACGTCGCCCTTGTCGGCGGTCTCCGTCGGTTCGCCTCGCGCGACTGGGTCCGCCGCCGCCATGCGCAGCTCGTGGCACGCGACCTGGATCGCCGCGGCGACGTTCAGCGAGTGGCTGCCGGGCTCGGTCGGAATCTCGACGATCATGTCGCAGACGTCGGTCTCGGCGTTCGTCAGGCCGGCCTGCTCGGGCCCGAAGACGAGCGCGACCCTCTCGCCCGCGGCGAGCATGCCGGCCGCGTCCGCAGCGGCGGAGCGCACGTCCTTGACCGGCTGCGACAGGTCGCGGCGCCTGGCGGTGAACGCAAAGGCGCGCTTGGAGTCCGCGATCGCCCCGTCGAGGCCGTCGGAAACCGCGGCCGAATCCAGTATCCTCCCGAGCCCCGACGCCCTGGCGACCGCCTCGGCCGATGTGTGGTCGCACCTGGGGTCGGCGAGCGCGAGCCGCGAGAGCCCCATGTTCCCCATCGCGCGCGCCGCGGCGCCTATGTTGCCGGGGTGGGTCGTGCGCACCATGACGACGGTTGCGAGGTCGAGAGC
>CAZDYI010000063.1:0-3762 GCA_964509765.1 uncultured Gammaproteobacteria bacterium
GTGGTCGAGCTGGAGTTCACCCCGTCGGACTGGAGCGCGGCCCAGTCGGTCACGGTCACCGCTCTGGTGGAAACGGACCAGCTCGAGATAGAGGACGACATCCCGTTCGAGATCGAGGTCGACTCACAAAGCGACGACAACGACTACGACATCACGCTCGCGCTGCAGGGCGAGGTGCGGCGCGGCAACCTCGGCGCGGCCGAGCACGTCGGCAAGGCGGTTGCCGCGGTCGACATGGGATCCATGCAGTTCGCCCTCGACGTGGTCGGCGCCCAGGTGGCCTCGGTGCCGACCGCGGCCAACCTCGACCTCAGCCCGAAGGCCGCGGACCCCGGGAACGCGGACCTCTGGTCGCTGCGCGAGGGCGGCTGGCGCTCGAACTTCAGCGAGCTGGTCGGGCGCAGCGCCGGGTTCTCGCTTCCGCTCGGCGAGGACGGCAACGTCGTGATGTGGAGCAGGCTCGGCTACTTCGACGTCTCGGGCACCACTCCGTTCGAGGACGAGACGGCCGAGTACGAGGGCGAGGCCCTCGGGCTGGTCTACGGCTTCGACTGGCGCCGATCCGACGGCAGCAGCTTCGGGATCGCCCTCTCCCACACAGGCTCGACCACCGAGCTCGACAACGCCGGCGACCTGCGCGAGATCGAGGGCGACGTCGTAGCCCTGCATCCCTATTACGGCGTGGAGCTCGCAGGGGGCTACAGGACCTGGGTGGTCGGCAGCCTCGGCCGCGGCGACGTCGACATCGCGCTCGCGGACGGCAGCTCGGTCGGGACAGGGACGAGCAGCCGGGCGATCGGCGTCGGGCTCGAGAGGGCCTGGCGGGACTCCGACTTGGGCTACCGCGTGCGCCTCGAGGGCATCACCGGCTCGGGCAAGCTCGAGGCGTCCGAGGACCTGTCGCGTGAGGGGATAGTCGAGGAGGACGGCACCCCGATCGAGAGCGAGATGCTCCGCATGCGCCTCGAGCTCGAGGTAAGCAAGGTCCACGTCCTCGACAGCGGCCAAATCATCCTGCCGTACCTCACCGCCGGCGGCAGGTTTGACGGCGGCGACATAGACGACGTCTACGCCCTCGAGGCAGGCGGCGGCGTGCGGTTCGCGCTCGCCGGGGCATACGGCGTCGACCTCAACGCCCGCCTGCAGCTCAACGACGCCGACCACAACGAGCACAGCGTCAGCGGACGGATCGCTTACGACGCCGGGGCTGACCGGCGCGGCGTGGTGGCGTCCTACGTCCAGGAGATCGAGGAGGGCGGCGCCTCGAGCGAGGCGAGCGTCGGCTACGGCTGGGGGACAAGCGTGTTCGGCCAGCGCGGAGTTTTCGGCCCGGCCCTGCGCTACGGAAGCGACGACGGCTTCGGCCAGTCCGTCGGCTTCGACTCGGACAGGCTGCGCCTCAAGGCCGACTTCGACAACGACGGCTACGAGCTGAGCCTCGACCTGATCGGCAACTGACCGTTTCCCTTCGCGGCCGGCCTTGTTCCGGGGGCCGCTCCGCCTGCCTGCAGCCCGGCGGGCCAGGTCTATAATCACCTTGGCCGGGATTGCATGACGGTTCAGGGGATGCTTCACTCGGACGCGAAGTCGGAAGACTTCAGCCGGGTGCTCGCCGGCTTTTCCGGTTTCGGCCGGGACACCGAGGTCGAGACCGTCAACGGGCACGCCCGGTACACGAACGAGTACTGGACGTCCAGGCAGAGGCAGGCCGGGCGCATCCACGAGGTGAGCTACCGGGCCTGCTTCAAGCCGCAGCTCCCCGAGTTCTTCATCAGGCACGTCACCGAGCCGGGCGACATCGTCTTCGACCCGTTCATGGGCCGGGGGACCACGCTCGTCCAGGCAGCCCTGCAGGGCAGGGTGCCGTACGGCAACGACGTCAACCCGGTGTGCCGGGTGCTGACGGAGGCACGGCTCGACCCGCCCGCCTTCGCCGAGGTCGAGGAGCGCATGTCGGAAATTCCGTGGGGCAGGTTCAGGAAGCACGGACACGACGAGCTGCTGGTCTTCTTCCACCCGAAGACACTGGCTCACATCGAGGGGCTGCGCAAGTACTTCAGGGCCAGGTCCGAGGGCGGCGAGACGGACCGCGTTGACAGGTGGATCCAGATGGTTGCCCTCAACCGCCTTACCGGCCACTCAAGCGGCTTCTTCTCCACCTACACGATGCCGCCGAACCAGGCCGTGTCCATCGACACGCAAAGGAAGATAAACGAGAGGCGGGGGGTCGATGAGCCGCCGTGCCGGGACGTCGCCAAGCTGATCCTCAAGAAGTCCCGGTCCCTGCTGTCGCGCGAGAAGCCCGGGCCGTCCCGCTACCTGCTTCTAACCGGCAAGTCCTGCTCCGTCCCGCAGATCGATGACGGTGAGGTGTCGCTGACCGTGACCTCGCCCCCTTTCCTGGATGTCGTCGACTATGCGTCCGACAACTGGCTGCGCTGCTGGTTTCTGGGCATCGACCCGGAAAAGGTGGACATAGCGAAGCACAGGAACGTGGCCGACTGGCGCGGCTTCATCGAGGGTACGTTCAGGGAGCTTGCGCGCGTCACGAAGCCGGGCGGCCATGTGGCCTTCGAGGTCGGCGAGGTGAGGCGCGGGACCGTCCGCCTGGAGGAGCATGTCCTCATGGCGGTGAGCGGGCTTCCGTTCAGGGTGGTCGGGGTCGTGATCAACCGGCAGAGGTTCACCAAGACGGCAAACTGCTGGGGGGTTTCGAACAACGAGAAGGGAACCAACAGCAACAGGATAGTCGTTCTGCAAAGACTCGGATGAGCGAAAGGCTGGGAAGGATCGCCGAGCTCCACGGCGAAACGGCGAACGCCGAGTTCCCCCTCCATGAGGTGATCGAAGGGCTGTACTGCTGCAGGGTCTTCAGGTTCGGGTCGGACGGCCGGGAGGCGGAGCTGCTGGGGTCCATGGCGGCCGCGTTCGATGCGGTCATGGAAGGAACTCAGGCGCGGCCTGTGGAGTCTGACAGGATCAACGAGGTCGGCAACAGGCTGGAGGACCCCGTCATCGAGCAGCTGCGGCAGCGCGGCCTGGATGCCGACAGGCCGAGGACCAGGGACGGCAGGGGCCAGACTGCGGGGTATCCCGACATCCACATCAGGCGCGAAGGCGCGCCGGTGTACCTGGAGGTCAAGGCCACGGCGTCCGCTGACAGCGGGAAGAGCTCGCTGAGGTCCTTCTTTCTCTCCCCCTCGCTGGACCCGAAGGTGACGGAGGATGCCTGTCACCTGCTGGTCAGGTTCTCGGTCACCGGCGACGGCAGCTTGCACAGGGCGGCAGGCTACGATCTGATGGACCTGTACGGGCTGAGATGCACGCTGAAGCAGGAAATCCAGTCTAACAACGTCAGCCTGCAGGAATGTGAGGTCCTGGCCTCTTCCAGGGGCTAGACCACAATCTGCGTTCCCAGGGTCAGGTGTTCCGTTCCGGCTGATTCGCTGGTATAATCCGCAAGTTGAGCATGCAACAGGAGTGTCCGGAAACCGGCTTGTGCCGCAGGCGCCTTCGCGCCGCGGCCGGTTTTCGCGTCACTCGCTGCTCGGCCTTCCGTTCCCGGGCGTAGGCCCGGGCTGAACGGAAGCGGCCGCAACACAACAATTCCCGCACCCCCACCTCCAGGTCATTAGAAGATGGCACGCAGCACCCCAATAGAGCGCTACCGCAACATCGGCATCATCGCCCACATCGACGCCGGCAAGACGACAACGACCGAGCGCATCCTGTACTACACGGGCATCTCGCACAAGCTCGGCG
>CAZDYI010000064.1:0-21308 GCA_964509765.1 uncultured Gammaproteobacteria bacterium
CCTGAACCTCGGCGGCGTGGCCAACCTGAGCTGGAGGGGAGCCGACGGCAGGCTCGTCGCCTTCGACACGGGCCCTGCCAACGCGCCGATCAACGACTGGGTGAAGTCGCTTGGGCTCGGAGAGATGGATCGCGGCGGCGAACTGGCAGGGGCTGGAATGGTTGACGAGGAACGGCTTTCCGAACTGCTGAACCACCCTTACCTTTCCGCGCCCTACCCTAAGTCGCTGGACAGGTACGACTTCACGGAGGAGATGGCAACAGGTCTGTCGCCCGAGGACGGCGCCTCGCTGCTGACCGCGTTCACCGCCGCGGCCGTGGGCAAGGGACTCGACCTCCTTCCGCAACGGCCGGGCCGTCTAGTGGTCGCGGGCGGCGGCCGGCACAACCCCGTGCTGATGGAAGAGATCGCAAAGCGGGCAGAGGTAACGGTGGAGGACGCGGACAGGCACGGCTGGCGCGGAGACGCTGTCGAGGCGGAGTGCTTCGCGTTCCTTGCGGCCCGGCGGTTGGCAAACCTGCCTATAACCTTCCCCGACACGACAGGTGCGGCCGAGCCGATGACAGTGGGCAGGCTAGCCAGCCCAAGGCGACAATGACTGCAGGATATCGATAGTGTCCGATAATTACGTTAATAAATAGATTAATTGTTTGTCCGAAAAATGATGTATAATCAATGGACGATGTCTTCGATTCCTGAAATGACTCTGCCTGAGGCAATACACGCCCGCATTGAAGCAGGTGCGGGCGGAATGGTGTGGACGCCGTTCGATTTCACCGACCTCGGATCCCGCGATGCGGTGGACAAGGCACTGCAGCGCTTGACCAAGGTTGGACGGGTGCGCCGCGTCGCGCGGGGGTTGTACGACCGGCCGCGCATGAACAAGATGATCGGCAAGGAAATGGTTCCGGACTACAGGTCCGTCATCGATGCGGTCGCGCGCCGCAGCCAGGCCCGCATCCTCATTGACGGCGCTGCCGCTGCGAACCTGACAGGACTCTCCAACGGCGTTCCGGCAAAGGTCCGCGTCCTGACTGACGCGCGCCTGAAGACAGTTGAGCTCGGCAATCAGAGGATTGTCTTCCGCCAAGCGGCGCCAAGCAGGCTGTACTGGTCCGGGCGCCCCGGCATGTACATCGTGCAAGCCCTCCACTGGCTCCATGACAATTTGGACAGCGAAGCCGAGCGCTCCAGGATCACCCGAGTGATCCGCAGTCATCTGGCCGACGAGAAGTACGGCACAAGGCTCACTGAGGACCTGCGAGACGGCCTTCCGACGATGCCTGGCTGGATGCAGGATTTCCTGCGCGAACCGATCGCTACTGCCGGCAAGGCTTCGGCAGCATGAGCACGGAAGCGTTCACTGAAATCATCCGTGGCTCGCCGGATGAGCGAGCGGACCTCTTTATCAGGACCGCATCGCGTCTGAGGACAGACGTGAGCTACATCGAGAAGGACTTCTGGGCGTGCTGGACGCTCAACACCCTCTACCACCGGCTTCCGGATGGCGGGCCTCGCTTGCTGTTCAAAGGCGGCACGTCTCTGTCAAAGGGTTACGGGCTGATCAGCCGGTTCTCGGAGGACATCGACGTAACCGTCTTCAGGGACGACCTCGGCCATCTCATTGACGCGGCAGACCTCGCGGAGCTGTCCAACACCAAGCGCAAGGCCGTCCTGGACGCGATAGATGCGGACTGCAGGCACTACATAACGGCAGACCTGCTCGCCTCGGTCGCAGAGGCACTTGACGCCGACACGCGAGGACAAGGACGGGTGGAGGTTGATGCCAAAGACCCGAGCCTGCAAGCCCTGCTGGTCTGGTACCCTCGCGTGTCCGGATCCCCATCGGATTACGTCACTCCGGCCGTAAAGATCGAGTTAAGCGCCAAGTCTGCGCTCGAGCCGAATCGGCCCCTGGCGATCACGCCCTACATCGTCGATGACATCGGGATGCCAGGCCTAAGCGTTCCGGGCGTAACCACGATCCATGCCGAGCGCACGTTCTGGGACAAGGTTGTCATCGCGCACGGCTACCTTAACTGGTACGAGAGGCGGGGCAAGATGTACCGAGAGGGCCATCGGATCTCGCGGCACTACTACGACCTGCATTCGCTGTTCGGGACGGAAATCGGAGCTGCTGCGATTTCCGACAGGTCACTCGGAAAGGACTGCTTCGAGCATTCGCACGCCTTCTACCGCAGAAAGGACTACGGACTTGAGAATGCACTGAAGGGCACGTTTCGCCTCATGCCCGAAGGCGAGTATGCAAAAGGCATCGAAGGAGACTATGTTTTGATGAAGAGCTTGATATTTGGCGATGCGCCCGATTTCGAGGACATCCTGATGTCGATAGGGAAGATCGAGGAAATCCTGAACTCGCAAGAATGACCGAAACAGGCATCCATGACTGTCAGCCAGCGCTGGAATCTTGCAGGCTACCTTCCCTACCGCTCTCACCGACCTAGCGGTTGGCCAACATGAGATGGAAGGGCGCAATCGGGCTATTGCGTTCTGCGCAAGTCTTGCAGACGACTCAAGGTCTGGATTAGGAAGCTCGGGAACGGCGGTACATATTACCCGGGGTAGGCTGGCGAACCCAGACAGCTGACCGCTGACAACAACCTGCGGTGCTTCCTGATGCAACAGTTGTCCCGCTCGACACGGGACCTCAGTTCAATTTCTCGCCGCTTCGGCTGATGAACCCTTGCTCATGCAACAGGTCGCAAAGCATCAGTCCGCTGACGATCTGGTACATCCCCCAAGTCTCTCGCGCCACCCGCTCCGCCAGCTCGCGGCTGACCAAGCCGGTGGTGACCAACATTCCGCAGACGCGATCGCCCAGCTTCTGGTCGAAGCGCGACAGGAAATCATCGACCTGTCCCTTCTGCAGCTCTCCCTTGTTGCGCCGGCAAACGATGACCGAATGGCACATGTGCAGGCCGTGCCGGTGCTCGCCCCTGAACTGCAACATGTTGTCATGGGAGTTCATGACCTGAATGTTCTTGTAGCCTGCCGACTTGAACAGGTCAAGGACAGTAGTTTGAAACTCCTGAGCGGGACAGGAATCCAGCCGTGCCATCTGTTGCCTGTACCAAGTGTTCTTGTCCATCTTCTGCCTCGCAGGTCTAACCTCTCCTCAGTCTGCAATTCTAATTGCGAATGAGACTGGTGAGCAACACCCACGGCTCAGCGGCATCCCTGTTGTGATCGGCACCTCCTGCACGAAAGCAGAGGCTATTCCATCCGTCAGTTCGCAACGTAAGCGACTGCGATCAGCCGGCTTCAGAAATCGATCTCCACGTCCGTTCCTTCACCAAGCGTTCCAAACGAGTAACCTGCAAAATTCACGGCGGCTTCGATAAACCGACGCTTGTCCTCCGTCCTGTAATGGGTGCCAAGGAAGTAACCGTTGCTCAGCCTTTTGCACAAAGACGGAGCAACGGAATTCACTTCCTCCCTTGTCATGCCGATTACCCGGCGTTTTGTCCCCACCAACACGGGATGATTCCGCAGGTCTTCAAAGATATCCGGTTTTTTATATGCCAAGGCCGTGAACACAGCCTCATACACTTTCTTTGCGCTGACACCTTCAATGGGTTCGCCAAACACCACCGCATTCTTGTCCTTGCTCCGCAAGTTGGGTGAGTTGTCACGGCCTGCACGTCCGTCCTGCTTGCGTGTTACGCCTCCTGCTTCCGGCGCCTGCCCGAGAATGTCCCTGAGTCTGTTCCCGTCCGATCGCTTCTCCTCCAAGACGTCAGGAAAAACCTTCTTCGCTGCAACCTTTTCGCGCTCAAGGGTTGCACCGGCTTCGTGCTGGCCAAGATCCAGCTCAACGTCCTCTACAGTCCTTGTCCTGACGCTCGCCAAGCCGCTCTCCTGCAGCGCGTCACACAGCTTCGATCCTCCGATTACCTCGAACAGCCCTCCGGTTACCATCGCAGCCTTCTCGGCCATGTCGGTGTCAACCGCCGCGGTTGTGACCAACAGCCCGCAGACGCGCTCTTCGCGATCGTGGTCGAAGTGCTCCAGGAACTCGTCAAGCACGTCGCTTCGCAGCACTTCGACGTTGCGCAGGCAAAGTATGCTGGTGTCGAACTCAAGCAGTCCCTTCCACTGGACGCCGGCTGCCTCCACCATGTCATCCTCGGAGCCGGTGACCTGCACGTTCCTGAACCCTGCCGCCTTGAGCAAGGAAAGCATGGTGTCCTTAAACCGGTCTGACGAGCACGAGTTCAGCTTGCTCAGCAACTGTCGCTTCCAATTCTTGTTTTTCATCCCTGCCTCAAATCCGGCGCCGCGCCCAAGCCAGCCATTCTATTCATGCAAGCGTTCAGCCGGCCCTCATGCCGACCTTGCAGATCCGCCCAGCGTTGCCGCTGGCGACATGCGCCGCACTCTGAAATGGCTATTCGCGGTCTTGTCATGAAGGCGCGCTGAAACCAGGGATGAAACTCAGGATTCAACATTTCCCAAGAGGGAGCGGGCTTGATCCGCACATGCGGCGACCTTGTCCATGTCGAGCCCTGTGAGATATCCTTCCCTTTCGAGAAGGCCTGCCACCTCCGCGGTGTCCACGTTCCCGGGCGCTCCCGGCGCGTAAGGGCATCCCCCGAGGCCGCCGATCGACGAATCGAACACGCGCACGCCGCAATCGAGCGCCGCGAGCACGTTGTCCAGGGCGTTGCCGTGCGTGTCATGGAAATGGCAGGCCACCTTGGACACCGGCACGGCCTCCGAAACCGACCGCAGCAACAGCCTCACCTCTTCGGGCCTGCCGACGCCGATGGTGTCCCCGAGGGAGACCTCGCTGCATCCCAGGCCTATTAGGTCGGCGCTCAGGCCGGCGACGGCTGCCGGGCTGACCTTGCCGCTGTACGGACAGGCGATCGCGGTCGAGACGTAGCCCCTTAGGTCCTTGCCCAGCTCTTTCGCCCTTTCCGCGATCGGGCGAAAGCGCTCAAGGCTCTCGGCTACCGTGCAGTTGATGTTTTTTTCCGTGAACGCCTCGGAAGCCGCGGTGAACACGGAAACCGTGCTCACCTGAACGGGCTCGGCGGCAGCCATCCCCCTCATGTTCGGCACCAACACGGCGAAGTTGCGCGGCTCCGGCAGCGACGCCGCAGCCTCGATCACCTCCTTGTGGTCGGCCATCTGCGGAACCCACTTCGGCGAGACGCAGGAGGTGATCTCGATGTTCACCAGGCCGGCGCCCAGCAGGCCCTCGATCATCCGCACCTTGCCGGCCGTGGGGATGAAGCCCGCCTCGTTCTGCAGGCCGTCGCGCGGCCCGACTTCCCAGATCTGCGCCCGGCCGCTACTCGCCTTCGATTCGCGCAATGGTCTCGCCCGCCGCAACGTTGCTGCCTTCCGGCACACACAGCTCGGTCACCGTGCCCGAGACCGGGGAGCGCACCTCGGTCTCCATCTTCATGGCCTCGATCAGCCCCAGCAGGTCGTCCCTGGCCACCTTGTCGCCCTCGGACACCTTCCAGCTCAGCAGCACTCCGTGCATGGGCGACCCTACGCTGCCGTCGGAGTCCTCGCCGGACCGGGCGCCTGCGCCTGAGGCCGGCGGCTCGGACTCGAAGGTGAAGCTGTGAAGCCTCGACCCCAGGCTCAGCCTGACCTCCCCGTCCCCGCAACCGCGCAAGGCGGCCCGGCAGGCGGAGCCGTCGATCCTTGCGGCGACGCAACCGCCGCCGACCGTCAGGCTGCTCACCGACATCGGTTGCTCCAGGCCGTCGTCAACCTGCCACGACCCCGGCCCGGTCTCCTCGAGGACCGCCGTTGCCGTCGCATGGCCGTCGCTCGGATGAAGCGCGGCACGGCGCAACAGGTTGACCCGGAATCCGGCGGCCGAGCCTGAGTCGCCTGCTCCCGCGCGGACCAGGCATGCCAGCGCGCGGGCCCTGCGGGAATTCCCCGCAGACCGCTCGACCAGCGCCTCGAGGCTTCCGTCAAGGGTGTCGATGCGGTTCTTGCCCCCGGCCATCTGCGGCAGGTCCGCAAGCGCCCCGAGGAAGGACAGGTTCGACTCGATGCCGCGCAGCTCGAGGCGCGAGAGCGCCTCCTTGAACAGGTCCAGGCACGCGCGCCTGCCGCGCGGGCTGTGGACGATGAGCTTGGCGACCAGCGAGTCGAACTGGCCGGTGACCTCGTCGCCGTCACCTACTCCCGCGTCCATCCGGACGCCCGGCATCTCTGGCAGGCGCATCCGCTCGATCCTGCCGACCGCCGGCGCGAAGCCCCTCTCGGGGACCTCGGCGCAGATGCGCGCCTCGATCGCGTGCCCTTTCGGCGCTGGAAAGAGCCCGTCCGGAAGCCTCTCCCCCGCGGCCACGCGCAGCTGCCACTCGACGAGGTCCCTCCCGACCGTCATCTCGGTCACGGGATGCTCGACCTGCAGCCGGGCGTTCATCTCCATGAAGTAGTGCCGGTCGCCCGCGACCAAGAACTCCACGGTTCCGGCGTTGGTGTAGCCCAGCCCTGACGCAAGCCTCGTCGCGTCCCCGTGCAGCCTCCTTCTCAGCGCGGCGCCGATGCCGGGCGCGGGCGCCTCCTCGATCACCTTCTGGCGCCGCCTCTGCAGAGAGCAGTCCCTGTCCCCCGCCACCAGCACGTTGCCGTGTGCGTCGGCCATCACCTGGACCTCCACGTGGCTGGCGTCTGTCAGGTACTTCTCGAGGAAGACCGAGTCGTCGCCGAAGCCGCTTTTCGCCTCGCTCCTGGACTGCTCAAGCGCCGCGCCCAGGTCGCGGGCCCGCCTGACGAGCCGGATGCCCCGCCCGCCGCCGCCGCCGACCGCCTTGACAAGAAGCGGGTAGCCGATCGCGGCGGCCGCCTTCCTGACGGCGGCCTCGCCTTCCTTGCCGATGCGGTGTCCGGGCAGCGTCGGTATCCCGGCCTTGGCCGCCGCCGCCAGGGCCCCGGTCTTGGAGCCTGCCTTGCCCATCGCCCTTGCGTCCGGGCCGACAAACAGGATTCCGGCCGCGGCGCAGCGCCGCGCAAGCTTCTGGGACTCGGACAGGAAGCCGTAGCCCGGATGGAGCGCGTCGGCCCCCGCCGACCGCGCGGCCTTGACTATCCGGCCGACGTCAAGGTAGCCCCGGGTCGACCCCTTGCCGAGGAACACGGCCTCGTCGGCCATGGAAACGTGCATGGCTCCGGCGTCCGCCTCTGTGTAGACCGCAGCCGTCCCGATGCCCATGCGCCTTGCCGTGCGGAAGATGCGGCATGCGATCTCCCCCCGGTTTGCGACCAGCAGGCGCCTAATCGGCATGCCATGACGGCCGGCGCTTCTCCAGGAACGCCGAGAGCCCCTCCCTGGCCTCGTCGGTGAGGCGGCGCCGGGCAAGGATCCGGGCGGTCTCGGCGGCCAGCTCGGGTCCGGCCTGCCGGCCGGAAACCGTGTCGAGCAGCTCGCGGTTGGCCGCGACGGTCCCGGGAGCGATCGCGCAAAGGCGGTCCAGGAGGTTCGCGGCTGCGTTCTGCAGTGCGTCCGCCTCGTGCACCTCGTGGAAGATTCCAAGGCGCAGCGCCTCGCCGGCGTCGAGGACCTCGCCGGTGATGAACAGCCTGCGCGCCTGGCGCGCGCCGACCGCGGCGGCGACGTACGGCGAGATAGTCGCGGGCGTCAGCCCCAGCCTGGCCTCGCTGAAGCAGACCCGCGCGTCGCTTCCGGCCAGCGAGACGTCCGCCGCGCAGCACAGTCCTCCGCCGCCGCCGAAGCAGGACCCCCTCACGATCGCCACGACGGGAAACGGGAGCCGGCTCAGGCCGAGCAGGGCGTTGGCGAACGCCATCGCCTGGGACTCGTTCTCCTCGGGGGAAAGCCCGGCGGCGTCCCGCATCCAGTTGACGTCCGCCCCGGCGCAGAAGTGCTCGCCCTCGCCCGCCAGGAACAGGGCCCGCAGATCCGAGTTGGACTCCATCTCCCTCACGGCGGACCCGATCCCCTCGATCATCGACCAGTCAAGGGCGTTGCGCTTTCCGGGGTTGTCCAGCCTCAGCCACGCCGCCTTGCCGTCGACCTCGACGGAGACGGAGCCCGCGGGCCCGCTCACATCCGAAACGCGCCGAACCGCGACGGCCTGTCGTCCCTGCCGGCCATGGCGCGGAGCGACAGGGCGACCACGTCGCGGGTCTGGACGGGATCGATGACGCCGTCGTCCCAGAGGCGGGCGGTCGCGTAGAGCGGGTCGGACTCCCTGTCGAACTGCGCGATCACGGGCGCGGTCAGCTTCTTGCGGTCCTTGGCGCTGAGCCTGCCCTTGGCCGATGCGATCTCGGCAAGCACGCCGGCCGCCTGCTCCCCGCCCATGACCGCGATGCGCGCGGAGGGCCACATGAACATGAAGTCGGGGTCGTAAGCCCGTCCGCACATCGCGTAGTTGCCGGCGCCGTAGCTGTTTCCGACGACCACCGTTACCTTCGGCACCTCGGCGCAGGCCACGGCCCGCACGAGCATCGCGCCGTGCTTGGCTATCCCCCCCTGCTCGTAGTCGGTCCCGACCATGAAGCCCGTGATGTTCTGGAGGAACAGAAGCGGAATGCGGTGCTCTGCGCACAGCTGCACGAACTGGCTGCCCTTCTGCGCCGACGCTGAAAACAGAACGCCGTTGTTCGCGACCACCCCGACCCTCGATCCCCTTACCGCGCCGAAGCCGCAGACGAGCTCGCCGCCGAAGCCGGGCTTGAACTCGTCGAACTCGGAGCCGTCGAGGACCCGGGCGAGGACCTCGCGCATGTCGAACGGCTGGCGCAGGTTCATCCCGACTATCCCGTAGAGCTCCTCGGGGTCGTGCAGCGGACCGCTGTGGTCCGGCTCGGAATGCGGGCATGGCGAGGCGAGGTTGCGCAGCAGCGAGCGCGCCTGGAGCAGCGCGTCGCCGTCGTCCTCTGCAAGCGCGTCGACGAGCCCCGACACACGGGCGTGCATCGGCCCGCCGCCGAGCTGCTGCTCGTCGGCGACCTCTCCGGTCGCCACCTTCACGAGCGGCGGGCCCGCAAGGTAGATCGAGCCGGTGTCCCTGACTATCACCGTTGCGTCCGCCATCGCCGGGATGTACGCGCCGCCCGCGGTGCACGAGCCCATCACAACCGCGACCTGGACGATCCCGTCCGCGCTCATCCGCGCCTGGTTGTAGAAGATCCGGCCGAAGTGCTCGCGGTCGGGGAACACCTCGGCCTGTCCCTTGAGGAAGGCCCCGCCGGAGTCGACGAGGTAGACGCACGGCAGCCGGTTCCGCCAGGCGATCTCCTGCGCCCGCAGGTGCTTTTTCACCGTCAGAGGATAGTAGGCGCCGCCCTTGACGGTTGCGTCGTTCGCAACGACCATGACCGGCCGGCCGCCGGCCTCGCCGATGCCGGTCACTATCCCCGCGGCAGGCAAGTCGTCCGCGTAGACGCCGTGGGCGCAGAGCTGCGAGAGCTCGAGAAACGGGCTGCCCGGGTCCAGCAGGCGCTCGATGCGCTCGCGGGCGAGGAGCTTCCCGCGCTTGCGGTGGCGCTCCCTGGCCGCCGGCGACCCGCCCTCCGCAGCCTTCGCGACAAGGCCGCGCAGCCTGGCGCTTGCCGCGGCTAGCTTCCTTTTCCGTTCCTTGAAGTCAGCCGAGCCTGCCCTGACCCTGCTTTCAATGACTGCCATGGGCTGCCTTGAATAACTCGCGGCCGATGAGTGTCCTGCGGATCTCCGAGGTGCCGGCGCCGATCTCGTAGAGCTTGGCGTCCCGCAGCAGCATGCCGGCGGGGTACTCGTTGGTGTAGCCGTTTCCTCCCAGGACCTGCACCGCGTCGAGCGCGGCGGCGGTTGCCTGCTCGGCGGCAAAGAGGATGCAGGCGGCGCAGTCGACCCGCGAGGCGCGGCCGGCGTCGCAGTCCCCGGCGACGCCGTAGACCAGCCGCCGCGAGGCGGCCATGTTCGCGTACATGTCGGCTAGCTTCGCCTGGATAAGCTGGAACTCGCCGATGGGCCTGCCGAACTGCTCGCGCTCGCCCGCGTAGGAAAGCGCCAGGTCGTAGCTGGCGCGCATGATGCCGAGCGGGCCGCCGGCGAGCACCAGCCTCTCGTAGTCGAGGCCGCTCATGAGCACCTGCACACCCTCGTCGACCCCGCCGAGAACGTTCTCCTCCGGCACCCTGCAGTCGGTGAACACCAGCTCGCAGGTCTCGCTGCCGCGCATGCCGAGCTTGTCGAGCTTCTGGCGCCGGTCGTAGCCCTCCAGGTCGGGCGTGACGACGAAGGCGGTTATGCCGTGCTGCTTCTTCCCGGGGTCCGTCTTGGCGTAGACCACGACGACGTCGGCGGTCGGCCCGTTGGTGATCCACATCTTCGTGCCGTTGAGGACGAAGCAGCCCTTCTCGCGCTTGGCGGCGGTCCGCATCGAAACGACGTCCGAGCCCGCGTTGGGCTCGCTCATCGCAAGCGCGCCGACGTGCTCGCCGCTGACGAGCTTCGGCAGGTAGGCCTTCTTCTGCTCCTCGCTTCCGTTGCGTGCGATCTGGTTGACGCAGAGGTTGGAGTGCGCGCCGTAGCTCAGCCCGACAGACGGCGAGGCCCTGCTGATCTCCTCCATGGCGATGACGTGCGCGAGGTACCCCATCTGCGCGCCGCCGTACTCCTCGGCGACCGTGATGCCGAGCAGCCCGAGCTCGCCCATCTTCGCCCACAGCGCGTGCGGGAAGGCGTTGTCCGCGTCCGCCTTGAGCGCAAGCGGCGCGATCTCGTTGCGGGCGAAGTCCTCGACGCTCGAGCGGAGCAGCTCGAGGGTGTCGGCGTCCTGCTGCAGCGCGGGCTCGGCCATGCCCTCAGCCGCCCCCGTCCGCGGCGAGCTCCTCGGCCATTCTGTCGCGCATGATGAACTTCTGCGGCTTGCCCGTGACCGTCATGGGTATCTCGTCGACGAAGCGGATGTGGCGGGGGATCTTGTAGTGCGCGATCTGCCCGCGGCAAAAGGACCGGATCTCCTCCTCTTGGACCTCCTCGCCGGGGCTCGGGATGATCCAGCAGCACAGCTCCTCGCCCATCTTCGCGTCGGGCACGCCGAACACCTGCACCTGCTGCACCTTCGGGTGGCGGAACAGGAACTCCTCTATCTCGCGCGGGTAGATGTTCTCGCCGCCGCGGATCACCATGTCCTTCGCGCGGCCGACTATCTCCGCGTAGCCGTCCTTGTCGATCACGGCGAGGTCGCCGGTGTGCATCCAGCCGTCGACCAGCACCTCCTTAGTTTTCTCCTCCTCGTCCCAGTAGCCGCGCATGACCAGGTAGCCGCGGGTGCACAGCTCGCCCCGCTCGCCGACCGGCACGATCGCGCCGCCCTCGTCGACCACCTTGACCTCGACGTGGGGCTGGACACGGCCGATCGACGAGACGCGCCTGTCGACTGGGTCGTCCGTCGAGCTCTGGAACGACACGGGACTCGTCTCGGTCATGCCGTAGGCGATGGTCACCTCCTTGAGGTGCATGCGCTCGATCACCCTGTTCATGACCTCGATCGGGCACGGCGCGCCGGCCATGATCCCGGTCCTGAGGCTGCTGAGGTCGAAGTCGGCGATGTCGGGGTGGTCGAGCTCCGCGACGAACATCGTCGGCACGCCGTGGACGGCGGTGCAGCGCTCTGCGGAGATCGCGGCAAGGGTTTCCCCGGGGTCGAAGCCCTCGCCGGGGAAGACCATCGCGGCGCCGAAGCAGATGCACGTCAGGTTGCCCATCACCATTCCGAAGCAGTGGTACAGCGGCACCGGGATGCACAGCCGGTCCTGCTCGGAAAAGCGCATCGCCTCCCCCACGAAGCGTGCGTTGTTGGTGATGTTCTTGTGGGTGAGGGTCGCCCCCTTGGGCGCGCCGGTGGTCCCGCTCGTGAACTGGATGTTGATCGGGTCGTCCGGGTCGAGGGTGGCGCTGAGGCTGTCGAGGTCGTTGAGGTGCGCCGGCCCGCCCATTTCCATCACCTCGCCGTAGCTGTGCATGCCGGGGGTCCTCGCCGCGCCGCAGCGGATGACGGTCCTCAGCTGCGGGAGGCGCTGGGCAACCAGCTTGCCGGGCTCGCAGCGCTCGAGCTCCGGAGCCAGGCCCCGGATCATGTCGACGTAGTTGCTCTTCTTGAAGCTCTCGGCGATGATGACCGCCTTGCAGCCGGACTTGGCGAGCGCGAACTCGACCTCGGCCATCTGGTAGGCGGGGTTGATGTTGACCAGGATGACGCCGATGCGCGCGGTGGCCAGCTGGGCGACCAGCCACTCGGGGCGGTTGGGCGACCAGATCCCGAGCCGGTCGCGCGGCCCGAGCCCGAGGGCGCGCAGGCTCGAGGCCAAACGGTCGACCTGACCCTGCAGGTCCTTGTAGCTCCACCTGACGCCCTCCTTGCGGAAGACCGCGGCCTCGCGCCAGCCGTGCTTGGCGACCGCGTCCGCGAACAGCTGCGGGATGGTCTTGTGCATCAGCGGCAGGTCGCACCTGCCGGCGACGTGGGAGCGGTTGTCGGCCGGGACCCGGGAGTCCGCGCCCGGCGCGGCCCGCTCGGGGCGGCCCGCTCCGAGGGAGGTGATGGGCGTTGAAAGGTCCGGAAGCCGGGCTTCGCTCACAGCCTTCTCCATTCTACGATTTGCTCGAACGCGTACGCCGCGCTGTAGACGGTCTTTTCCTTCCAGTGCGCGCCGACGAGCATCATGCCCACCGGCAGGCCGTCGCTGAGCCCGCAGGGCACGTTCATCGCCGGGTGGCCGGTCATGTTGAACGGCGCGGTGTTGGGGATCATCTCGAACGAGCGCTGGATGTACAGGCCCAGCGACGCGCCCTCCGGCGGGTGCGGGGTGGCCTTCATCGGCAGGGTCGGCATCAGCAGCAGGTCGAAGCGCTTGAACAGCTCGTTGTATGCCTTGAGGATCCTGCGCGAGATGTTCTGCGCCTTGCCGTAGAAGCGCCCGGAGTTGTAGGTCCTGAAGTACTTGCCCATCAGCATGCTGACCTTCAGCGACGGCGAGAGCGTGTCGGCCTTGGAGCGCCAGCTGTTGGCGAAGTGCTCGGCGAGGCTGTTCAGGTACAGGCCGCGCCAGTTGCTCGCGTGGGCGTTGCCCTCCATCATCATGTCGACCATGCCCTCGACCGCGATCGGCGTCCAGACCGCCGCGGCGTCGAGGTGGTCGGGAAGCGAGACGTCCTCGACGGTCGCGCCGAGCTCCTTGAACCTCTCGCTTCCGGCGCGGACCTTCTGCGCGACGTCGGCCTCGACGCTCGGCCAGCTGAATCCCTCCTCGAGGACGCCGATGCGAAGGCCGGAAACGCCGGCTCCGATCGCGCCCATGTAGTCGTCGATCCTCGGCGCGTACTGGCGCGGGTCAAGGCCGTCCTGTCCGGCGATCACGCCGAGCAGCAGGGCGTTGTCGGAGACGTTCGCGGTCATCGGCCCGAGGTGGTCGATGGTCGCCTCGATCGGGAACGCGCCGGAGTAAGGGACCAGGCCGTGGGTCGGCTTCATGCCGTAGCAGCCGCACCAGCTCGCGGGGATCCGGACCGAGCCGCCCTGGTCGCCCCCGATCGCCATCTCCACCTCGCCTGCGCCGACGAGCGCTCCGCAGCCGGACGACGACCCGCCCGACGAGTAGCCGTTGCGGTAGGGGTTGTGGACCGGGCCGGTGTCGCAGGTGTGGGAGCCGCCGGAAAAGCACAGGTGCTCGCAGGCCGCCTTGCCGACGATCGTCCCGCCGGCGTCGAGGATGCGCCGCACGACGGTCGCGTCGACGTCGGGTATGTAACCATCGAGGACCGACGAGCCGTTCATCATCGGCACGCCGGCAAGGGCGACGTTGTCCTTGAGCACGACCTTGCGGCCGGCAAGCGGGCCGTCGGGGGCGCCGGCGACCTCGGACTTGACGTACCAGGCGTTCATGGCGTTCTCGGACGGGTCGGGCCTGCGGCCGGGGGTGCGCGGGTAGTTCACCGCCGGAACGTGGTCGGCGAGCTCGGCCACCCGGTCGTAGGCGTGGAAGGTTCCTTCCATGCAGTCCCGGTACTCGAGCAGTTCGGCGTCGCTCATGTTCAGGTGAAGCGACTCGGCGACGTTCTGGAGCTGTTCCAGTGATGGTCTCTTAACAGGCATTTTCAGGTCCATGGGTGGCGGGGCGGCGCTTGCGCCCCGGCGCTTTTCGGTTTTCTTTCTGTTCCTCGGCGCCGCGCGCTCGGGGGCGGCGGCTTCCTTCCGGGACGCGGCAGGAGCGGGCGGCGGCGCGGCCCGGGCGGCCGGAAGGGAAGCCTGCGCGCGGCCGGGGTTCGACCCCGCGTCGAGCCGGCCGCGGTGGATCTGGTGGACGCGGCTGCAGACCTTGCCCGCGAAGCTCCGGTCCTGCTCGGTCACGATCACGGCGAGCCCGTGCTCGTCGCGCAGCCCGATGACGAGCTCGGCGATCATCGCGACTATGGTCGGCTGGATGCCCTCGGTGGGCTCGTCGAGAAGGAGCAGCCGCGGCCGGGCCGCCAGGGCCCGGGCTACGGCGAGCAGCTGCTGCTGGCCGCCGCTGAGCGAGCCGCCCTTGCGCCCGAGCAGCTCCTCGAGCGAGGGAAACATCCCGCACAGCCTGGCCACCGCGCCCTCCTCGTCCTCGTCGCCGCAGTCGACGAAGGCGAAGCGGATGTTCTCGGCGACCGAGAGGGACGACATGATCATCCGCCCCTGCGGGACGAGGGCGATCCCCCGGCGGGCGCGCTGGTGCGGAGGCATCCGCGCGAGCTCCTCGCCGTCGAAGCGCATGCTGCCGCCGGTCGCGGGCAGGAGGCCCATGACCGCGAGCATCAGCGTGGTCTTGCCCATCCCGTTGTAGCCCTGGATCCCGACCACCTCGCCGGATGCGACCTCGAGGTCTATGTCGCGCAGGACCGGGATCGACCCGTAGCCGGCGGACAGGCCCGAGACCTCGAGCAGGCTTCCGGCGGACACGGCCTCAGGCCTCCCCGAGGTAGATTTCCCGGACCCGGGAATCGGCCATCACCTCGGAGGCCTCGCCCTCGACCAGGACCTTGCCCTGGTGGAAAACCGTAACCTGCCTTGCGATCTGCCGGATGAACTGCATGTCGTGCTCGACCACGACGACCGTGCTCGAGCCCGCCATCTCCTCGAGGGTGCCGGCGAGCCACTCGACCTCGGCCTCGTCCATGCCCGCGGCCGGCTCGTCAAGCAGGCACAGCCGCGGCCTTGAGGTCAGGACGCAAGCGATCTCGACGCGCTGGCGCTGGCCGTGGGCGAGCGTGCCGAGGGCCTTGTGCGCGATCTCGCCGAGGCCGTGGGTCTCCAGCGCCCGGTCGACCAAGCGGCGGCTGCCGGAGGCGGTCGGCTGGACCCGGTAGGCCACGACCCAGAGGTTCTCGGCGACGGTGAGCCCGTCCATCACGCTCGGGACCTGGGTCTTGACCCCGACCCCGAGGCGCGCGATCTGGTGCGGAAGCCATCCGGTGATGTTGTTGCCGCCGAGCCAGATGTCGCCCCCGGTCGGGCGGTGCTCGCCGGTCAGGCACTTGAACAGCGTGCTCTTGCCCGCGCCGTTGGGGCCGATCAGGCAGCGCAGCTCGCCGTGGTGCAGCTTGAAGTCGATGCCGTCGAGGGCCGCAAGCCCGCCGAAGCTCATCTGCAGGCCGCTGGTCTCGACCAGCAGCTCAGCCATCCCGCTGCGCCTTCGGCTCCATCCCCTGGGGCCGCGGCCTCGAAAGGCGCTGGCGCCTCTGCCCGAGGCGCGACAGGTGGCCGGCGATCCCGCGCGGCATGGCCAGCACGACCACGATCAGGATCGCGCCCATGACGAGCAGGTTGTCGACCGCGGTCTGGGTCCCGAGCTGCAGCTTCACGGTCCCGAGCAGCACGGCTCCGAGGATCGGCCCGTACATCGTCCCTATTCCGCCGAGCAGCACCCAGATGATCGCCTCGGCCGACAGCGCGAGCGCGAAAAGCTGCGGGGTGACTATCTCGGCCCAGTTCGCGAACAGGCAGCCGCCGAGGCCGGCGATGGCACCGGTGAGGGTAAACAGCGCCGTCTTGTAGACGCGCACGTCGTAGCCGAGGAACTCGCAGCGGCGCTCGTGCTCGCGGATGGCGACGATGACCCTGCCGAAGGGCCGCCGGAACAGGTGGCGCAGCCAGACGTACACCCCGATGAGCAGCAGCCCGGCGAAGTAGTACTGGCCGGCGTCGCCGAACTTGGTCCCGGGATCGCCGGGGACGTTCAGGGTCTTGAAGCCGGGGATGCCGTTGAAGCCGCCGAGCCGGGCGCTGCCGATTGCGTACTCGGGGCCCGCAGAGGTGTTGAGGAACCGAAACAGCAGCAGCGTGAACACCAGCGTGACCACGGCCAGGTAGACGTCGCTGATCCGCCAGTAGAAGATCATGCAGCCGAGCAGCATCGCCGCGAGCCCGGCCACGGCGATCGCGATGAAGAAGGGCAGCGTGCTCTCGCCTATGTTGATCGACGCGATGGCGTATGCGTAGGCGCCGAGCCCGAAGAACGCGCCCTGGCCGAAGCACAGGACTCCGCCGTAGCCCCACAGCACCCCGAGGCTCAGCCCGAGCAGCGCGTAGCACAGCAGCGGGGTGATGGTGTAGTGGTCTGCGACCAGCGGGAGCGCGAGCAGCAGCACCAGCCCGGCAACGGCTGACTGACCCGGGGACAGGCCCCGCTCCCTGTTCACTGTCAGACCCTTTCCTTGAAGAAGCGGCCGGTGATCCCCCGCGGCAGCAGCCGGAGCAGCACGACCGCCGCGACCAGGAGCGCGATCTGCCCCGCCCCGGGGGTGACCAGGAGGGTGAACACCTGGCTGATCGTGCCGAAGAACGAAGCGCTGGTTACCGTCCCGATGATGACCGCAGGGCCTCCCGCGATGACGGTGATGAACGCCTTTGCGATGTACTGCGCGCCCGAGGTCGGGACCACGCCGACCAGCGGCGCGAGCACCCCGCCGGCAAAGCCGGCGAGCGCCGCGCCCGCGGTGAAGGTGCCCATGTAGACCAGCTTCCGGTTCTTGCCGAAGGCGCTCGACATCTCGGGGCTTTGCATCGTCCCGCGGGCGATGAGCCCCACCCTTGTGTACTGCAGCACGAGCCACATCGCGATCACCAGAGCGACCGAGACCAGGATCACGAACAGCGCGTAGCCGCTGAACTGGTACTCGCCCACCGACACGCCCCCGAAGGGGCTGGAAATGCCGGTCGTCGTGGTCCCGAACGTCATGCTCATCAGGCCGATCAGAAACAGGCTGATCCCCCAGGTCGCGATCATGGTGTCGATCAGCCGGCCGTAGAGCCGGCTGATCACGACCCTCTCGATCACGAGGCCGACCAGCGCGCCGGCGAGCGGCGCGCAGACAAGGATCGCGACGAAGAAGCCCACGCCGTTGTGCACGGCGTAGATGGCGGCGTAGCCGCCGACCGTCAGGAGCTCCCCGTGCGCGAGGTTGATCACCCGCATCATCCCGAAGATGATCGCGAGCCCCGCGCTGATCAGGATCAGGGAGCCTATCGCATAGGCAATCTCAAGGACGAATAGCGCCGCCTGGTCCACCGTGCATCCAAGTCAGCCCTCAGACGCGCTAGATGGCGATCTCGTACTGGGTGTTGTCGTCGGGGTTGCGGCCGAGGTCGCACACCGACTGGGTGTCAGTCGGCGGGAGCTGGCTGTGGGACTCAAGCACCTTGAGCTCCTGGTTCCGAACCTCCATGACGTGCGCGTCAAGGGTCACGTGGTGGGTCTGCGGGTCCACCGTGATCTTGCCCGCCGGGCCCTCGATGCTCGTTCCGCGCTCGAGCGCCTCGATCAGGGGCTCGGGGTCGATGCTGCCGGCGTCCTCGACGCCCTTCGCCCAGAGCTTGATGCCCTGGTAGTGCGAGACCGCGATCTCGTGGATGCTCGCGTCGCTGCCGTAGGCCGAGTTCCACGCCGACTTGAAGGACGAGTTCGCAGGCGAGTTCCTGTCCTTGGCGTAGTTGTAGGCGACGATGATGCCGTCGCCCTCCTCCGGGGTGAGCACGACGTGCTCCAGTCCCACGCCGAGTGTCGTCGACGCCATCGGGATGCGGGACTTCATCCCGGCGGCCGCCCACTGGCGGTAGAAGGACAGGTGCGCGCCCCCGACCAGGATCGACATCACCATGTCCGGCTTCGCGTCCTGGATCTTGGTGATCGTCGCGTTGAAGTCGGCGACGTCGAGCGGGAAGAAGTCGGTCTGGACCACAGAGCCGCCGTTGTCGTTCGTGAACTTCGTGACCCAGCCGGCCAGGTTCTGCCCGTAGTTGTAGTCGGCGGCGAGGATGTAGACCTTCTTGCCCCACTTGTTGAGCACGTAGGGAACGAGCACCTCCGCCTGCTGCGAGGGCGTGATGCCGGTCGCGAACATGTTGCGGTCGCACACCCCGCCCTCGTAGAGGACGTTGTAGAAGTACGGGATGTTCCTGTCGTGGAGCGTGCCGCGGATGGCCTCGCGGGACGCGGACAGGATCCCGCCGTGGACCACGTCGACCTTGTCGGAGCCGCGCACGAGCTGCTGCACGTAGCTCGTGTACAGCGCAATGTCCGACTGGGTGTCGAGCGTGTTGATCTCGACCTGGCGCCCGAGCAGGCCGCCCGAGTCGTTGATCTCGCTGACGGCGAGCTGCGCGGCCTGGTCCATCGGGTCGCCGTAGGCCTCGAAAGGCCCGGACAGGTCGAGCAGGCTGCCGATCTTGATGCCGTGGTCGCTTGCGAAGGCCGTCTGCGCCGGCATCGCCGACACGGCTGCCGCGCCCGCGAGCAGATCGCGGCGCGAAATCCTGGTTTTGGTCTGGTTCATGATTGGTACCTCTTGCGGTTCACTTCACCTAGTCGGTGTCCTTTCCGGAGTCCCCGGCCTTCGGGGCGCCTCCTTCCTTCTGCGGCAGCCCGGAGTCCATCTCCATGCCGATAGTCTCTCCGAGCCGCTTCATCGCCGGCAGCTGCAGGGCCAGGTCAAGCACCCCGTCGATCGCGGAGCTGACCGTTGCGTTGGAGCCGCCGCCCTTTCCCGCGGGCGCGCCGCCGGCGCGGTCCAGGCCCGTGATCTGGTTGATGCGGATGCTGTCGATCTTCTCGACGGACTTTGCCATCTGCTGGGCCATCAGCGGCATGGTAGCGAGCCGCTCGAGGGCCACTTGGTGGTCGCGCGCGGCCTGGCTGCGCTCGTTCTCCGCCTCTATCTTTGCCTTCATCGCCGCGGCCTCGGCCCGGGCCTCGAGCTGCCTGGCCTCGGACTCCAGCTGCGTCGCCTCGAGGGACGACTGCGCCTTGGCGACCTGGATCCTGCCCTCGGACTCTCCTAGGACCTGGTTCTTGCCGGCCTCCTGCTCGGCGCGGATGTTGGCGAGCTGGCTCTCCCTGCGGGCGACGGCGATCTCCTTTTCGGTCTGGAGGTCCTCCTGGGCCCTGATGATGGCGGTGCGCGCCGCCTCCACCCGGACGTCCGCCTCGATCTCCTCGACGCGCTTGTCGGCGAGCTGCGCCTGGCTTGCGATCTTGCGCGCCTCGATCTCCTCGAGCGACTGGATCTCGCGCTGGCGGAGCTGCAGGTCGCGCTCGATCTCGAGGTCGCGCAGCTTGCGTCCGGTCTCGATCTTGTTCTGCTCGGTGGAGAAGTGCGCGTCCTGCTGGGCGCGCTCGCGCTCGGTCTCCGCCGAGGTGCGCAGCTTCTCGATCTCGAGCTGCTGGGATATCTTTGCCTGCTCCTGCTCGTGCTCGATCGCCATGCGCCGCTTGGCGGCGTCGAGGTTGGTCTGCCGCACCGCGACGTCGGCCTCGGCCTCGACCGCGGTGCGCTCCTTCTTGTTCGACGAGATGATCTCGGCGATGTGGCGCATGCCGACCGCGTTGAAGGCGTTGTTCTCGTCGAGCGCAGTCAGCGGGGTCTGGTCGAGCTTGGTGAGCGAGACGGTCTCGACCTTCAGGCCGGTCCCTGTCAGTCCCGCAGCGAACGATGCGCTGACCGCGGCGACGAAGCCGGCGCGGTCGTCGTGGAGCTGGTCCATGTTCACCTGCGAGGCGCACGCCTGCATCGCGTCGATGAACTTGGCCCCGAACAGCGACCGTATCTCGTCGGGCCGCAGCGCCCGGGCCCCTATCGCCTGGGCCGCGGTCGACACGCCCGCCGGGTTAGGGACCACCCGGAGCAGGAACTCCATCTCGACGTCGATGCGCAGGCGGTCGGCGGTGATCAGCGAGCTCTCGCCCTTGCGGACGATCTCCACGCGCATGGTGCGCATGTTGATCTCCTCGACGCGGTGCATGAACGGCAGCACCAGGCAGCCGCCGTCGATGACGACCTTCTTGCCGCCCGCGCCCGTGCGGATGAGGGCCGTGTCGCCCGTGGCCTTGCGGTAGAAGCGGTTGAAGAACGCTACGATGACCCCAAGGACCACCAGCGCAACGACCAATTGCGCGAACACGGCGACCCCAGATGTCATCGGACCGCCTGACTCAGGGGTTCAGTGAGATGATCTCATCCACCACTACGGCCTCCCTTCCGGATTATACCCGTTCACAACGAGACTCCAAGCCAAGATCCGTCGGGACCGCGATCAGCCGCGCCGCCAAGCCGGACGGCACGAACGATGTGGTATGATCGACGACAAGCATCGGAAACCAAGATAGGGGGTCAACGGCATGTCAATCTACAAGGGCGGGCTCGGCATCGGCGGACCGCGGAAACCGGCGAAGGCGCCGGACCAGACGTTCAGGAACCCCTGGCCGAACGCGCCGGACTTCACCTTCGACTACTCGGCCCTGCTTAGCCTGGGCGACGGCGCGCAGATCGGCGACGCGGGCTCCGCCTCGGGCCTGAGGATCGCGATCATCGGAGGCGGCGTGGCGGGACTCACCTGCATGCGCGAGCTGGTGCGCTGCGGCTTCGAGAACATCGACCTGTTCGAGGCCGACGGGCGCATCGGCGGCAGGAACTACTCCAGGTCCTACTTGGACACGAAGCCGACCGACACCGGGCGCTACACGGCCTACGAGCTCGGGGCGATGCGCTTTCCCCTGTTCAACGGGCACAGCGCGATGAGCTACTACCTGGACTTGCACAGCATCGGGACCCAGAGCTTCCCGGACCCGGGAACCGTCAACACCGGCATCTGGGTCAACCAGGGGCGCGGGACGTCAGGCACCGGGACCCCGCAAGACATCGACCTGTGGGAGGCGGGCAAACCGCCGCCGAGCGACTTCACGCCGGTCTGGGACAAGTGGAACGCCTTCAGCCAGAAAGCACAGCAGGAGATGCAGAAGCAGTACGACCAAGGCGACGAGGTCTGGCTGAAGTGGTT
>CAZDYI010000065.1:0-12943 GCA_964509765.1 uncultured Gammaproteobacteria bacterium
CCCTTGGTCCTGTATGTTCCCATGAGGCGGGCGATTCTAGTTTCCGCCGGATGGGGGCCGGCGCTCCGCCTTTTTCACCGCGCTCAGCAGGCCGCGCAGCATCCGCACGTCCGCGGCGTCCGGCGAGGAGCGGTTGAGCAGCATCGTCAGCCTGCGGACCATCCGCCTGCGCATCCCGTCGTCGTCGCCGGGAAGCGACGCGGCAAGGACCTGCTCGAGGTGCTCGAGCAGCGCCCGGACGTCGCCCTTGTCGGCGGTCTCGACTGGTTCCCTTTGCTCCACGGGATCCGCTGCCGCCATGCGCAGCTCGTGGCACGCCACCTGGATCGCCGCGGCGACGTTCAGCGAGTGGCTGCCGGGCTCCGTCGGAATCTCGACGATCATGTCGCAGACGTCGGTCTCGGCGTTCGTCAGGCCGGCCTGCTCGGGCCCGAAGACGAGCGCGACCCTCTCGCCCGCGGCGAGCATGCCGGCCGCGTCCGCGGCGGCGGTGCGCACGTCCTTGACCGGCTGCGACAGGTCGCGGCGCCTGGCGGTGAACGCAAAGGCGCGCTTGGAGTCCGCGATCGCCCCGTCGAGGCCGTCGGAAACCGCGGCCGAATCCAGTATTCTCCCGAGCCCCGACGCCCTGGCGACGGCCTCGGCCGATGTGTGGTCGCACCTGGGGTCGGCGAGCGCGAGCCGCGAGAGCCCCATGTTCCCCATCGCGCGCGCCGCGGCGCCTATGTTGCCGGGGTGGGTCGTGCGCACCATGACGACGGTTGCGAGGTCGAGAGCCGATGCCATCCCTAGAATCCTAGCGGTATGTTGCGCATCGGAACCGGCTTTGACGTCCACAGGCTCGTCGACGGCAGGAGGCTGCTCATCGGCGGGGTCGAGATCCCGCACCCGCAGGGGCTGGAGGGGCACTCCGACGCGGACGTCCTGATGCACGCGGTCTGCGACGCGCTTCTGGGCGCCGCGGCGCTCGGCGACATCGGGACGCACTTTCCCGACACGGACCCGAAGTGGGAGGGAGTCTCGGGAACGGAGTTGCTGTCCGCTGTCGTCGCCAAGGTCGCCGCTGAAGGCTGGAGCGTCGGCAACGTCGACAGCACCGTGCTTGCGGAGGAGCCGCGAATCGCCCCGCACGGAAAGGCGATGCGCGAAAACATCGCGGCGTGCTGCGGGATCGGGGCGGAATCGGTCTCGGTCAAGGCCACCACCCTCGAGGGGCTGGGCTTCCTCGGCAGGAAGGAGGGCATTGCTGCGCAGGCGGCGGTCACGATTCTGAAAGGCGGCAAGGGCTAGAATCCTATACCTTAATCCCCGTTTCCGCGAGGAATCCCGAAAATGAGCAAGTCGATGACCGGATCGCAGATCCTCCTTAGGGCGCTTCAGCTTGAGGGCGTCGAGGTGGTGTTCGGCTATCCGGGCGGGGCGGTCCTCCACATCTACGACGAGCTCGCGAAGAACCCGCGCGGGATCAGGCACGTCCTCTGCCGGCACGAGCAGGGCTGCTCGCACGCGGCCGACGGCTACGCGCGCGCGGCGAACAAGCCGGGAGTCTGCCTGGTCACCTCGGGGCCGGGTATCACCAACGCGGTCACCGGCATCGCGTCCGCCTACATGGACTCGATACCGATGGTGGTCATCTCGGGCCAGGTTCCGACCCACGCCATCGGCGAGGACGCATTCCAGGAGGTCGACTCGGTCGGCATCACGCGGCCGTGCGTCAAGTACAACATCCTCGTCGACCGCGTCGAGGACCTCGCGGTCTCGGTCAAGCAGGCGTTCCACATCGCGACCTCCGGCCGCCCGGGTCCGGTGCTCGTCGACATCCCGAAGGACGTAAGCATCGCCGAGTGCGCCTTCGACTATCCCGACAGCCTCGAGCTGCGCTCGTACAAGCCCTCGCTTAAGGGCCATCCCGGACAGGTCAAGCGCGCGCTGAGGATGATCTCAGAGGCGAAGCGCCCGTACGTCTACACCGGCGGCGGCGTGATCAACTCGAACGCGTCTAAGGAGCTCGCCGACTTCGTCCGGCTGCTAGGCTGCCCGTGCACGAACACGCTCATGGGCCTAGGCGGCTATCCCTCGTCCGACGGGCAGTTCATCGGCATGCTCGGCATGCACGGGACATACGAGGCCAACATGGCCATGCAGAAGTGCGACGTCCTGATCGCGGTCGGCGCGCGCTTCGACGACCGCGTCATCGGCAACCCGGCGCACTTCGCCCAGGACGCGAGGAGGATCGTGCACATCGACGTCGACCCCTCGTCGATCTCCAAGCGCGTCCGCGTCGACGTCCCGATCGTCGGCGACGTCCGGCACGTCCTGCGGCAGCTGCTCGACGGCCTCAAGGGCGCCGCGGGCAAGAAGCTCCTTCCGGAAAAGAAGGCCCTGGCGGACTGGTGGAAACAGGTGCGCAAGTGGCAGGAGAAGGACTGCCTGCGCTACGACCGCAAGTCGAAGCTGATCAAGCCGCAGCAGGTCATCGAAGCGCTCCACAAGGTCACCCGCGGCAACGCCTACGTCACCTCGGACGTCGGCCAGCACCAGATGTGGGCCGCGCAGTACTACGGCTTCGACAGGCCGCGGCGGTGGATCAACTCGGGCGGGCTCGGCGCGATGGGCTACGGCCTGCCTGCGGCGATCGGCGCGCAGATCGCGCAGCCGAAGGCGCAGGTCGCGTGCGTCACAGGCGAGGCGTCGATCGTGATGTGCATCCAGGAGCTGTCGACGGCCAAGCAGTACCGCACGCCGGTAAAGGTCGTCAACCTCAACAACCGCTACATGGGCATGGTCCGCCAGTGGCAGGAGTTCTTCCACGGCTCGCGCTACTCGGAGTCGTACATGGACGCGCTGCCGGACTTCGTCGCGCTCGCGGAGAGCTTCGGCCACGTCGGGATGGAGATCCACGAGCCGGGCGACGTGGAAGGCGCGCTCAAGGAGGCGTTCAAGCTCAAGGACCGGCTGGTGTTCATGGACTTCAAGACCGACGACTCCGAGAACGTCTTCCCGATGGTCGCCGCCGGCAAGGGCATCACCGAGATGGTCCTCGCCGAGGAGCTCTGAGGGCATGAGGCGCATCCTTTCGGTCACCCTCGAGAACAGGCCGGGGGCGCTGTCGCGGGTCGTGTCGATGTTCACCGCCCGGGCGTTCAACATCGACTCGCTGACGGTTGCCGAGACCGAGGACCCGACGCTCAGCCGGATGACGATCGTCACGCACGGCGACGACAACGTCATCGAGCAGATCATCAAGCAGATCAACAAGATCATCGACGTCAACACGGTGACCGACATCACCGAGAAGGAGCACGTCGAGCGCGAGCTGCTGATGGTCAAGGTCCGCGCGGAGACCGGCGAGGTCCGCGAGGAGATGGTCCGCCTGGTCTCGGTCTTCCGCGGCCGGGTAAACGACGTCACGGACAAGGGCTACATCATAGAGGTCACGGGCACGGGCCAGAAGCTCGACGCGTTCCTCGGCGCCCTTCCGGGCAACAGCATCCTCGAGACGGTCCGCACCGGAGTGGCCGGAGTGACCAGGGGGAGATAGGCCCGCTCCAAGGGCCTGAGAGCGGGGACGGTGCCACTGTGAACTCCGGCACCGAAGCAGGTGACGAGGCCGCTGCCGTGATGGCGGTGCGGCTCGAAGCCAGGGCGAAGGCGAACCTCGCCCTGCACCGGCAAGGATACCCGCTTGTCACGGAACTCACCCTAAGCAATCCCGAAGGCAGCGAGGCATCGGAGGGCCTCGTCGTCAGGCTGAGTTCCGACCCGGGTTTCGTCGCGCCGAGGGAATGGGCAGTCGAGCGTCTAGGACCCGGCGAGAGCCTGTCGCTGCCGCACCGCGAGGTAGAGCTCAACGGGGAGTTCCTCGCAGGCCTTGAGGATGCAACGCAGGGCGAGGTGACCGTCACCGTCCTGTCCGGCGGACGGACTGTTGCGGAGGAGAAAAGGCCGGTCGAGGTACTCGCGCGCAACCAGTGGGGCGGGACGGTCCACATCCCGGAGATGCTCGCGGCGTTCTGCGCCCCGGACGACCCTGCGGCGGACGGGCTGCTCAAGCAGGCAGGGGAGGTGCTCAAGGCCGGAGGGATCGACGGCGGCCTCGACGGTTACGCCCCGCGCATCCGCGAGCGCGCCTGGCAGCAGGTGAACGCGGCATACGCCGCGGTCGCGGGGCTCGGCCTCAAGGGCGAGGCGCCGCCCGAGGGCTTCGGGAGGGACGGACTGAGGATCAGGTCGCCTTCCGAGGTCGTTGCAGTCGGAGCGGCCACAGGCCTCGACGCCGCTTTGCTGGTGTGCTCCTGCCTAGAGCGGGCCGGCCTCAACCCGATCGTCATGCTTGCCGGCGAGCACGCCTTCGCCGGTGCGTTCCTGCAGCCTGAGCGCTTCTCCACGGTTGTCGTCGAGGATGCGGAGACCGTGCGCAAGCGCGGCAAGCTGTTCGAGATCGCCTTTGTCGATGCGTCGGGCCTGGTCCGGCCCAAGCCGCCGTCGTTCAAGGACGCGATCCAGGCGGCAAGGGCCCTGCTCAAGCCTGAAAGCGACCCGGAATTTCTGTGCGCGGTCGACATCTGTCAGGCGCGGACCTTCGGCATCAAGCCTCTGTTTCAGGAGTCCCCCGGCGGAGAGGCCGAGAGCGCGGACGGAGCGGGGGCAGGAGCCGAGATTGCCCTCGACGAGCCGCCGGAGATGCCGGACTACGACGTCGAGGCCGCCGAGGAGGCGCCGCAGGACTCCGACGGCAGGCTCGGCCGCTGGCAGCGCAAGCTCCTCGACCTTACCCTCAGGAACCCGCTGCTCAACCACAGGCCCGGCTCCGGGCTGCGGCTGATCTGCGCCGACCCGGCGCTGCTCGAGGACAAGCTCGACCAGGGCCGCAAGATCAAGATCGGCGCGGTGCCCGCGCTTGCCGCGGACCGTCAGGAAGGGGGCGAGGGCGCGCCCAAGGGCGACGACGCCTACCTCGACGCGGCGCGCGAGGCGCTCGAGAGCAACGCGGTCCTCGTCAACCTGCCGAAGGACGAGCTAGACAGGCGGGCGGTGCAGCTCTACCGGAAGTCGCAGTCGTCGCTCCAGGAGAGCGGCTCGAACACGCTGTTCCTCGCGCTCGGCTACCTGACCTGGAAGAAGAGCAAGAAGTCCAAGCGCAACCGCGCGCCGCTTGTCCTGCTTCCGGTCACGCTCGAGCGCAAGACCGTGCGCGGCGGGATCCGCCTCGCTGGCCACGACGACGAGGCGCGGTTCAACACGACGCTGCTGCAGATGCTCCGCGAGGACTTCGCCCTGGACGTCAAGGGTCTCGATGACGAGCTGCCGACGGACGAGCACGGGGTCGACGTTAGGAAGGTCTGGGCGCAGGTGCGTCACGAGATCAGGGACGCAGAGGGCTTCGAGGTAACCGAGGAGGTCGCGCTTGCGCACTTCTCGTTCGCCAAGTACCTGATGTGGAAGGACCTGGCGGACAGGACCGAGGAGCTCAAGGGCTCAAAGCTGGTCCGCCACCTCCTCGAGACCCCGGGCGAGTCCTACAGGAGCGAGGTCGGTTTCGTCGACGCCCGCGAGCTCGACGACTCGTACGAGCCCAAGGAGCTGATGACGACGCTGCCTGCGGACTCATCGCAGCTTGCCGCGGTCGCGGCCGCCGACAAGGGCAAGGACTTCATCATCGAGGGCCCGCCCGGCACGGGCAAGTCGCAGACGATCTCGAACCTGATCGCGCACATGCTCGGCCAGGGCAAGAAGGTCCTGTTCGTCTCCGAGAAGATCGCGGCGCTCGAGGTCGTGCATCGCCGGCTGAAGGCGACCGGCGTCGGGAGGTTCTGTCTCGAGCTGCACTCGAACAAGGCGAACAAGAAGGAAGTGCTTGCCTACCTGAACGCCTGCTGGGACGCAGCTTCCGACCACGAGCCGCAGGAGTGGGACGCCGAGGCGAAAAAGCTCGCCGAGCTGCGCGGCAGGCTGAACGACCTGGTGAAGGCCCTGCACAAGAAGCGCGAGAACGGCCTGTCGGCCCAGCATGCGTTCGGGGTGAGGATCAAGGGCAGCGAGCTGGCGGACAAGGTCAGGCTTGACTGGAGGGATGCCGGCATCCACTCAGCCGGCGAGCTCGAGGCCATGCGCGCAACCGCGCGCAACCTGGGGGTCCTGGCAGGGACGATCGGCGACTATTCCGCGCTGCCGGAATGGATGCGTCTTGTCGGCTCGGCGGATTGGACGCCTAGGTGGGAGCAGGAGCTCGTCGACTCGGCGAACAGTCTCAGCGGCGCGGCGAAGGAACTGGCCAGGTCCAGGGAGGCCCTGCAGGAGGAGCTAAAGGTCGCGATCGCTGGCGACCTTGACGGCCTTTCAAAGCTGCTGCGGTTAACCGAGCTGGTCGAAACCGGCTCGAAGCTTAGCGGGCGCAAGGCCGAGTTCCTGGAACAGGCATCATCAGGCCAGTTCGGCTTCGCCGTCGAGCCCGGCGCGGAAGAGCTGCTGTCGCTATTGAAAACAGCCTTGGAAATGCTTGACGGGATCAGCGCCGCAAGAGGATCGCTTTCATGCGAGTACTCTGCGGACGCTTGGCGTCGACTGGACGGGGAGCGGATACTGACCCTTTGGCTGGACGCAAGCTTGAAGTGGGCTCCGTTCGCATTCCTGGCCAAGAAGAGGATCACGAAGCTGATGGTTGAGGGCGGCGCGAAGGGAAGCCCTGATCCAGGTAAGGACGCGGCGTTGCTCGCAGAAATCCGCAGGCTTGCGCATGAGCTCGAGGAGCTGGCGAAGTCGGATCCAAGGCTCGGCTCGGTCGCAGGCTGGAACGGAATCGACAGTGACGTCGACACGTTGCGCTCCTCCTGCGAGGCTGCGCAGTCAACCCACGAGACCCATGTGCAGCTTAAGCTCGGGGCGGACGAGATCAGAAGCGAGGCGGAAAAGATCCTGAAGTCGGCATCATCGGTAGGCGACGCGGCGGCCCTTGCAAAGAGCATGGCCGAAGGAACGCTCGAGCACAGCCCGGCGATGGATGGTTACGGAAAGGCGTACTCCGAGTTCTCGGAGTCATTGAAGTCCTACGAGTCTGTTGCTGCGACGGAACTGGGAGGGCATGCGCACGGCGAGAAAAACTTCACCTCGTGGGTGGAGGGGCTGGCATCCGCTGTGTCAGGCGACCGGAGCGGCCTCAACGACTGGTGCAGGTGGCAAAGGGAAAGGCAACAGGCAGCGGGCAACGGGCAGGGCGCCTTGGTCGAGGCCATCGAAGCGGGAGCAATCGAGCCCGGAGAGTCCGAGGATGCGTTCGAGGCGGCGTACTGCAGCTGGTTCTCGAACCGCCTGTTCGAGACGGACGAGACGCTCAGGCGCTTCAACCGGACCGAGCACGAGAGCGTCATGAGGCAGTTCCAGTCGGCCGACGACGGCTTCTTCGACACGACAGCGCGCGCGGTCGCGGCCCGGCTGTCGGCCGGGATCCCGAGGAAGGACTCGACCAAGCGCAGCTCGGAGTGGGGCGTGCTGCTGCGCGAGACGCAGAAGAAGATGCGCCACAAGCCGGTCCGGCAGCTGATCAGGGAAATACCCGAGCCGCTTTCGAAGCTCGCGCCGTGCATGATGATGTCGCCGCTTTCAGTCGCGCAGTACCTGCCTGCGGACCAGGCGCTGTTCGACGTGATCATCTTCGACGAGGCCTCGCAGGTCACGGTGTGGGACGCGGTGGGCGCCATCGCCCGCGGCAAGCAGGTCATCGTCGCAGGCGACCCGAAGCAGATGCCGCCGACAAACTTCTTCAGCAGGTCCGAGGAGCCCGACGACGACGTCGACTACGAGGGCGACCTCGAGAGCATCCTCGACGAGATGATCGCCGCCGGCATACCGCGCTGCAGGCTGAACCTGCACTACCGGTCGAGGAGGGAAAGCCTGATCGCGTTCTCGAACAGCCGCTACTACAACGAGGAGCTGGTCACTTTCCCGGCTCCCGTCCATCCGGACGAGGGCGTGAAGTTCGTCAAGGTCGACGGGCACTACAGCCGCGGCCGGGCGCGCACCAACCGCGCCGAGGCCGATGCGATCGTCGCCGAGATCGTGCGCAGGCTCACCCATGAGTCCGCTGAGGTCCGCAACAGGACCATCGGCGTGGTCACCTTCAACTCGCAGCAGCAGGCCCTGATCCAGGACCTGCTCGACAAGGCAAGGGGCGAGCACCCGGAGATCGAGGAGTTCTTCAGCGACGAGCTTGAGGAGCCGGTCTTCGTCAAGAACCTCGAGGCGGTCCAGGGCGACGAGCGCGACGTGATCATGTTCTCGATCACCTACGGCCCCGACGAGACGGGCCACATGACGATGAACTTCGGTCCGATGAACCGCGACGGCGGCGAGCGGCGGCTGAACGTCGCGATCACCCGCGCGAGGTACGAGAAGATCGTCTTCTCATCAGTGTCGTCGGACGAGATCGACGCAAGCCGCACCTCATACGACGCGATCAAGGACCTCAAGGACTACCTCAGGTACGCCAAGGAGGGCAGAGGTGTGCTGCCGGCGCTGGACTCCGGATCACTGGGCCGGACCGAGTCGCCGTTCGAGACGTACGTGATGGAGGAGCTGCGACGGGCGGGGTGGAAGGTCGACACGCAGATAGGCGTCTCGAGCTACAGGATAGACCTTGCCGTGATCCATCCCGACAAGCCCGGCACCTACCTTGCGGGCGTCGAGTGCGACGGCGCGATGTACCACTCGTCCGCCACGGCGCGCGAGCGTGACAAGATACGCCAGAAGATGCTTGAGGGCCTGGGCTGGACCTTGTTCAGGGTGTGGTCGACCGACTGGTGGATAGACCAGGCAAGCGCGTTCAACACGCTCAACGAGGAGCTGAAGGAACACCTTGAGAAGGACAGGCAGAAGCGCGGTGCGGACAAGGCTTCGGATTCTGTGAGCGTCGTCCGGGAGGAAGTTGCCATTCCGGTCAAGGAGGAAGACGCACAGGAAGAATCTGTTTTGGAATCGGACGCGCCTGTGCCCGAGCCGGAGCCGGCCGGACCCGCTGAGCACAGTTACAAGGTGTCCGGCCTGGCCGAATCAAGCCTGGTCTCGTCGGCGGACAGGTTTTTCGACGGCGGGTACGACAGCGAGTTGTCTGCCGCGATCGAACAGGTCGTCCGGGATGAGGGCCCGGTCCACGAGGACGTGTTGTACCGAAGGATTACGCAGGCGCACGGCTTCAGGCGCTTGGGAGGAAAGATGCGGAAGCGGCTGGCGGAACTGGCGGAAGGAGTCAGCCGTGTCACCCGCGAGGAGGGCGGAGCGTTCTACTGGCCGAAGGGTGCGGGTTCGGATGCCGAGGTTCCCGCACGGGTTTACGGGCGGACAGGCGAGCTGACAGACGTGGGCTGCATCTGCCGCGAGGAGCTCAGAAGGATCGACGAGGTGTTCGGTCTGCAGCGAGACCCTGAGAAAGTTGCGCGCAAGGTCGGCCTGCGGAGGGTCACAAAAGGCGCCCTTGAGCGGATCTCATCTGCCTTGGGAAGTCACGGCTAGTGACGACAGGCTAATCTCCCGCAACAGACAACGCGGAACCGGTTCTTTACTGATTTTCACAAGGACCTTGGCGATCGCCAGCTGTGCCGTCCGGATGTCGCGGCGGGCCGCATTGCAGCTCACGGCAGATTTTCCCTGATCCTGTCGCGGAGGAACTCGGCCTCCTCGAGGAACGCCGGCACTGCCGCGACCACTTCTTCCGCCACCTCATCATGGTATGCGTGGCCGGTCTTGTCCCTGACGTTACCGTAACCGTGCCAAGCAGGCCAGTCCCCGAGCAGAAGGCCGTAGTCGCACGCGGTCCTGACTAGGTCGGGGAACTCCATCAGCTTGATGCTGTCGCTCTCGGCATCGGATTCGAGATAGCGCTGCATGGTGCTGCACGACAGGTCGTAGGCGTGCTTGAAGCGGAGGACAAGCCCGTCCCGCACCAGGCCGTTGCCGGTGTCGGCCGCGAACTCATCCAGGCCATCCTTCAGGCGGCTTACCGCCCGCTCGAGCGGGGCGACGCTTGGCCGGCTGACATTGGAATGATCCATGGCTATAGCAATCGGCGACTTGAGAACGGACGGAGGGATTGTATGTATGATCCGTCTTGGCCGGGACTGCGTCGCCAGGCCTAGGAACTGCGATCCCTGGCGGTTCCAGCCGCGTGAGCCCCAATCCCCGGCGCAGGCTCCTGCACGGGAATTCCGTCGCGCCTCACGGCCTTGAGCATCCAGTCGTCGCTGAGCCTGGCCCATTCGACAAGGTCAACCATGAACGGGAGCATGGACCAGGTGAGGTCCTCCTTCAGTCCCCTGTAGCTGGAGCGTGGCGTGACGGGCTTGTCGCCCATGATCGCAAGGTCCAGGTCCGAGTACTTCCGTGCGGTTCCCCTCGCACGCGAGCCAAAGGCGAGCACCTCCCGGTCGGGGATGTGCTTTTTCAGCAGGTCCCTGACAATCGCCAGTTGTTTCGGCGGAATGTCGAGCCGGGCCGACTCGCCGCTCACGGCAGGCGCTCCCTGAGTTTGTCGCGGAGAAACTCGGCCTCCTTGATGAACTCCGGGACGGCCTCGACCACTTCCAAGGCCACCTTCTCCCCATAGGTGTGGCTTGTCTTTCCCCGCAATTCCCTGTAGCCGTCCCAGGCCTGCCAGTCCCCGAGCAGTAGGCCTTCGTCGCAAGCGGTCCTGATCAGGTCCTGGAAGCTAAGCCGCACCTGTTGCTTGCTCTCATCCTTGCGTTCGAGAAACCGACTCAGCGTCTTGTGCGACAGCTCGTATGTGAACTCGAAGCGCTGCACCAGCCCGTCCCGCACGATGATGAGGCCGGTGTTGGCCAGGTAATCATCCATGCCTTCCTTCAGGCGCTCTATCGCCCGCTCTAGCGGGACGACGCTCGGCGTGTTGTGTTCGGTTTTCTCCATGACTTGGACAAATGGCAGATTGAGTCCGGATTGGGAGATTGTATGATTTATTCGGAAGGTAGTCCCCCAGGTCGCAGTCCTTCGCAGACCTGATTTCTGCAAGCCTGCCGGACGGCGTTGCGCTTAATGCCTGTAATCCGTCCGGGATGCCGGACTAAAGCCTGGGCAGCTTCGTGCTGCAGGCTGGGCTCTGGGAGTCTCCGGAAGTCGGGCGCCTAAGTTGCGACAGGAAACTGTCGCAGGGAATGAGCGCGCAAGCGTGTGCTTCGGAGTGTCACCAAGTGCGCTGCTAAGCTTAATCCAGCCGCATTGGATGGCCGGTGAGTGAAATCCATGTTCCTCCCGCAAGGTTGCGGGAGGAATCAATGCAGCCAGGATATCAGCGTGCCAGCCAGTTATTCAGGATCTTGAAGAACGCTTCCTGCTCCTCTATGAAGGGGTAGTGTGAGGAGTCCTCAAACACGGCAAGCGTTGCGTTCGGCATCAGGTCTGCGATGCGCTTGTTCGCATGCTCAAGGACTGTGATGGGGTCGTGCCTGCCGCCGACCGAAAGGGTCGGAGTGTTGACGTTCGGCAGCTTCTCGAGCGTGTTGTACGTGTCCAGCAGGGGCAGGCATGCGTTCCACGCATTGTGGCTGTAGACGATGCGCGAGTCGATGTCCGCGCCGACGGAAGCGTCCCACTTGTTGTGATACATCTCGAACACGGGCTTCCACGTTGCCTGCCACTCCGCGTCGTCGGACATGGGTCCTGAGAACAGCTTTCCGAACGCGGCCATTTGCTCCTCGCTTCCAGAAGGCTTCGGCTCGTAGTCAAAGGCAGGCGCCGCGTTGATGAGCACGAGTCCGTCCAGGCGGTCCTGGTGCTTTGCCGCGAATTCCTGCGCGATGAAGCCTCCGTAGGAGTGGCCGATCAGGGTGAACCTCTCGTGCCCGAGCTTCGTCATCAGCTCGGCCGCGTCCGAGACCAGCCGGTCAAAGGTCATCTCGGCGTAGTCGTCCGGCCGCCCGGAGCGACCGTTGCCCATGTGGTCGTAGTAGACGACCTTGTGGGAGTCGCTGAGCTGGTCGAAAAAGGGGCGGAGGTAGTCGTGGCTCAGCCCGAGGCCGCCGTGCATCATCAGAACGGGCTTGCCGTCGCCGACGCTCTCGCAGTGGATGTCCAGGCCGTTGACCTTCACCTTGGCGCCGCCTGCTTCGCCAGTGTTCGAGTTGTTCTCCATGACCCTTCCTCCTGCCGGACACTGTGGCAGTCCGGCCGTCAAGTCGATTGGCGCGCGATCCTGCGAAACTCAGGCAGGGCCGTGCGCTTGCCCGATTGTATCTGTCCGTGCGCCAGGATCGCGCACCCTGCTGCAGACTTACGTTTGGATCACTGTTCCAAAGTGGCGGAGAGAGTGGGATTCGAACCCACGTGACGATTGCTCGTCCAACTGATTTCGAGTCAGCGCCGTTATGACCGCTTCGGTACCTCTCCGCAGGAAACGGCGCCAGAAAGGCCTGGCTCCCGACATTTTATCCGTGCGGCACACCGGCCGCGGGGCCGGCCTCTGGAGCGAGGCAATCCGCTAGCTTCTCGTGTCGAGGTCGATCAGCTCGATCTTGTAGCCGTCGGGGTCCTCGATGAAGGCGATCTCGGTCGTGCCGTGCTTCATCGGCCCCGGCTTGCGCGGGATGCTCGCGCCCGACTTCTCGAGCTCGGCGCAGACGCCGTGGATGTCGCGGACGCCGAGCGCCAGGTGGCCGAAGCCGTTGCCGATGTCGTAGGGACCCTCCTGGTCCCAGTTGTAGGTCAGCTCGACGACGGTGTTGCTCTCCTCGGGGCCGTAGCCGACGAACGCGAGGGTGAACTTGCCCTCGGGGAAGTCAGTCTTGCGCAGCAGCTCCATCCCTAGCAGCCTCGTGTAGAAGTCGAGGGACTTGTCCAGGTCCTTTACCCGGATCATGGTGTGCATCATGCTGAACTTGCCTTCGCTCATTTGCTTTCTCCCTGTTGCCCTTGCCGGCCGCCCGCCTTGCGGGAAGGCCGG
>CAZDYI010000066.1:0-12105 GCA_964509765.1 uncultured Gammaproteobacteria bacterium
GAACACGGTGGACTCGTCCGGGGTGTCCTCCGGCCGCAGGGTGAGGCGCATGGGGACCACGCGGCCGTCGATCTCCCGCTCCTGGTCGAAGGTGATGGTGCGGACCAGCGCGCCGTCCTCGTCGTAGTAGAGGGCGCTGACTGGCGCGAGCGTGCCTTGGTCGACCAGGGTGACCACGCGGCCCCAGACGACCGCCGCGTCGGCCCGGGGGAACGACGTCAGCTCGTAGATCCGACGCCCGTCCCTCTCCCCCTCGAACGTCAGCCGGGAGTCGTAGTCCTCCTCGTACGTGTTCTCCTTCACCAAGTCGTCGTTGGTGAAGTGGCTGCCCATCCAGGAGCCGCCCATCATGCTCGAAGGCACCTTGGTCACCCGGTCGATCTTCGGGAGGTAGTTCCAGATGTTCTCCTCGACCTTCAGGGTGGCGATGCCGCGGTCCTTGACCGGGTCGCGGATGAGCACCAGCGAGCGCTCCGTGCCGCTCGACCAGGCCTCCATCGTCATCGTGCGCTCGTAGCGCTGCGTCTTGACCGTCATCGAGATCAGGGCGTGCGAGGTGTCGCCGCGCCAGAGCCTGTCGATGCGGCGCATCAGCTCGTCGACGTCAACGGCCACAGCCTGCACAGGAAGCAGCAAGCAGGCAACTGCCAGCGCAAGGCTCTTGCGCGGAGAAACCTGAAGTCCGATGGACGCCACTGCTCTCTTCGACGGGAATCTGCAAGTCAGATAATAGCCTACTGATCAAACTCATCACTGTTGGCTTGGATATAATCCCTCGACCCGCATTACAGGAGAACCAACAATGACGGTGAAGAGAATTTCAATCCTAGGCGCCATCTGCGCCATTTCCTCAATAGGGGGGGGGGTGCGCCTCTATCGTGCACGGTGACAACCAGCCGATCTCGATAACGACCTACGACAAGAGCACGTTGGTCAGGGACGCCTACTGCACCATCTCCAACGACGAGAACACGTGGTACGTGAACTCGCCGGGTTCCGTTACGGTTACCAGAAGCGCAGAAGCGCTGACCGTGCATTGCGACAAGGAAGGCTTCGACCCCGGCTTAGTGACGGTTGAGTCAAGCGTCAAGGCAATGGCCTTCGGCAACCTGATCTTCGGTGGGATCGTCGGCGCCGCGATAGACGCTGGCACAGGCGCGGCGTTCGACTACCCGGCATCGATCCGGGTACAGATGGGCGAGGAAAATGTCATCTACGTCGAACCGAAGGAAGGCGAGGGAAGCTAGCAGGTCAGCGCGGGTCCGCGCTCGGGTAAAACTCCTTGAACCCGCGGTCCTTGGCCATCTGCAGCTGCGGCCTCACGTTGTTCCGGTAGGACTGCCTGACCGAGTCCGGGTTCCAGTCACCGTCGATCCTGACGTTCAGCCCCGAAAGGTAGTCCTCGACGCTGTCCCTGGTGAGCTTCTTTTGCCTGAGGTTCAAGTCGATGACGCTGACGTGCGCCTCCGCCAGCTCCTCGACCAGGTCCTGCGCGGGAAGCAGGGCTCCCTTGGAGCTGTTGACCTCTCTGGACGCCGGGACGAGGTTCCACAGTTGGTCGTGGCCGATCCAGTTGCGCGGAATGAAGTGGTCCAGGGCAAAGCCGTTTGGAGTCACGGTCACGCCGGTGTAGATGCACCTGAAGCCCTTGCTGACAGCCGGAAGCCAGAAGCCGCGCTGGCGCCCTAGCGAGGTCCTTGGCGACGGCGGCATCCACAGCTTGTGCGCTAGGTTCGGCACGTTCGGGTTCCTGCCCTGCAGGTAAGTCAGCCACTGCATGTCAAGCCAGCCCCGGACCACGCCCAGGTTCTCGCGCAGGTAGGCGACCCAGTCCGGATGGACCGTTATCGCCCCGTCTCCCTCCTCGATCCTGTAGAGCGGCTTGGTCCTGTCGAACCTCTCCCTGCTCAGACGACTGATCATCCCGCTGCGCTCCCAGTGCGTCCTGCCGCTTCGCTGCAGGATGTCGTGGAACCACGGGGTAAGCAGCTTGAACAGGACGTACCGCGTGAGCCTGACCTTGTTGGCAACCATCAGCCTCTGGACCTCATCCCTGTTTTCCCGTACCGCGTCCCTCGCCGGGTCGATGCTGTCAATCTCCTCGCCATCCAGGAAACGGTCGCGGACTAGCTCCACCCCCCTGCCCGTCATGTCGGTGCTGCCGAAGTTGAGCTTGTAGATCGCGGTCGGAAACCACGACAGCAGGAGCATCTCGTCCCTGAGGTCCCTGACCTCTAGCCGCACGGGGCCGCCGTCCGAGCCGCCGCTGCAGGCCGACTCGATGACGGCCTTGAGGAAAACGAACTTGTAGCTGTTCGTGGTTTTGGCGAACAGCCCCTCAAGGCAACTGACGTCAACCCCGCCGGCGCGGGGCAGGCCAGGAATGCTTGGGAACTCAGCCATGCTCAGGCAAGTGATTTTCTCATCTTTCGCCTGGCCGACAAAGGATGACTCCCTGACGAGCAGCGAGTCAAAGCTGCAGCGCCGTCAACTGTGTGAACTCAGTTTCCGCACCTTTGGATGGTTCAACTTGAACGCGACGTAAACAGCGTGAAGCGCCAGGAGAATTGAATGCGCGCTCATGCCTAGGTCGAGCTCGCCTGACGGCCTGATGATCTCCTTGCCGGCAAGCCTGGCGCCGTGAGGTTTCAGGACGCGCTGGATCATCCTCCTGATGTGCAGGTTATTTGTCCCGACGCCACATTGCCTGAGTCCGAACAGAGTGTGTCCGCCGTCGCTGAGCACGAAGGATCTGTCGCCGACGCTCCTGACGCGAAGAACAATGTTGTCGTTCAGGTGATCATAAAACGGCGTGACCAACTCGCTGGGATAGACGGTGTCCGGCCGCAAGTCCTCGCGCAGCCATTCGAGATAGGCATCCTTGACCTCTGCGGCATTGATTCCGGCCATGTCCGCATGTTATCAGCATGTTGCCTGCCGTGTCAAGTTTTCCCTGTCTCGCGGATCACTTGGCCTGCGCCCACGAGTGCCACTTGCCGAACCCGCGGTCGGAAGCAAGCTGCAGCTGGGGCCACACCGTGTTGCGGTAAGACTGCCTGATCGCGGCGGGGTCGACCTCCCGCTCGATCGTGACGTTCAGGCCCGAGAGGTAGTCCTCCAGCTTGTCCCTCGGCGGCCTGCGCCGCTGAAGATGGATCCCGAGCAGGCGCGCATGCGCGGAGGCAAGGTCGTCGACCAGCCTTTTCGCCGGCAGCCTGTCGCCCTTGGAGCTGTTGACCGACTGAGACACCGGGACGAGGTTCCACAGCTGGTCGTGGCCGACCCACGACCAGGGCAGGAAGTGGTCGAGCGCGAACCTGTTGGGCGGAACCTGCTCGCCGGTGTAGATGCAGCGGAAGCCCTCCCTGACGGCCGGCTGCCAGAAGTTCCTCTGGCTCGTCATCGCAACCCTCTGCGCCGGAGGCGCCCACAGCTTGGACGACAGCGAGGGAACGTTCGGGTTGCGGCGGTGCAGGTACCACAGCCAGTGCATGTCCAGCCAGCCGCGGACGATGCACATGTTCTCCATCAGGTATGCCATCCAGTCCGGGTGGACCCTGATCGCCTCGGGAGACCTGTCGCCCTCTACACGGTACAGCGGGATTCGGTCGTCGAACATTTCCTGGCTTAGCTTCCAGATCATCCGGTTCTTCACGGCGTCGGGCTTGCCCTGGAGGAAGTCCTCGAACCAGGGGGTCAGCAGGCGGAACACGACGTAGTAAGTGACGTTGAGGCTTGTGCTTCCGATCAGCCTGCTGATCGCCCCCTTGTTTTCGAAGAAGGCCTCCCTGAGCTGCTCGGGAGAGGTCTTGGGGTCAAGCCCGCGCAGCAGGCTTTGGCTGATCGCCCTCAGCGCCGGGTCCGCCATGTCGCGGCTCCCGAAGTTGAGCTTGAAGAACTGCGTCGGATGCCAGGCCAGAAGCAGCATCTCCAGCCTGAGGTCCGCGACGCTGATGCGTCCCGTCTCCGAGCCTTCTTCGCCCCTGTCTAGCGTCTCGACCAGGGCCTTGAGGAGCAGGTACTTGTACGAGGTAGCAGTGCTCGCGAACAGCGCCTCGAGCCGCCCCGCGTCGACCCGTTCCGTGCGGGGAAGGGCCTGCAAATCGGCGCGGTCAATCATTGATCGCTTCCGTTGCCGTCCTCCTCGTCGGCGCCGACGATGTGCGACACCACCTCGTTCATCGAGGTCTCCTCCTTGTTGAGCGACGCGGCTATCTTGCCGTGGCGCAGGACGCAGATCCGCTCGCAGACAGCGAAGATGTCGTTGAGCCTGTGGCTGATGAGGATGACTGCGATGTCCTGATTCTTGAGCGTCTCGATCAGCTCGAGGACGTGCTCGACCTCGCGGACCGCAAGGGCCGCGGTCGGCTCGTCCATGATCACGAGCTTCGGCTCGAAGGTCAGCGAGCGCGCGATCGCCACCGACTGCTGCTGGCCCCCCGACAGGCTGCCGACCTGCGCCTTGACCGACGGGATCCGCGCCCCGAGCCGCTCGATCATCTCGCCGGCCTGCCTTTCCATCAGGGCCTTGTCGACGGCGTACGGGATGAACCCCCACTTGCGGGTGAGCGGCTCGCGGCCGAGGAAGATGTTTGCCGAGACCGACTGCTGCGGGGCGAGCGCCAGGTCCTGGTAGATCATCTCGAGCCCGAGCCTGCGCCTGTCGCCCGGCGGCAGCGAGCCGATGTCCCTGCCGTCGAATGTCAGCCTGCCCCTGTCCGGCCGGTGGATGCCCATCACCGACTTCATCAGCGTCGACTTGCCGGCGCCGTTGTCGCCGACGAGGCCGACGACCTCCCCGGCCCCGACGTGCAGGCTCACTCCCATCAGGACCTCGACGGGCCCGAAGGACTTGTAGACGTCGTCGAACTCGAGCAGCACGGTCAGGTCCCGCTTCTCGCCTGGACCCGGTCGAGGTAGACGGCCAGGATCAGGATCGCGCCGATCGCCATCTGCTGGTAGTACGGCTGGATGGCGAGCAGGTTCAGGCCGTTCTGGAGCACCCCCATGATCAGCGCTCCGACGAGCGCCCCGAGGATGCTGCCGCGCCCGCCGAACAGGTTGGTGCCGCCGATGATCGCCGCGGTGATCGCGGTGAGCTCGTAGTTGAGGCCCGCGGTCGGGTCGCCGGCGTTGACCCGCGCCATGAACACCAGCCCCGCCATGCCGGCCATCAGCCCGGACAGGCAGTACAGCGACACACGCAGCCGCTCGACCTTCACTCCGGTCGCCCGCGCCGCGGCCTCGTTGTCGCCGAGCGCGAGCGTGTGGTGGCCGAACCGCGTGTGCGCGAGGACGAAGTGCATCAGGAACGCAGCAAGGATCAGGATGATCGCGGGAACGGGTATGCCGAGCGGGCGGCCCTGGCCGAGGTACACCAGCTCGGGCGGCAGGCCGTAGATCGACCGGCCGTCGGAGACCACGAGCGCGAGCCCCCTTGCGATCCCGAGCATCCCGAGGGTCACGATGAACGCGGGTATCCCCGTGCGGGTGATCACCGTCCCGCTGAACAGCCCGCACAGCGCGCCCGTGCCCAGCGCGGCGAGGACGGCGAGGTACCAGGGCGCCTCGATGTTGACCGCGACGTACGCGCCGGCGATCCCGGACAGGCCGAGGACCGAGCCGAGCGACAGGTCCAGGCCCGCCGAGCTGATCACGAGCGTCGCGCCGATGGCAAGCAGGCCGATCGTCGCGGTCGCGAGGAGTATGTTGAAGAGGTTGTCGGGGGTGAGGAAGAACTCCGACAGCAGCGACATGACCGCGGCGAGCGCGACCAGGACGCCGAGCGACTCGACCCGCAGTGTGCCCACAAGGCCCCGCAGGGGGGCCAGCAGCGAAGCCCGCGCCATTACGGGGCTTCGCCCGATGCGAGGCCGCTCAGGGCCCTTGTGTTTGCCGCTGCCGGGTTACTTGACGAACTCGAGCATCGGCTCGGTGCCAGACTCGAGGACCTCCTTGGTCAGCACCAGGGTGGGCACGTTGATGACCTTCGGGACCGAGCCGCCGTCGATGATCTTCTTGGCGTTGACCACCGCCTCCTTGCCGACGAGGTACGGAAGCTGCGCGACCGAGGCGGTCAGGCGGCCGGACTTGATCGACTTGACCGCGTCCGAGTTGCCGTCGACCCCGATGACCGTCACCTGGTCGCCCTTGCCGGCGGCGAAGACGGTCTCGACCGCGCCGAGCGCCATGCCGTCGTTGGCGGCGAAGATCGCAACCAGGTCGGGGTTGCGCGACAGGATGTCGTTGGTGATGTTGGCGGCCTTGCCGCGGTCCCAGTCGCCCGGGAGCGAGGCGACGACCTCGAGGCCGGGAGCGAGCTGCTTGAGCCGGTCGGCGAATCCGCGCGCCCTCCTCTGCCCGGTGATGTTCCCGGACAGGCCCTCGATCACGAGCACCGGGCCGGATGCGCCGCTTCCGACGCGCTCGACGAGGAACTCGGCGCCCTGGGCGCCGGCGGCCTCGTTGTCCGAGCCGATCGAGAACGCGATGTCGACGCCCGCGGCGTTGGCGATGCCGTGGTCGAGGTTGTTGTCGAGGTCGACCACCGGGATCCCGTCGTCAACAGCGCGCTTGAGGCACGGCAGCAGGTTGTTGGAGTTGATCGCCGCGGTGATCATCACCTTGGGCTTGCGCACGAGCATCGTGTTGCAGACGTTCAGCTGCGGCTCGGCGGCCTGGTCGCTGTCTACGGCCTGCAGGTAGTACTCGACCCCGGCCTCGGAGACGCCGTCCTTGACGCCGAGCTCCATCGCGCCCCAGAACGGGTTGGCGAGCGTCTTCATCAGGACGCCGTAGGTGTCCTGCGCAACGGCCGGCAGGGCCAGCGAGGCCGCGGCAACGGCCGAAAGTACAAGCTTCTTCATTTTTCCCTCCTTCCCTGACTCAGGGAACAACGGATTTTATCACGGGAAACACTGCGTTGCGGCTGGCGGCCGGCACCAGGTCCGGCGAATGCAAACTTTCGGCGCAGGAAACCAAACCGTCTCGGGTTGCCTGATGCCCGATCTCGTCATGCGCACAACGCGGCAAAGATCGCGCTGCATCTAAATTCGGAGCTTGACGTTTCTTTGCGGGTATTGTTGTCCTTAGACACGACTTTGTGGTCCTTGGAGGCTTTTATTTGGTTCTTAGGCATGATTTTGTGGTCTTTATAAGCCTGAAAATGGTTCTTATAGACTTGAATGTGGTTCTTAGGCTCTGTTTCGTGGTTCTTATATTGCTCGTTCATGGTCCTTAGACGCGATTTTGTGGTTCTTACAGGCATATATTTGGTTCTTAGAAGCCTGTTAGTGGTCCTTAGATGTGATAAATTCATGCTTAGGTCAAGCGAGATTTCATGGCTAAATCCATAGCAGAGGACGAGCTGAAAGCCATTGCAGCGGTGGTGGCTGCTCACCCCGAGGGCATCGCGATGCAAGGCATCCTGGAAGAGCTGGGGACGGCGATGAACTCCCGTGCGCTTCGGTATCGCCTCAAGCGGCTTGTCCGCGACTGCAGGCTGACCGTGGAGGGCAGCGGGCGCTGGACCTACTACCGCAGCCCGGACGCAGGCATCAGCCAGGACAAGGCGCCGGAGGAACCCAAGGCGGAGGAGTATGAAGAGGTACCGCTCTCGAAGGAGGCAGCGGAAATCAGGAAGTTCGTCCGCAAGCCGCTCCACGCCCGACCGATCGTCGGTTACCAGCGCCCGTTCCTGGATTCCTACATACCCAATGTAACCGCCTACCTGTCGGAGGCAGAACGCACAACGTTGCGAAAGGCCGGGACGCAGAACAGCGATAACCTGCCTCCCGGAACTCTTGCGCGGCACATGCTGTACGCGCTGTTGATAGACCTGTCGTGGAACTCCAGCAGGCTGGAGGGCAACTCCTACTCGTTGATCGAGACCAAGCGCCTAATTGAATTCGGCATCAAGGCCGAGGACAAGAACGCGGATGACGCGCAAATGATCCTTAACCACAAGGCAGCCATCAAGTACCTCGTTGATTCGGCAGAAACGATCAGATTCGACCGGAGGACCATCCTGCGGCTTCATGGCCAGTTGGCGATGAACCTAGTGCGTGACTCGCGCGCGGCGGGCAACCTGCGGCGGTCATCGGTGATCATTGGGCAATCAACCTTCGTTCCTAGCGGCTCTCCTGAGATAATCGAAGAGTGCTTTGACCAAATCCTGGCCAAAGCAGAGGAAATTGAGAACCCCTATGAGCAGTCGCTCTTCGTCATGGCCCAGATTCCGTACCTCCAGCCCTTTGAGGACGTCAACAAGCGCACCTCTCGTCTCGCCGCAAACATACCGCTGTTCAAGGCCAACCTCACACCGATCTCATTCACTGATGTCCCGATAAAGGCCTACTCGGAAGCAATCCTCGGAGTGTACGAACTGAACAGGATAGACCTGCTCAAGGACGTGTTCATTTGGGCATGCAAGCGTTCATCTGCGCGTTATGCACTTGTCAGGGACAAGACAGGCAAGCCGGACCCGTTTCGAATCAAGCATCATCTTGGGTTGAGAGGGATCATCCAGAACATCGTGCAGGGGCGGATGGACAGGAGATCAGCCTTCGCCTACATCGCTGACTGGTCAAGCCAGTACATTGATGACAGCGATCAGGAAAAGTTCAGGGAAATGGCGGAAGGCGAAGTTCTTGCGCTCCATGAGAACAACTTCCCCTACTATCAGATCCGTGAGGCGGATTTCGATGCGTGGAAGGACGACTGGAACTAGACAGGCAAACTCGATCCCCTCCGAAGCTGCCACTTCCGGTGAACGATCCGGCAGGCATCGCAACAACTGCTGACTTGAGGCTCCTGAATCCTGAAGCTGGTCACCGCCAGCTCTGGAAGCCCCTTTCCGAGGCCAGGCTCAGCTGCGGCGCGACGCTGTTCGCGCAGGCCTCACTTATCCGCTTCAGGTCATCCATCTCGTCGCCAGAGAGGTAGGGCCGGAAGAAATCTACCGGGTGCCAGTCGTTGGCGAGCGTCTCGATCTCGATGCCGGAGTGCTCCGTCAGCACATCGCGGCAACCATGCTTCCAAGGGAGCATCAGGATGGACCTGAACAGAAGGCACTTGAGCGATGCGCTAGTGGTATCGAACAGGCGCGCGAACACTTTGACGTCCAAGTCGCCGGACCGGGGGAGGGCGCTGTCGGGCTCCATCGGTCTCGGCGAGCCGAAACAGAATGAACGGACGAGCCCCGGCCAACCGCCGCTGCTGAGGAAATCGCGCGCATCACCGCCAAAGGCGCGCAAGCCGCCACTGACCTCTCGTCCGAACATAGGCATTCGTGGCTGCTTGGCAGTGTTCATGGTTCTTATGCACAGATTTTGGAAGATCGAAAATAGTTCTTACAAGTTTGAAAATAGTTCTTATGCGCGGGTCAAAATAATCTTTAGACCCTGAAATTCATTCATAGATGCAATTCAGTGTAAATTACAGGTTTCAAAATGATTCATAGACTACTGAAAGTAATTATTAGAAACTTGAAAATCGTTCTTAGATGTGGTAAATTATGCATTAAGCATAAGCGTCAGGCGGCAACTAATGGCCAACTTCATAAAAGAGCACGAACTGAAAGCCGTTGAAGCGGTGGTGTCTGCCCACCCCGAGGGCGTCGCAATCAATGACATCCAGGATGAGCTGGAGGCGGAGATTACTGCCAGCTTGCTTCGATATCGCCTCAAGCGGCTCGTCCTCGACGGCCGGCTGGTCAAGGAAGGGAGCGGGCGCTGGACCAAGTACCGCAGTCCGGGCGCCGACAAGGGCCAGGACAAGGCGGCGGAGGAACCCGGGGCGGCGGAGCCCGAAGAGGTTCCGCTCTCGAAGCAGGCTTCAGAGATCAGGAAGTTCGTCCGCAAGCCGTTCCACGCCCGACCGTACGTCGGGTACCAGCGCTCGTTCCTGGAATCCTACATCCCCAACAAGACTGCCTACCTGTCGGAGGCGGAGCGCGACCGCCTGCGAAGGGCCGGCACGCAGTCGAGCGACGCCCGACCTGCCGGAACGCTTGCGCGGCAGATACTGTACGATCTGCTGATAGACCTGTCATGGAACTCCAGCCGGCTGGAGGGCAACACATACTCGTTGCTGGAGACCAAGCGCCTCCTCGACTTCGGCGTCGAAGCAGACGGCAAGAGCAAGACAGAAGCGCTGATGATCCTGAACCACAAGTCTGCCATAATGTTCCTGGTCGATTCTGCTGACGCGATCAGATTCGACCGGGAGACGATGCTGCAGCTTCATGCCCATCTTGCGGATGACCTGTTGAGCAACCCGCTCGCGCCGGGCCGCCTTCGCAGGATAAGCGTGGGCATTCAACATTCCACCTACCTGCCGCTCAGGGTCCCTGAAGTCATCGAGGAATGCTTTGACCTGCTCTTGGGCAAGGCCGATGAAATCGAGGACCCATACGAACAATCGCTTTTTGTCATGGTGCAGCTTCCGTACCTCCAGCCGTTCGAGGACGTCAACAAGCGCACCTCGCGCCTTGCAGCGAACATCCCGCTGTTCAAGGCCAACCTCACGCCCATCTCGTTCACTGAAGTTCCAACCAGGACCTACACGGAAGCGATGCTCGGGGTGTACGAGCTGAACCGGATCGACCTCCTCAAGGACGTGTTCATTTGGGCGTGCGAGCGCTCGGCGGAGCGCCACAAAATGGTCAGGGACGAGACGGGCGAGGCGGATCCGTTCCGCTTCAAGCACCGGCTCACATTGAGGTTCATCATCCAGAACATCGTGCTCGATCGGCTTGACAGGAAATCAGCTTTCGAGCGCATCGCTGACTTGGCAGTCAAACTTGTCGAAGCAGAGGAGCAGGAAAGGTTCAGGGAAATGGCAGAAGAGCAAGTTCTGGCGCTCCATGTGGGCAACTACTCCGTCTATCGGATCGCACGACAGCAGTTCGATGCGTGGCAGGAAGTCTGGAACAGGCCGGTAAAAAGCCAGCCGCCGCAAATGCGAATGAATGGCGGATGATCCTGCAGGCATCGCAACAGCTGCGAACGGCCGGACCATGAAACCGAAACCCGGTCACCGCCAGTGCTGGAAACCCCGTTCGGACGCCAGGCTCAGCTGCGGCGCGACGCTGTTGACGTACGCCTCCCTTATCCGCTTCGGGTCATCCATGTCGGTGTCGCTCAGGTTGAGCCCCGACATGTAGTCGTCGAGCCTGTCAGGCTTGCCCCCGACCCCATCAATCGAGAGCCTGATCACGCGGACGTGAGCGTCCGCCAGGTTATCTATGTCGTCCGGCCGCGGCAGCCTCATGCCCTTCTCGCTGTTGGTTTCGCGCGAGACCGGGATAAGGTTCCACAGCTGGTCGTGGCCGACCCACGCCCAGGGCAGGAAGTGGTCCAGGGCGAAGTCGTTCGGCGGGACCTCCTCGCCGGAGTAGATGCACCGGAACCCCTCCTCGAGCGCAGGCATCCAGAACCTGCGCTGGCGGCCGAGCGTCCCCCTTTCCTGCGGCGGGGCCCAAAGCTTCGACGACAGCGACGGGACGTTCGGGTTGCGCCGCTGCAGGTACCTCAGCCACTGCATGTCGAGCCAGCCCTCGACGATGCCGCGGTTTTTCTCGAGGTAGCCGACCCACTCGGGATGCAACACGACCGACCGACTGTCAGGCTCGATCCTGTACAGCGGCTTGCGGTCGGCGAACAGGCGCCTGCTCGCCTCGTCGATGGTCCTGTTCCTCTCGTTCTTGATCTTCCCGCGTATCAGGTCCGCGAACCACGGCGAGAGCAGCCTGTAGACGACCATGGTCTCGATCGAGAAGTGCCTGCGCAGTATCCTTCTTGCACTCACCGACTCCCTGTCGAGGAACTTCCTTGCGTCGCGGTCGGAGGCCTTGCTTGAGTCCCAGCGGAGCTCGGAGTGGATTTCCTCGAGCGCCTCGCCGAGCTTGTCGTGCCAGCCGAAGCTCAGCCGGAAGAAATGAACGGGGTACCAGGAGTTGGCGAGCATCTCGACCTCGAGGTCGGCGTAGTCCAGCTGAACGTCTCCGTTGCGGTCTCGGTTCCTCGAGAGACACTTCAGGATCGACCTGAACAGAAGGTACTTGTACGAGGCGGACTTGGAGTCGAACAGGCGCTCGAGCCTGCC
>CAZDYI010000067.1:0-1581 GCA_964509765.1 uncultured Gammaproteobacteria bacterium
TCGGCCTGCGACGGAGTCGGCACCAAGACGATCCTGCTCCGCGAGGCCGGAAGGCTGAAGACGGCGGGCCGCGACCTCGTCGCCGCCTGCGTCAACGACGTCGCCTGCGCAGGAGCCCGGCCGTGGCTGTTCCACGACTACATCGGCTGCGCAAGGCTCGTGCGCGAGGAGGCCGACGAGGTGATCGCCGGCATCCTCGAGGCATGCGCCGAGGCCGGCTGCGAACTGGCCGGGGGAGAGACGGCGCAGCTGCCAGGCCTGGTGACCGACGGGGGAATCGAGCTGGTCGGGTTCGCGACGGGGATTGTCGAGAGGGCGGCGATGCTCGGGCCCGAAAGGGTCGAGCCCGGCGACGCGCTGGTCGGGATCCTTGCCGACGGCCTGCACTGCAACGGCTACTCGCTCGTGCGGCAGGCGCTGGAGGAAAGCGGCGCATCGCTGGACGACGACTGGCACGGCGGAACCCTCGCTGACATCCTGTTGGCTCCGACACCCCTGTACTCGCCGGCCGTCCTCGGCCTCATCGAAAAGGGCGTCGACCTCCGCTCGGCGGCGCACATCACGGGCGGGGGCCTGGTCGCCAACTTGGCTCGGGCGCTGCCGGAGGGCGCGGGCGCGGACATCGACCGTTCCTCCTGGAAGTGGGGGGCGGCGCACGAATGGCTCTCCGAAACAGGCGGGATCGACGGCGGGGAGATGCTGGTTGCGACGAACGGCGGGATCGGGTTCGTCCTCGTCGTTTCCGACGCTTCTGCTAGCATGTTGGCCTTGGAGAAAACGGGGATGCGGGCTGTTGCATTGGGGACAGTGCATGACGGCGGTCTTGTCAGGGTCGGCTAGGTTGGGAGCATGACTGGGCACGAGCACACAGACGGGGCAGTCTTGGCGGCCAGGCCAGAGCAGGACGGGTCGCCAGACCGAAGAGGGGACCGGCTGTCCGGCAGGAATGCAATCAAGGAGGAAGGCCGCCGGGTGGCAGTCCTGGTGTCGGGCCGCGGCGGAAACCTGGAGGCGCTGCTGGCCGCAGGAATCAGGGTCAGCCTCGTCGTCGCCGACCGGAAGGCGCCTGCCTTGGACATCGCGCGCGGAGCCGAGGTTCCCGTTGCGATGATCGACGGGAAGTTTTTTCAGGACCGGGAATCCTTCGGTGACGCCCTGCTTGCGACGCTGAGGGCGCATGCGATCGACCTGGTCGTCCTCGCGGGGTTCATGCGCGTGCTCGCCGGCAAGGTTGTGCAATACTACCAAGGCAGAATGGTCAACATCCACCCGTCGCTGCTCCCGGACTTCCCGGGCCTGGACACCCATGCCCGTGCGCTTGCTGCCGGGGCAAAGGCACACGGGTGCACGGCGCACTGGGTGACCGAGGAGGTCGACCAAGGCCCGATCATCAGGCAGGCCGAGGTGCCGGTCCTCAAGGGAGACGACGTTGAGACTCTTGCCGCCCGCGTCGCCGCGGCCGAGCACAGGCTATACCCGGAAGTGGTGCGCGACGTCATCGCCGGCAGGGAGCTACCGCCGTCATGAGGCTCCTTGCCGCGGTTCTTGCCGCGGCCTCCGCCGCCCTTTCCGCGGCCGCGG
>CAZDYI010000068.1:0-25034 GCA_964509765.1 uncultured Gammaproteobacteria bacterium
CCCATCGACATGCTGTCGTCCGGGCCGCCGAGCCCGAAGGCGGCGACATGCCCTCCGGGGCGGGCGAGCTCGAAGGCGAGCCTGTAGAGCTCGGGCTTGCCGACGACCTCGACGGCGAGGTCCACCCCGCGCCCTTCGGTCGCCTTGGCGACCTCCTCCCTCATCGCCTCTGCGTCGGTGACCACCACGTCCGCGCCTGCCTCCCTGGCCATCCTCGCGCGCTCGGCGACTGGCTCGACGGCGATGATCGGAGCCGCGCCGACCAGGCGCAGCATCTGGATGTGGAGGTTGCCGATCGGACCGCATCCGATCACCGCGACCGACATCCCGAAGCGCACGCCGGACCTGCGGGTCGCGCGGACAACGCAGGCGATCGGCTCGGTCATCGCTAGCTCCTCGACGGGCGCGTCCTCGGGCGCCTTGATCAGCAGCCGCGCGGGGACCGAGACGTACTCGGCGTATCCGCCGTCGCGGTGGATGCCGATCTGCCTCATGTTCGGGCAGTTGAGGATCTGGTTGCGGCGGCAGTAGTAGCAGTGTCCGCAGCCGATGTTGTTGTCGACCACCACCCGGTCGCCGACGGCGACGCTCTCGACCTTGTCGCCCACTGCGGCGACGGATCCCGCGATCTCGTGGCCCGGGATCATCGGCAGGAACTCGCTCGAGTAGTTGCCGCGGAAGATGTGGATGTCGGTCCCGCACAGGCCGCAGGCTGCGACCTCGACCAGCGCGTCGTCGGGGCCGATCTCCGGAACGTCGGCCTCGCCGTACTCGAAGCGGCCGGGCTCGACGAGTGTCGCGGCCTTCATCCTTGTCGGGATATCTTTCCTTTCGCTCATTTCACTATGCTCATCTTGCTGCGGTCTATGGTCAGGGCGATCGCGACTATCAGCACGATGCCGAAGAATATCTGCTGGTCGGTCGCCGGGATCTCGAGGTACAGCATGCTCACCCGGATGACCGCGACTATCATCGCGCCCGCGAGGGTGTTCAGCACCCCGCCGACGCCGCCGGTAAGCGGCGTGCCGCCGACTAGGACCGCGACGATCGCGGGCAGGAGGAAGCCCTCGGCGATCGTCGGCGCCCCGCCAGCGAGCTGGACCGAGAACAGCAGCCCGGCGAGGGCGGCAAAGCAGCCGGAGATCGCGAAGGCGGCGATCTTGCATCGGTCGACCTTGACCCCCGAGGCGTTGGCCGCGAGCTCGCCGGCCCCGATCGCCTTGAGCGAGCGGCCGAGCGGCGTGCGGCGCTCGATCACGACCGCGATAGCCAAAAGCAGCGAGGCGATGCCGATCTCGTTGGGGACGCCGCCGGTGTTGCCGATCATCCAGCCGAAGACCTCGTCGCGGAGGTCGGCGTCCATGTACAGGGCGCGCTGGCCGGAGGCGAACTGCGCGACCGACAGCGCCACACCGCCGAGCGCTAGCGTCGCGATGAACGACGGGACCTTGAGCTTGGTGCTGACGAAGCCCGACGCGGTCCCCATCAGCAGGCCCGCCAGGATGCATGCCGGGGCCGCGAAACCGCCGAGCTTGGCGAGCCAGATCGTCGCGAGCACGGTGACCATGTTCGCGATCGACTGCGAGGACAGGTCGATGCCGCCGATGTAGATGACGAACGTCATCCCGAGCGCCATGATGAACAGCGTCGAGATGTCGGCCGCCATGTTCATCAGGTTGGAGGGCCGCAGGAAGGACGGGTCCATGATCCCGACGAGCAGGGTCAGGACCGCAAGCGTGATCCAGGGGTACCAGCGCTTGAGCTTCTCGAGGTCGACCGCTGCCATGGCCTAGATCATGTGGGCGATGAGGTCGTACGGCGAGGGCTTGTCGCCGACCGGGCAGGCGAAGCGCTCGCGGACCTCGCCGTCGCGCATGACGATCGCGTTGTGCGACAGCCCGATCGCCTCGTCGAGCGTGTCAGCGACGAGGATGATCCCCGAGCCGGCGGCGCTCATCTCCCTGACCATGCGGTAGACGTCCTCCTTTGCGCCGATGTCGAGGCCGCGGGTCGGGTGGTCGAGGAGGATGATCCCGGCGTCGGCGCTGCGCCACTTGGCGAGCACGACCTTCTGCTGGTTGCCGCCGGACAGCTTGCCGCAGTCGGCGTGCTCGGACGAGGCCTTGATCGACAGCCTGCCGATCCAGTCGCGGGCGAGGCTGCGCTCCTTGCCGACCTTCAGGAGCCCGCCCGCGGAGAAGTCGCCGAGGCGCGGCAGCGTGATGTTCTCGTACAGGTGCATGCCGTTGACGAGCCCCTCGACCTTGCGCTCGCGCGGTACGTAGCCGATGCCCAGTTCGATCGCCGACACAGGGTCGAGGGCGCCGCGCTCGCCGCCCCTCACCCGCAGGGTCCCGCCGGTCAGGGCGCGCATGCCGAACAGGGTGCGCAGAACCTCCTCGCATCCGCTGCCCTCGACGCCGACCAGTGCGAGGACCTCGCCTGCGTGCAGCTTGAGGCTTACGTCGCGGTAGCCCTTGCCCGACGACGCCCCGTCGAGCTCGACGAGGACCTTCGACCTGTCGAAGGCGCCCTGCTCGTCCTCGCGGAAGTAGGTGTGGTCGATGGTCCGGCCGACCATCGCGTGCTGGACCTCGGTCACGTCGGCCTTGTCGCGGTCGACCGCCATGGAGACGCGGCCGTCCTTGAGCACGTAGATCCGGTCGGAGATCTCGATGACCTCGTCGAGGTGGTGCGAGACGAAGATGAACGAGGCCCGCGAGCGCAGGTCGCGGACCAGCCCGAACAGCAGCTCGACCTCCTCGCGCGAAAGCACCGACGTCGGCTCGTCGAGCAGTATCACCAGGTCGCCGTCGATGCGGTCCTCGAGGGCGAGGACCTTGGCGAACTCGACGAGCTGGCGCTGCGCGAACGAAAGCGACGAGGTCACCGCGTGCGGGTCGACGTCGAGGCGGACCTTCTCGAGCTGCCGCTTCGCGGCGCGCGCCATCTCGCCGAGCCTGATCACTCCGCAGCGGACGAACTGGCTCTCGAAGCCGAGGAAGATGTTCTCCATGATGGTCAGGTTCGGGATCAGCGACTGCTCCTGGAACACCATCCCGACGCCGGCCTCCATCGCCTCGCGCGGGCTGCGGAAGCGGACCGGCTCGCCGTCGATGAGGATCTCGCCCTCGTCCTGCTGGTAGGCGCCGTAGATGACCTTCATCAGGGTCGACTTGCCGGCGCCGTTCTCGCCGACGAGCCCGACCACCTCGCCGCGCTTGACCTCGAAGTCGATCCCGCTGAGCGCCCTCACGCCCGGGAAGGACTTGCTGACGCCGCGGAGCTGGTACACCGCCCTACTTGACGAACGTGAGCGACTTGCGGTCGGTCGACAGGTACACGGCGACGATCACCATGATCCCGAGCACCCCGTCCTGCACGTAGCGCGGCAGGCCGACGACGATCATGCCGTTGATGATCGCCTGGACGATCAGCACGCCGATCAGCGTGTTCCACACCCCGCCGATCCCGCCCCACAGCGCCGTGCCGCCGACGACCACGGACGTGATCGAGACGAACATCAGGTTGTAGCCGGTCGCGGTCTCGGCGATTCCGATCCGCGCGACGAGCAGCATGCCGCCGATCGCGTAGCAGATGCCGGCGAGGACGAAGCCGAGGATCCGCACGCGCTCGACCCGCAGCCCCGAGGCGTGCGCGAGGTCCTCGCCGCCGCCGATCGCGTAGAAGTTGCGCCCGAGCGAGGTCCTGGTCTGGATGAACCAGGCGATAAGCAGGATGCCGACTGCGAGGTAGACCATCAGCGGGAAGCCGAGCACCCTCACGGTCAGCAGCGAGCGGAACAGCTCGTCCTCGACCCTGATCCTGTCGCCGCCGGTGATCAACAGCGAGATGCCGATGCCGACGAAGCCCATCGCCAGGCTCGCCATGAAGGACGGTATTCGTAGCTTGACGTGGACCAGCCCGCTGACGAGCCCGAACAGCGAGCCGACGATAAGCGCGACCGGGAACGCGAGCCAGCCCATCCCGCCGATGCTCCCGCCGAGCGCGATGAGCGTGACGGAGAACAGGACCGCGCAGGTCGCGACCGCCCCCTCCATCGACAGGTCGATGGAGCCCATGATGATGATGAAGGTGACCCCGACCGCAATGATCAGGATCGGCGCCGCGGCGATTCCGATGCGGGCGAAGTTCCGCAGCGAGAGGAAGTTGGGGTTGATCGCGGTGAAAACCAGGATCACCGCAATGAGGACCAGCAGCGGGGTCCAGCGCTGGATCCGCTCGCGGGTCACCCACGAGGGAAGGCTTGCCGAGACCGCCTCGCTCAGCATGGCGGTCCCTTGCGCGGGGAAGGTACCGGCAGCGGAAGGAGGTTACCGCTGCGGTACGCTCTGTCGGGCGCGGCCGTTCCGCGCCCACCGGTGCCGTCCGTTCCGGTCGCCTCCATACCCCGCATTATCACGCAGGAAAGGAATCGGCGCCCGGCGGTCCTCCCGGACGGCCGGTCGGCGGCGCGGCCCTCTGCCGAGGGCCGCGCCCCGGGTCAGCTAGTACTGGATCTGGCCGTTGGTCGGGCCCCAGAAGTCGTTCCAGTCGTAGGTCGGGGTCGACTCCAGGTACTCGCTCTTGAACGAGGCTGCGGTCTCCGGGGTGATCATGATGGTCGGCCCGTAGAACTCGCGGTGCTCGTGCGGCTCCTCGGAGGGCTTGAACGCCCCGGTCGCGGCGTGGTAGGCCAAAGACGAGGTGATGCCGCCCGCCCAGTGCGGGTTGGTGAACACCGTCGCGAGGATCTCGCCGGCGATGGTCAGGTCGACCGCCTGCGGGTTGCCGTCGTAGGTGACGATCGGCACGTCGCCGGCCATCCCCTCGGCGCGTAGCGCCTCGAGGACGCCGTAGCCGATGGTGTCGTTCGCGCAGTGCACGCCCTTGATCTCGTCGCCGAAGCGGGTCAGGAACCCGGACATGATCTGGTTGGCCTTCTGGGTGTCCCAGTCGGCCGGCTGGTAGTCGAGCAGCTCGATGCCGGGAAAGTCCTTCATCGCGTTCATCAGCCCCTGCCTGCGCTCGATCGCCGGGTTGTTGGAGGCGATCCCGCCGAGGCCGACGACGCCGCCCGATCCGCCCATCGCCTCGAAGAGGATGCGCGCGGTCTGCTCGGCCGGCTTGAGGTCGGACCAGGTCATGTGCGAGACGTAGTTGTCGCCGAAGTCCCACGGGTGCAGGTCGTCGGTCTTGTTCCAGATCGTCGACACGTAGGCGTTGCCCTCGGCGCAGGCCTCCACGACAGGCCGGCAGTTGGGCGCGTCGTTGGTGTCGATCGCCAGCGCGAGCTCGCCGTTGGTCTTGCGCACCAGGGCCTTGACGTCGGCCAGCGACTTCTCGCTCGAGCCCTCGTTGATCAGGTGGGTGAGGTCGTCGTTGGACTTGCCCAGGCTGCGGACGAACGCCTCGCCGCCGCTTACGATCTCGTTCCAGTAGGGGTTGGTGCGGTTGCGGTAGCTCCAGGCCATGGTCGGGTCCGAGTAGGCCGCCTTGGCCACCTTCGGCCCGAGGGCGCCGAGCAGCGCGGCCCCGCCCAGGCCGTGGGCCGAGGCGAGCAGGAAGTCGCGGCGCGACTTCACCTCGCCTTCGATGAACTTCTTGATGAATGACATTTTTGCCTCCCTGTCGTTCCGCCGCCGGCGCATCCGCCGGAAGCGGTTAATCGTTTAATTGTAACACAGGACACCGCGGAGCCAGACAGCGATTAATTACCCGGAGGCCTACACCCCGATGAAATGCCTGAAACACCCTACAATCCCGCCATGCGGTTATCGGTGGGCGCAAGGCCGTCGTCCATGACCAGGGAGGATTTCGTGACAGCCTTCGGCGGCGTCTTCGAGCGCTCGCCGTGGGTCGCCGAGCAGGCCTGGGACGCCGGGATCGGCTCAGAGCACGACGAGGCCGAGGGCCTGCACGCCCTCATGGCCGGGGTCGTCAGGAGCGCCCCGCCAGAGCGCAGGCTCGAGCTCCTTCGGTCGCATCCGCGCCTTGCGGCTCCCGTGCCGGAAGGCGCAGAGGGCGACGCCTCGCGCGGCGAGCAGGCGCGCGCGGGCCTTGCCGGTCTAGACGACGCCGGCAGGAATAGGTTTGCAGAGCTCAACGAGACCTACGAAGGCAGGCGCGGCTTCCCGTTCATACTCGCGGTCGAGGGCATGCAGAGCGACGCGATACTCGCGGAATTCGAGCGCCGCTGCGCCGAAGGCGACAGCGAGGCCGAGATGCGCGCCGCGGTCGAGGAGGTGATCAAGATAGCGGGCTTCAGGCTCGCGCGGATGTGACCGCCGCCCTGCTCGAGTGGGCGGCGCTGTTCACCCGCTGGTTCCACTTCGTTGCCGGCGTCGCCTGGATCGGAACCTCGTTCTACTTCATCTGGGTCGAGAACGCCCTCGAGCGCGCGGAGGGTCTCGGAAAGCCCGGGGTCCAAGGGATCCTGTGGGCCATACACGGCGGCGGCTTCTACCACGTCAGGAAGTACTCCGCGTCGCCGGGCAGGCTGCCCGAGCGCCTGCACTGGTTCAAGTGGGAGGCGTACTCGACCTGGCTGTCGGGGATGTTGCTGATGGTCCTGGTGTACTACGCAAGCCCGGGATCATGGCTGATGGCGCCGGGATCTTCAGTGCCCGCAGGCGCGGGCGTCGCCCTCGGCCTGGCCGCGATCGCCCTCGCGCTTGCAGCCTACCTGGCCGTCTGCTCGACCCCGCTGCTTTCGCGGCCCGCGGTGATGGCGGCGATCTGCCTCGCCTGCTCGATAGCCTACCTTGCCGCGCTGCGCGAGGTCTTCAACCCGCGCGCGGCGATGATCCACCTCGGCGCCGCGCTAGGGACGATCATGGCCGGCAACGTCCTGTTCGTGATCATCCCGGGCCAGAGGCGCCTCGTTGAGCTCGTGCGCTCGGGAGGCAAGACGGACCCGTCGATGGTCCGCCGCGGCGTGCTCCGGTCCACCCACAACAACTACCTGACGCTTCCGGTCCTGCTGATCATGGTCTCCAGCCACAGCCCCGTCATCTACACGGGGCAGCTGTGGTGGCTGAAGGTCTCCCTGCTGCTTGCGGGCAGCGTGATGGTCAGGCACTTCTTCAACCTGAGGAACCGTCGCGCAAGGGGCAAGCGCTGGCTGGCCGCCGGCCTCGTCGCGCTAGCGCTAGCGGTCCCGGTTGCGCAGCTCGACCTTGTCGCCGCATCCGGGGATGGCGATGAGGTATCGTTCGGCGAGGTCCGCGCACTTGTGCAAGAGCACTGCGTGAGCTGCCACGCGGCTAGCCCGAGCGACGACCGGTTCGCCTTCGCTCCGCTCGGCTTCGTGGTCGACACAGACGAGCTGATAGAGGCCAACGCCGAGGCCATCTACCGGCGCACCGCGGTCGACAGGACCATGCCGTTCAACAACGAGACCGGCATGACCGAGGACGAGCGCGCAGCGATCGCCGCCTGGCACGCGGCGCGGTCGGTGGCGGATAATTAAGAGTTCGAAATGGAGTGCGCGCAGTGAGCGGAAAGGGCGGGCCGGACTCCCCCCTCGCGCGGCTCGCGTCGCTTGTCGGCGACGCGGTGCGGACCGTCGCGGTCCCCGCGACGGCAGGGCGGCCGAGCCCGGCATCGGAGGTCGAGGGCCCCGACGAGCTCGACGACTCCGAGCGGCGGCACGCCGCCTCCCTGATGCGCGTCAACCACTGCGGCGAGGTCTGCGCACAGGCGCTCTACCAGGGCCAGGCGATCTTCGCCCGGGACGAGAAGGTGCGCGAGTCGCTCCAGGAGGCGGCCGACGAGGAGGTCGACCACCTCGCGTGGACCGCGACGCGGATCGACGAGCTCGGCGGCAGGCTGAGCCTGCTCAACCCGGTCTGGTACGCCGGCTCGTTTGCGATCGGTGCTGCGGCGGCGATCGTCTCCGACAAGGTCAGCCTGGGCTTCGTCGCCGAGACCGAAAGGCAGGTGAGCGACCACCTGCAGTCGCACCTCGACCGGCTTCCTGCCGGCGACGGGCGCAGCCGGGCGATAGTGCGGCAGATGGACATCGACGAGCGCCAGCACGCCACCAACGCCGTTGACATGGGCGGCGTCGAGCTGCCCGGGCCGGTCAGGCAGGCGATGCGCTGCATGGGCCGGGTGATGACCTCGACGAGCTACTGGCTCTAGGTTCCGCTTGTCCCCCGCGCGCCGGCGGCGCGGCCGCCGGACGGCTCCCTGACCCTCCCGAGCGATGAAAGGCCTGCTAGCTTTCCTGTCCCGGCTGTGGCTCCGGGCCGTCCAGGCCCTCGAGCCCCTGTCGACGAGGTTTCCCGCGCTGCGCGGGTTCCTGGTCCGCCTCGTCGGGCAGGCCGTGGGGCTCGTCCGCTTCCTCGGCGCGGTGGTCGTCACGCTCGCCTCCTTCCTGCGGGGTCCGCTCCGCTTTTCCGTTGCGGTCCTGCTCAAGAACAAGTTCGCGAGCGCGGTTGTCCTGGTCGGGCTTGCTCTGATAACGGTCCTGTTCGCCGGCCTCGGCGAGGACGAGGCCCCCGCTGTGCAGGCCGACCCCCTGCCCGAGGACCGCCCCGACTTCGTCATCGGCGCGGTGATCTCGCTGTCTGGCGATCTGGAGATGGAAGGAAACTGGATGCGCCGCGGCTACGAGACCGCGATCGCGGCCTACAACGGCTCCGGCGGGATCCGCGTCGGCGGGGTCCCGCACAACCTCTCGCTGCTGGTCTACGACGACGAGTCCTCGTTGGTGCGCGCGGCCGAGGTCACCGAGCTGATGCTCCTCGAGGGCCCCTTGCAGGTCCTGCTCGGCCCGTACTCGTCCGCCCTGTCGCAGCCTGTGGTCGAGAAGGCGCGGCAGAACGGCATACCGATCTTGCTTCCGGTCGCGTCCGCCGCCGGCCTGTCCGGCGGCGGCGGCGCTCACCTGCTCCAGACCCCGCCGGAGCGGCACCTGGTCGAGGCCGCCAAGATCTTCCTCGAGCAGGTCCGCACGAGGAGCGCCTCGCTGGTCGCCCCCGAGGAGCGCTTCGCCAACGGCCCCGAGCCGACCGTGGTCCTGTCGGCGGCAGGCGACGCGCACTCCCGCGAGGTGATCGGCGGCGTGCGCCGGGCCCTGGCCGGCGTTCCTTCCGAGGTGATCGAGCTGGACCTCAGCCTTCCCGAAGAGGAGTTTGCCGCCGCGGCCGAGATGCTCGGGAGCGTCGACGCGATGTTCGTTTCCTCGTACGCAGACGGCGCGACCCGCCTGATGGAGAAGATCGCCAACGAGGGCATCAACATCCCCTTCGTCGCGCTCACCCACTGCGAGGTCGCGAGCATCGCCCGTCGCGAGCCGATCGCCGCCGAGGGCGCGCTGTGCTCCCTGCACTGGCAGTCCGGCGTGAAGAACCCCGGCCTCGCCCCGCTCGCGTCGAACGCCTTCGAGAACGCCTACTACGAGGCCTACGGCTCGAGGCCTTCGCACCACGCCGCCGCGGCGGGCGCGGCGATACAGGTGATCGCCGAGGCGCTGCGCAGGTCGGAGCTGTCCGGGACGCCGCTGGCCGACGAGATCCGCGGGACCGACCTCGAGACCTTCTACGGGCCCGTGCGCTTCGGAACGGGCGGCATCAACGAGGCCAAGCCGATGGTGCTCTCCCAGGTGATCCAGTCCCGCTTCGTTCCGGTCGCCCCGCAGCACCTGGCCGCGCGCAGCCCGAACCCGGTCCGGCCGACGCTTGCCTCCTCGCAGTAGCGCCTCGCCGAATCCAGGGCGGACCTCATCCGTGCCCGATCGCGCTCATGACGCCGCGCAGCTCTGCCAGCCCTCGCAGCCGGCCGACGGCGGGATAGCCGGGGCGCGACTCGCTGCCGAGGTCGCTTGCGAGGTCCTGGCCGTGGTCCGGGCGCATCGGGATATGCCAGTCCTCCCTGCCATCGCCGCGCCTGCGCTCCTGCTCGGTTAACAGCGCCCTGACGACCGCAACCATGTCGGCCATGCCGGACAGATGCCCGTCCTCGAAGAAGCCGCACGGGACCCCGTCGCCCTCGCGGGTGACGTTGCGCAGGTGCGCGAAGTGGATCAGGCTTCCGAGCCGCCCGACGAACCCGGGCAGGTCGTTGTCTGCCCGCGCGCCGAGCGAGCCCGAGCAGAACGTGATTCCGTTGGCGCGCACCGGGACGGCGGACGTGACCCTCTCGAAGTCCTTCTCGGTCGACATCACCCGCGGCAGGCCGAGCAGCGGGAACGGCGGGTCGTCGGGATGGCAGCAAAGCAGCATTCCGAGCCGCTCTGCCTCGGGAGCGACAACTTCCAGCCAGGACACCAGGTTCGACCGCAGGTCTTCTTCCCCCATCCCGCGGTACAGCTCAAGCTGCTTGCGCAGCCGGTCGACGGTCCACGATTCCGACGAGCCGGGCAGGCCAACGAGGATGTTGCCGGCCAGACGTTCAAGTTCCGAACCGTCACGCTCGCTCGCTCTGCGGTTGGCCTCCTCCGCCGTCTCCGAGGGGTAGTCGTCCGCGGCTCTCTCCCTATTCAGGACGTGGATGTCGAACAGGGCGAAGTCGGCAAGGTCAAATCGCATCGCGGTCCCGCCGTGGTCCAGCCGCCACTTGAGGTCGGTCCTCGTCCAGTCGAGCACCGGCATGAAGTTGTAGCAGACCACCTTTATGCCGCAGGCGGCCAGGTTCTCTAGGCTGTGCACGTAGCTAGCGGCGTGCTCCCGCCACGGCCCGCTTTGTAGCTTCGTCTCCTCGGAAACGGGAAGGCTCTCGACGACCTCCCACTCCATGCCGCCGTCGCGGACCTCCCTTTGCCTTCGCTCGATTTGCGGGACCTCCCAGACCTCGCCACTGGGAATTTCGTCCAGCGCCGTGACTATGCCCTCGGCACCGGCCTGCCGCGCGACGTCGAGCCCGACCAGGTCGTCAGGGCCGAACCACCGCCAGGTCTGGCGCATCATGATGTCTCTGAGCGCGTCTTCAGTTTCCGTGGAATCATCTGGAACCGGCGCATGGCGAAACTTCTTGAAAGGGAAATTGTATGCCCTCGAGGATAGATCCGGAATAGTTGCGCAAAAAGAACATAGTTGCGCATAAACGCTTTGCGCAACAATAATGGTGCAAAACGGCTTTAGTTGCGCATAAACGCTTTGCACAACAAAAATGGTGCAAATAAGGTATTATTGCGCATAAATGCAGTATAATTGGTCATATCATCCATAAAATGGCAAATTGACATGGCGAGGACCATTCCAGAGGAGGAACTGAGGGCCATCGTGGCGGTGGTGTCAGGCCATCCTGAGGGTGTCGCCATACAGGGCATCCAGAAGGAATTGGGAGCGGAGATGACTCGCCGCACCATTCAGTTTCGCCTCAGGCGGCTGGTTGACATGGGCCGTCTGGCAATGGAGGGGGAAAGGCGCGGAGCCAGATACCTACTGCCTGCCGATGCCAAGCGCCGGGCAGATGCCCGCATGGCGTCGGATGCTGACTTGGAAAAACAGGTCCCGCTCTCAACGCAGGCGATCGAAGTGCAGGGGATCATCCGCAGGCCAATCCTTGCGCGACAGCCCGTTGCGCACGAGCCAGAGTTCCTGTATTCTTACAGGCCCAACGTCTCCTTCTACCTGTCAGCAAAGGAACGTGCTCTCCTGCTCGAGGCCGGCTCTCAGACTTCAAGGGGGCAACCATCCGGATCGTTTGCTCGGCAGATAATGCACCGGTTGCTGATCGACCTGTCCTGGAACTCCAGCCGCCTGGAAGGGAACACCTACTCGCTTCTTGACACAAAGCGGCTGATAGTGTTCGGCAAGGAGGCCGACGGCAAGGACAGTCGCGAAGCTCAGATGATCATGAACCACAAGGACGCAATTGAGTTTCTCGTGAGTTCCGCAGAACATATTGGATTCAACAGGCGCACGATCTTCGGCCTCCATGCCCTGCTGTCAAACAATCTGCTGGATGACGAGAGCGCTGAGGGCAGCATTCGCAGGATTGCTGTAGGAATTGAGACATCTGTGTACTATCCGCCCGAAGACACTGATCTGATCGAGGATTGCTTAGATCAAATTCTCTTCGTTGCCGAGGAAATAGAGGACCCGTTCGAACAGGCGTTTTTCGTCTTGGTGCAGCTGCCATACCTGCAGCCGTTCGAGGACGTCAACAAGCGCGTATCCCGTCTCGCTGCGAACATTCCTTTGATCAAGGCAAACCTTACGCCGCTGTCGTTCACTGACGTGCCAAAAAAAACCTACACAGAAGCCATTCTCGCCGTGTACGAACTGAACCGGGTCGAGCTGCTGAAGGATGTGTTCGTTTCGGCCTACATGCAATCTGCGGCGCGGTACAAGATGGTCCGGCACACCTTAGGCAATCCTGATCCGTTTCGACAGAGGCATCGCGAAGCTTTGCGTGAGATCATCCAGGCCGTCGTGCTCGAGCGGCTCGACAGGAATGCCGCGTTTTCCCGAATCGCTGACTGGACCGGTAAGAACATTGAGCCAGTAGAACAGGACAAGTTCAGGGAAGAAGTTGAGAACGCGATTCAGATTCTTGATGAGATCAACTGCGTGCGTTACAATATATCCTGGTCGCAGTTCGAGGCATGGCAGGACGTCTGGAAAAAGCCGGCAAGCTAGGGAACTGCATGAACCAAACTCACGCAACACACCTGATCGCTGGCTTCTGAGCGGACAATCCCTTTCGTCACATCGCCGCAGGCAATGCAGGTTAGGTTCTCGCTTCTGTTCAGAATCAACTGCAGCAACTTCACCTGAACAACTCCACCTGTAATGCACTGCGCCGCGCATGGTTTGCTGTGCATGACAACACCGAATGAGCATGTGCTAGACTGAAATTTCTTTTCGGAGAAACCATGGCCAAAGAGGAGCCAAAGCAACAAAAGTCCGTCAAGCGACTGAGCGCCACCTTGCCCCTGCCGCTTGCGGAATTCGTGGGCCGGATCACCGGAGAAGGGAAGCTGCACAAGACTCCCGGTGAGTACATCAGGGACTTGGTGCGCCGCGACATGGAACGGCACATCGAGCGCAAGGAAATCGACGACTTGCTTGAAAGCACGTTCAGCCCTTGCAATACCAGCTCGCCTTGGACCAAGGCAGACTTGGACGAACTGCGCAAGAAGGCGCACAAATAGCCTGTGGCATACAAGTCAATCAAGCGAGCGGACGGGGCCGTAAAGGGCTTCCCTGTTTCCGTGTTCTTCTCGATTGAGGAGCCTGACACAGTCAATCCGGAGGCGGCGCACTTGCATCGGATGAACATCGGCAGGCGCATGGAGGATTACCTCGGCTGACAGGCTCGGTGTCCTGGCCGCAGGCCCCTACTGCGGTACCCTTCCCCGCATCGGCTGCCGGAGGAATCCCACGATTCCCCCGGGGAAGAAGTACACACACAGGACGAACAGCAGCCCGAGCCACAGCAGCCAGCGGTCCGGGTTGAACAGCCCCTCGGCCCACCAGCCGCCTGCGGCATCGCCGAGGATCAGCAGCAGGTCGCGCAGGTAGCCCTGGGCGATGATCACCAGAGCCGCGCCGAGGGCCGCGCCGTAGATCGACCCCATACCTCCGATCACCACCATCAGCAGGATGTCGATCACGATCGGCAGCGCCATGGTCGTCTCGGGGCCGGTGTAGCGCAGCCACAGCGCCTGGACCACCCCCGCCATGGCGGCAAGGGTCGCGGCCACGCACGAGGCGATGGTGCGGTAGACGACCGGCGAGTAGCCGATCGCCGCGGCGCGGAACTCGTTCTCCCTGATCGCCTTGAGCACCCTGCCGAACGGCGAGCTCACCAGCCGCAGCAGCAGCAGGAACATCGCAAGGCATGAGACGAAGACCACGTAGTACAGAAGGAGCTTGCCGTTTATCACCGTTCCGAACACAGGCTCCTCGAGGAACCGAGTCGAGGGCCTGAAGACCTCCGGCACCGCGTAGCTCAGCCCGTCCTCGCCACCCGTTATCTTGTAGAGCTGCGTCACCGAGACCGCCACCGAGTGGCTCACCGCGAGCGTGATCATCGCGAAGAATATCGTCCGCAGCCGCAGCGACAGCACCCCGATCACCGCCGCGAGCGCGACCGTAGCGAGCAGCCCGCAGAGGACGCCGAGCAGGACCTGGCCCATTCCCGCGCCGAGGCGGTCTAGCGAAATCGCAACTGCGTATCCGCCGATGCCGAAGAACATCGCATGGGCGAACGAGATGATGCCTGTGTACCCGAGCAGCAGGTCGTAGCTCGCGGCGAGCACGACGTAGATGCAGACCTTCGCCGCAAGCGAAACGCTCCTGCTGCCCTCGAAGATGAACGGCGCGAGCGCGAGGACCACGAGCATCGCGACCATCAGGAACGTGAGCGCCCAGCTGCGGGGCGTCTCGTGGGAGACCAGTGCCCGGAGCATGCCGCGCGCCCTCAGCGGTCTGCCACGGGGATGAGCCCCTGCGGGCGCCACAGCAGCACCGCCGCCATCAGGCCGATCAGCGAGAACGCGCTCGCCGGCGGCAGCAGGTAAGTCACGTAGTTCATGAACAGCCCGACGAGCATCGCCGAGAAGAAGCAGCCCGAGATCGAGCCGAGGCCGCCCATCACGACGACGATGAAAACGAGCAGCATCGCCTCGGTCCCGATGGTCGCCGTGAAGATCTCGAGCTGCATCGCCCACAGCGCTCCGCCGATCCCCGCGAGCGCCGACCCGACAACGAACACCCCGACGAACAGGAACCGCACCGGGTAGCCGAGCGCCTCGACCATCGCGCTGTTCTCGACCGCGGCGCGGATCAGAAGCCCGAGCTTGGTCCTGTTGAACAGCAGCCCCAGCCCGATGAACAGGGCGGCACCGATGAACACGACCAGTATCCGGAAGCGCTCGAGCACGATCGGGCCGAGCGCGACCGATCCCTGCAGCGCGTCGGGCTTGAGCAGCGTCACCTCCTCCGGACTGAAGAACACGATCAGCGCCTGCTCGATGATGATCAGGCCGCCCATCGTGATCAGAATCTGCCTCATGTGGTTGCCCGCCGCCGGCCGGACAAGAAAACGCTCGAACACCGCGCCGCCCAGGCCGCCGCCGAGCGCGGCGGCGAGCGCGCAGCCGATGATGCCGAGCACGGCCAACAGCAGGCCCGAGCCCAGGCCGCCGGTCGTCGAGGCGACCACCGCTGCCGCGTACGCGCCCACGGCGATGAACGCTCCGTGGCCGAAGTTGAGCACGTCCATGAGCCCGAACACCAGGGTCAGGCCCGAGGCCATCGTGAACACCAGCATCGCCATCGCCAGGCCGGACAGGGTGAGGACGGCCCAGGTCTCGAAGCCGAGCAGCGGCAGGCCCGCAAGGGCCAGGACGGCGACGAGGACACAGGCCTCGCGGATGTGCCGCGCGTGGGTCATGCCGCGGCAAGCCCAAGCAGGCTGCGCTGCATCTCGGCGTCGCCCGCAAGCTCCGCCATCGAACACGAGTGCGCGATCCGCCCGTCGTCCATCACCCGCGCGTGGCTTCCGACCCGCGTTGCGAAAGCCAGGTTCTGCTCGACGAGCAGGACCGTCACCCCCGAGTCGACCATCGTCCGCAGCGAGTCGGCAAGGGCGTTTACGATCACGGGCGCAAGCCCCTTGGTCGGCTCGTCGATCAGCACGAGCCTGCGCGGGAGCGCGAGCGCGCGGGCGATGGCGAGCATCTGCTTCTGCCCACCCGACAGCACCCCGGCGCGCGACCTGTACAGAGCCTCGAGCGGCGGGAACAGCTCGAATATCGAGCGGAGCCTGCCCGGGTCCGGACTCTTCCTTCCGTAGGAGGCCAGCACCAGGTTCTCCTCGACCGTCAGGTCGAGGAAGATGCTCATCTGCTCTGGGACGTAGCTGACTCCCATCCTCGACACGGCGGAGCTGCCGATCCCGCCGATCTCGGTTCCCGAAAGCGTGATGCTCCCCTGCGACGGCGCGAGCTCTCCTATCACGGTGCGCAGCGTCGTGGTCTTGCCCGCGCCGTTGCGCCCGAGCACGACGGTTATCGCGCCCTCGGGCACCTCGAGGTCCACCCCCTGCAGGATATGGTAGGCGCCGATGTTCGTGTGCACGCCCGACAGCCGCAGCAGGGGCTCAGCCATCCTCCGCCTCCTCTTCGACGTCCTCGCCAAGGTATGCGCTGCGCACGATCGGCGAGGCCATCACGTCCTCCGGCGTACCGTCGGCGACCAGCCTGCCCTCGTGCAGGACTATGATCCGGTCGGCCAGGTACGAGATCACGTCTATCTTGTGCTCGACGAGCATGGTCACGCAGTCGCGCTTCTCCTTGATGCCCTTGATGAGCTCGAGCACGTCGGGCACCTCGTCGCCCGACATCCCCGCGGTCGGCTCGTCGAACATGAACACCCGCGGGCGCATCCCGACGAGCATCGCCACCTCGAGCTTGCGCTGCTCTCCGTGCGGCAAGGCGCGCACCGCGGCGCCAGCCAGGCGCGACAGGTTGCACTCCTCCATCAGCTCTCCGACCTCGCGGCGGGTGTCCGCGTCCTTGCCCGCGACGGTGAGCATGCTCAGCCCGTTGCCCCTCCTCGCCTGGACAACCAGGTGCAGGTTCTCCTCGACGGTCAGAGCCGGGAACAGGTTCGTGAGCTGGAACGCGCGGCCGAGGCCGAGCCTCGCCCTTGCCGCGGGCGGAAGGCCTGTGATGTCGCTGCCGGACAGCAGCACCCTGCCCTCGCTCGGGGAAAGCTGCCCGGAGATGAGGTTGAAGAAGGTCGTCTTGCCGGCGCCGTTCGGGCCGACGATCGCGGTGAGCTCTCCTGGCCCCACCCGGCAGCTGACCGAGTCGACCGCGACGTGGCCGCCGAACCTGATCGTAAGGCCCTCAGTCTCTATGACCGGGGCCTGGCCCATTCCGGCTGCTCCTCCGGCGCCGGGCGCCGGATGATAGAGGGTCTACCTGCCGTTGCGGATCGGCAGGTCGATCTCCTCTATGGCTATTTCCCTCACGAAGGCGGGCACCGCCCACTCGAGCCCGGGGTCGTCAACGACCCGGTAGTGGTACATCGGCTGGAGCGCCTGGTGGTCCTCGGGCCTGATCCTAAGCGTCCCCTTGGAGCCGCTGACCTCCATGCCGCGCAGCTGCTCGACTATGCTGTCGACGTCGGTCGTCCCGGCCCTCTTGATCCCCTCGATGATGGTTATCGCCGCGTCCATGCCCGCCGCGGTGAACAGGTCGGGCGGCGAGCCGTGGCGCTCTGTGTGCTTTTCAACCAGCCAGTCGTTGACCGGGTTGTCGGGTATGTCGTAGTAGTAGTAGATCGCCCCTTCCATGCCGGGGAACTTCTTGTAGCCCTTTAGCACCGCGAGCGAGTTGCCGCGGGTGGAGATCTCGATCCCGTGCCGCTCGGGATCGGCGTCCTTGATCGCCGGGATCGGCGACTTGCCGCCGCCCCAAAACACCCAGATCACCTTACGGCCGTCGCGGTCCTTGAGGGCGTCGAACATCCTCTGGATGAACGGCGTGAAGTCCTTGGTGTCCGTCGGCGCGTACTCCTCGGCGACGACCTCGGTAGTCGTCCCCTCGAGCGCCGCCTTGAACGCCTCGGCGCCGTCGCGGCCGAAGGCGTAGTCCTGCGTGAGTATCGCGACGTGCGTCCCGTCGCCCTCGAGGACCCTCGCGCCCGCTATCGCCATGTGGTCTGTGTTGCTGATGGTGCGGAACACGGTCGGAACCCACTTCTCGCCCGTGATCGAGTGCGCGGTCGCGACCGGGAACAGCAGCCGCCCGTACTCCTCGGCGACAGGCAGCATCGCGAGCGCGTTGCCCGACGAGATCGGGCCGATCGCCGCGATCGCGCCGTCGTCGGCGTAGGCCTCCTCAAGCAGGGCGCGCGAAAGGTCGGGCTTGAGCTGGTTGTCCTTCTCGATCAGCTCGACCTTCCGGCCGAGCAGCTCCATGGTTCCGCCGGTGGCGTACTCGAGGCCGAGCGTCGCGCCGCGCAGTAGCTGGACCGCGTACGACTCCCACCCGCCGGTCTTCTCGTACACCAGGGCTATCCGAATCGGGTCGGACTGGGCATGCGCCCCCGCCGCAAGCGCTGCAAGCGCGACAAGGCTGGTTAAATGCCGGATTACGGCAGGCTTCGTGGGCACTTCCGCGGAGGGGGAGGGGAAATGGACGGCGGCTGTCGGTTCGAAAGAAACCTGTCTTCACGGATGATTATACATGAGGATATTTTGCCGGATTGGACAGACATTGACGCACGAAAACCGGTTTCGCACGGTTGGGTAAGCGCCCTGCCGCGAAATCCGGGAGCCGTCGGGGCTGGTCACGTCGTGGATCAGCGCGTGAGCAGAAGCGATTGAGATTCGAGCGCACAGTCAATTGCCAGTTGCCTCGAACAAGCGCCGGCATGCCACCTCGACGCCTCGCGCCGCAACGCGCCTTCTGCTTGAGTCTGGTAGACTGACGCGGGTCTGGAGACGCCAGAATGATGAAAAACCCGCCGCACCCGGGACTGTCGGTCCTCCATGACTGCATCGAGCCGCTGGGGCTCACAGTGGCCGAGTCGGCAGGCAAGCTGGGCATCAGCGAAAAGCTGCTGTCGGACATAGTCCGCTGCAAGGCCCGGATCACACCGGAAGTTGCGATTCGCCTGGACAAGGCGTTCGGAGGAAATGCAGAAGGCTGGTACCTGTTGCAGGCAGACTACGACTTGGCGCAGGCTAAGAAGCACGCTGACTGAATCGCCGTCGAGCGCGTGCCGCGGAAGCAATCCCTGGAGCCCCAGCTTCACCGTGAGTGATGCTGGCATTCCGTCGAAGGCATCGGGAATGATCGCTCGTGTTTGTCATAATTCCCGTTTCATGCCGCGGAATTCCGGACCCGACCCTGCAGACAGCAGCGCTGCCCCGCCTGTTTCCCTTCAATTGACGAAACACGGATGTGCCCGGCTCGGTGCGACCCGCGCTGCGGGCTGAAGCCTTGGACGCAACAGGGAACAACGACATCTTCGACCTCGCCGTCATCGGCGGCGGGATCAACGGCTGCGGCATAGCCCGCGACGCCGCGAGGCGCGGGCTTTCGGTGCTGCTCTGCGAGGCCGGCGACCTAGCCTGCGCCACATCGTCCGCGAGCACCAAGCTGATCCACGGCGGGCTGCGCTACCTCGAGCACGGCGAGTTCCGCCTCGTGCGCGAGTCGCTTTCCGAGCGCGAGCGCCTGCTGCGGATAGCGCCGCACATAATCCGCCCGATGCGGTTCTTGCTCGTCCACGCCGGCAGCCTGCGCCCGGCGTGGATGCTCAGGCTCGGGCTCGCCGCATACGACATGCTCGCCAAGCGCGACGTGCTGCCGCCGACCCGGTCGGTGCGCCTCGCTTCCGACCCGGCCGGCGAGCCGCTCAGGGACGGGTTCAGGACCGCGTTCGAGTACTCGGACTGCTGGGTGGACGACGCGCGCCTGACCGTGCTCAACGCGGTCGACGCCGCCGCGCACGGCGCGGAGGTGCTCACGAGGACGCGGCTTGCTTCGGCCCGGCCCGACGGCGACAGGTGGCTGCTCGAGCTCGAGGGCAAGGAAGCCAGGCGGGCGAAGGTGCTCGTCAACGCTACCGGCCCGTGGGCCGGAGCTATGCGCGAGGAGATCGCAGGCGGTGATGGCGAACGGCGCCATTCGACGCGGCTCGTCCAGGGCAGCCACATCGTCGTGCCCGCCCTTTTCGGCCACGACCGTGCGTACATCCTCCAGGCGCCCGACCGGAGGGTGGTCTTCGCGATCCCGTTCCTCGGAAAATACACCCTTGTCGGGACGACGGACCGCGAGTACGAGGGCGACCCCGCGAAGGCCGAGATAAGCGACGAGGAGACGGACTACCTCTTGGACACGGTGCGGCGCTACTTCAGCAAGCCTGCGGAGAAGGGCGACATCGTCTGGACCTACTCAGGCGTGCGTGGCCTGTACGACGACGGCTCGAAGGACGCGCAGGAGGTCACCCGCGACTACGTCCTCAAGGCGGACGAGAAGCCGCTGCCGATGGTGAGCGTGCTCGGCGGCAAGCTCACCACCTACAGGAAGCTCGCAGAGGCGGCGGTTGACATGTGCCGCCCGTGGCTCGGGAAGATGAAGCTGTCGGACACCGGAACGAGCGCGCTTCCCGGCGGCGACATGCCGGTCGGCGGGGCGGCGAAAGTCGCGACCGAGCTCGAGGAGACCTGCAAGGGCCTCGGCCCAGAAACCGCAAGGCGCATGGCCGGCGCTTACGGGACCGCGGCGCGCGGCATGCTCAACGGAACGGGGAGCGTCAAGGGCCTCGGGCGCGACTTCGGCTGCGGGCTCTACGAGGCCGAGCTCGAGCACCTCAGGAAGAACGAGTGGGCGAAGACCTCCGAGGACGCGCTCTATCGCCGCACCAAGCTCGGCATCGACCTCGGAGAGGCAGGGCGCGAAGAGGTCGCAAGGTGGTTCGGGGAGGCGGCATGAGCTGGTCCACGCTGCTGCTGATCCTGCTGCTCTACCTCTTCGTGGTCAGGCCATTTATCCGCAACCTGGTCTCAAGAACGTTCAGCTCCCCCGGCCCCGAGCACGAGGCGAAGTACAAGCGGGTGATGTTCCTGGTCTGCCACGACGTTGCCCATGCGGACGGCGAGGAGAACCGCCACGAGCTGGACATGGTCGTGAAGTTCGTCCGCATGGTCATGGGCGACCAGAACATGAGCCGCGACCGGATCATCGAGCAGTACCGCGCCCACGCCGGCATGACATGGAGCTCGGCCGACGTGAGGATGCTGTCTGCGAAGTACCGCCAGATCCTGTTTGTCGGCGCGGTGAGCGTGGCGGCGAGCGACGCGGTCATCAGCAAGGAGGAAAGGAAGGTCCTGTGGGACATCGGCGGAAAGCTGAACCTGCCCGACTTCTACATCGAGCAGCTGCTTGAAGAGGTCGAGAAGGACCTGCCCGGCCGCGGTTCGGCGCGCAGAAGCGGGATGAGCGCGACCGACTTCGCCTACCAGACCCTCGGCCTGAAGCCCGGCGCCTCCGCAGCAGAGGTCAAGAAGGCGTACAGGAAGCTGGCGATGCAGCACCATCCCGACCGCGCCCCGGAGGGCGGGAAGAAGGAGGCCGAGGAGAAGTTCAAGGAGATAGGCGACGCTTACAAGATCCTCCGCGAGAGGGTCTGAAGCGGCGGCCGCGATCCCCTGACCGTCAGCAGAAGTCGGGAGACACTGCACATTTTGTGGATAGTTGCGGTTGTCGCGGCACAAAAACAATCTGGCTTTGAAACAGACATACTATCGAGCAATTTGGGGGAAGTCGAAGCGAACCGGATCGGCCTTGGCCCCGCCGCGCGGCACAAGCAGCACGGCCGTGCCCTCAAGCCGATCCTTCATCTCCTTGAGCGACAACACCTCGCTGCGGCTGTCGGGATGCACCAAGGTTCCGCAGTCGGCGTCGCACCCCAAAACCGGACCATGGTGCAGCAGCGTCGCCCAGCCGCCGCCGCGCATCATGAAGATCGCTGGATAAGCCGTGTAGCGCAGCCGCGGCCAGGCGAGCTCGACCTTGCAAGCGCGTAATCCCAGCGAACTCGAGGCCTGCAGCAGCGCGTCGCCGACCCGACCCTCGGAAGCAGCAGGTCCGTGCGCGTGCAGCAAAGAACCCACGTCGCACTGCACCTGTTGAACCCTGCACACCATCGCCAGGCACACCAGCGCCGACTCAACCCCCTCCTTCGGGCCATCCCTGTCCATGCCGCCTTACCGCCCGGACCGGCGAGCTGCGGGCACGCCCCCGCTGCCGCCGACGCCACTGACTTCCCTTGCTCCCCCGACCGACCGGCTTGCTTGGGCCTCCGCAGAGCCCTGCCCCCGCCGTCCGCTACGGGCTAACAACGCGCGGGCCGCTCCTTCCTGACGCCCTTCCGGCTTCGTCACCATGGACATGCGATCTCTCATCATGCGCGTCATGACCTACCCAAGCACAGCTGGCTGCCGCCGCACTGCACAGACCGCTTCAAGCGGAACCGTCCCTGTTTCCCAGCAAACCTGCGGCATCATTAAAGCCAAGCCCGTCATGCACGAATGCGCAACGACACTCCCCGGACTCCGACATCCGCTACTGTCCCTCCGGCTTTGCCTCCGGCGGCTGGCCGCCGCCCGCGCCTCCGCTTCCCTCTGCTCCTGCTTCCCCCTCCTGCTGCTCCGGCGGCTCCTCGCGCGCGGCAACCTCCCTGACCTCCCTCTTGCCGTCCTTCCCCGGCCACACCACCCGGAACGGACGGTCCGGAAACACATCCAGCTTCACCGCCCCGAGCACCCGGCCCTCGAAGCCCGCCCGGCAAGCCAGATGGACAACCAGCGGATCCCCGCCGCCGCGCCACTCAGAGTTCTTCAAGCGCACCTCGCCGCCCTCCAGCATCCGACGCTCAAGATCCTCGCCCGCCTCCGCCCAGGAAACGTAGCCGACTATGCTGCCGTCGCCGTCACGCACCAGCCTGTACTGGCCCAGGTGGATCGCTGGCATCACCAGCCAGTGCAGGTCAGACAGGAACAGGTGGCGGTAGCGCCTGCTCCCGCCCAGGTACGCAACCACCTCGCCCAGGGCGCGCTGCTCCGCTGCCAGGCCGCCGTCGTCCGCAGGACGGGCTTCACTGCCGCCTGCGGGCGGCACGCCCTCCTCAGCCACCCGGGCCGACCGGCAGCGTCGTCCAGTAGTCCTGGTGATTCTGAGTCAAATACGACGACACATCACCGCCGCCCTCGACGTGAGACGCGATCGCCGACACCAGGCGCTCCGCAGAAGCCGCGTTGATCACGCTCCCGCCCGCCTCGATCCGCTCGACCTGTCGGGCGTTGCCCGCAGCATACCAGCTGTCGACCACGACCTTGGAAGTCCCGTCAACGTCGCTGACCACCATGTCGTCGCCCTCCCGCGTCAGCGACAGGCCCGTGGATGTGTGCCCCGCAATCCGCACCGTGTCCGAACCCCCGCTGTCGACCACCCGGTCCTCGCCGAACGTCCCCGAGAACACATACACGTCGTTGCCCGCCCCGCCGTGTAGAGTCTCCGAAGCCGAGGTCGAGGTCAGAGTGTCGGCTGAGGCCGTCCCCACCACGAACGGGCCGTCCCACACCGTCCCGCCTGCGAACTCAACAGACTCGATGCTTGCCGAGGCTGAGTAGTAGTGGTCGTGGATCCACAGGCTGTCGGTCGCCGCGCGGACGCCCTGGTCGTCCGCCGCGCCCAGCAGCTCCACCTTCAGGTGGTTGACGTGACGGCTCAGCACAACGTCTTCCACGCCGAAGCCCGACTCCACCACGATCCGATCGCCCGAATCGCCCGCCCGACGGAACCAGCCGCGCGTGTCGCGCGTCTCGTCGATCACGTCCGCTCCCGTCCCGGAGCCCAGATAGTACACGTCGTTGCCGCCAACGCCGCGCAACAAGTCGTTCCCGCCCGCGTCCGCGTCGAAATGGTCCGCACGGCCGTCCAGGCCGACCAAGGTGTCCGCAGCAGACGTCCCCCGCATCGAGACCACGTCCAGAACCGAATCGCCCCACACCGTCCCGTCCGAAAAGCGCACGCTCTCCACCTTCGCAGAGGCGGTGTAGTAGTGGTCGTGAATCCAAAGGCTGTCCGTAACCGCACGGTCGCCGTCGCCGTCCGCCGCCCCCAGCAGTTCGACCTTCAGGTGGTTGCCGTGACGGCGAAGCTGCACGTCTGACACCCCGAAGCCCGACTCCACCACGATCCTGTCGTCCGTATCGCCCGCCCGGCGGAACCAGCCGCGCGCGTCGCGCGTCTCGTCGATCACGTCCGCTCCCGTCCCGGAGCCCAGGTAGTACACGTCGTTGCCTCCCGCGCCGCGCAACCAGTCGTTGCCTCCCGCGTCCGCGTCGAAATAGTCCGCCCGGCCGTCCAGGCCCACCAGGGTGTCCGCAGCGGACGTCCCCCGCATCGAGACCACGTCCAGAACCGAATCGCCCCACACAGTCCCGTCCGAAAAGCGCACGCTCTCCACCTTCGCTGAGGCGGTGTAGTAGTGGTCGTGAATCCAAAGGCTGTCCGTAACCGCCCTGTTCCCGTCACCGTCCGCCGCCCCAAGCAACTCAACCGTCAGGTGGTTGCCGTGACGGCGCAGCTGCACGTCAGACACGCCGAAGCCCGACTCAACCACGATCCTGTCGTCCGAATCGCCCGTCCGCCGGAACCAGCCGCGAGGGTCGCTGGTCTCGTTGATCACGTCCGCCCCCGTCCCGCTGCCCAGGTAGTACACGTCGTTCCCGCCAGCGCCGCGCAGCTCGTCGTTCCCGCCCGCGTCAGCGTCGAAATAGTCCGCCCGGCCGTCCAGGCCGACCAGGGTGTCCACTGCTGACGTGCCACGCATCGAAGCCACGTCCAGAACCGAATCGCCCCACACAGTCCCGTCCGAAAAGCGCACGCTCTCCACCTTCGCCGAGGCATAGTAGTAGTGGTCGTGGATCCACAGGCTGTCCGTCACCGCCCTGTTCCCGTCGCCGTCCGCCGCGCCCAGCAACTCAACCTTCAGGTGGTTGCCGTGACGGCGCAACTGGACGTCCGCCACCCCGAAGCCCGACTCCACCACGATCCTGTCGTCCGAATCGCCTGTCCGCCGGAACAAGCCGCCAGCGTCGCGCGTCTCGTTGATCACGTCCGCACCCGTCCCGCTGCCCAGGTAATACACGTCGTTCCCGCCCGCGCCGCGCAGCTCGTCGTTGCCTCCCGCGTCAGCGTCGAAATAATCCGCCCGGCCGTCCAGGCCGACCAGAGTGTCCACTGCAGACGTCCCCCGCATCGAAGCCGCGTCCAGAACCGAATCGCCCCACACCGTCCCGTCCGAAAAGCGCACGCTCTCCACCTTCGCCGACGCGTGGTAGTAGTGGTCGTGAATCCAAAGGCTGTCCGTCACCGCACGGTTGCCGTCGCCGTCAGCCGCCCCCAGCAACTCAACCTTCAGGTGGTTGCCGTGACGGCGCAGCTGGACGTCCGACACGCCGAAACCCGACTCCACCGCGATCCTGTCTCCCGAATCGCCCGCCCCCCGGCGGACGCTCGGAATGCTGAAACCGCTCAGGTAGTAACGAGC
>CAZDYI010000069.1:0-4412 GCA_964509765.1 uncultured Gammaproteobacteria bacterium
CTGGGGCAACCGCGGGCTCGCCTGGATGCGCATCGGCAGGAACGAGCGCGCGCTCGAGGACCTCGACCGCGCGGTCGAGCTTTGGCCCGGGTACGCAGAGGGCTTCTACAACCGCGGCGTCGTCCGCCACAAGCTAGAGGATCTCGTGGGCGCGATGGCGGACTACGAGCGGGCGCTCGAGATCAGGCCCGGCTGGGCGGACGTCGAGCACAACATGAGGCTGCTCCGGGAAAGCATCGACGGCCAGGCCGGGGGCTAGGGCGGCGGCCCGGCCGCCCTGGTCAGGCGGGCAGGGGCAGGCCGTAGAAGGAGAATGCGTTCTCCGTAGTAACCCGCTCGAGCTCTGCGGGGTCCGCGCCGCGCGCTTCGGCAATCCGATCGATCGTGTGCCGGACGTATGCGGGCTCATTCCTCTGTCCCCGGTGGGGCTCGGGAGCGAGGTAGGGCGCGTCAGTCTCCACCATGATCCTGTCCGACGGGACGGACGCCGCGACCGCAAGCTGGTCCTTCGCCGACTTGAAGGTGACTATCCCGGTGAAAGACAGCATGAAGCCCGCGTCAAGCGCGCGGTCCGCCTGCTCCTGCGTTCCCGTGAAGCAGTGGAGCACCGCTCGCATGCCCTTCCTGGCGTAGGGCCCGAGGTCGTCGATCGCGTCGTCGATCGAGTCCCGCGTGTGTACGATCAGCGGCGCGCCCGCCTCGAGCGCGACCTCGGCCTGCAGAGTCATCCGCTCGAGCTGCCATTCGCGCGCGTCCCTCCCTCCCCGGAAGTAGTCGAGCCCGCACTCGCCGATTGCGACGAACTTGTCGTGCGACCTGTAGGCGTCCAGGAGCTCCTGGGGGTCGCACTCGATCGACCGGTCCGAGTTCGGGTGGATGCCGACCGAGGCGTACAGGCACTCGTGCTCCGAGACCAGCCCGCGCAGCGCCTCGACCTCGCCGGGCTCGGTGCAGACCGTGACCGCGGCCCCGACTCCGGCCTCGCGCATGTTCCCCAGGACTGCCGGCAGGTCGCCGGACAGCTCGGGGAAGTGTACGTGACAGTGGCTGTCAACGAGCACCGGAGCCCAGCCCTGAGAAGCGCCACAGCACGTGGTCGAGCAGCAGGCGCTTGTTTACGGGGTGGTGCGCGAAGCGCATCAGGTCGAGCATCTCCCCGTGCAGGTCGAGCCACTCGAGCGCAGACGGCCTGCGCCGCGCGCAGATGTCCGCTGCGACCCCGTCGTCCCCGCCGGCGTCCGGGAACCCGGACGCGATCCGCGCGCCGCGCGCGGACCAGTCGACCGCCCAGGGCAGCCAGTCCTCGGGCTCGAGGCTGTCGACCTTCCTGTTCTGCCCGGAGAGCCTGGACCTGCCCCTGAGGATGCCGGCTATCTCCCTGCGCGCCGGCAGGAGCTCGGACTTCTCCCCGGCGAGCAGCGGGGCCCCGTCGACCAGGTCGAGGGCCTCTTCGGCGTCCTTGACCTTCCTGTCCGCAAGCCAGGCCGCGGCCTCGTCGCGGGTCGGGCGCGGCAGGACCGTGCGCTGGCAGCGGCTGCGCACCGTCGCCGGCAGCCAGGACGGGTGCTCGCAGCCGAGGATGAACTTGAGCGTCCGGTTGGGCTCCTCGAGGTTCTTGAGCAGAGCGTTGGACGCGCTCCTGTTCATGTGGCAGGCCGGGACGATCACCGCGATACGCAGGCGCGCCCTGACCGGCGTGAGCGACGTCGCGTCGGCCAGCTCGCGGACCTGGCCGATCACGATGTTCTGCCGCGGCTTGCCCTTTGTGTTGAGCTCGAGCCGCACAGCGTGCAGGTCCGGGTGCGTTCCGGCATGCATCAGCCTCGCGCCCGCGGGGTCGCCGCGGGTGAGCTCGCTCTCGGCGAGGTGCAGGCACGTCTCCTCGAGCCCGTCGCCGCGCCGGCCGACGACCATCAGCGCATGCGGCAGCCCCGTCGCGAGCCTCCTTTCCGCGGCCTTCGCGTGCCAGGGCAGGGGGCTGTGGCGCATGCCCGCGCCGGCCTTCTTTCCTGCGCGGCTCACTGTTCCCCGACTCCGAAGCGCCTCCTGACCTCGGCGAGTATCTCCGCGGCCAGCTCCTCGATCGGCTTGTTCCCGTCGACCGCGAAGAACCTGTCGGGCTCGGCCTCGGCCATCCTCTCGTAGGCCTCGCTCACCCGCAGGTCGAAGGACTTGCGCCCCTGGTCGTAGTAGTCCAGCTTCGGGTTGCGCTTCGCGCGCCTGTCGGTGTCTATCCGGAGCAGGACCGTCAGTTCCGGCGCCAGCCCCCGGCAGGCCACCTCGCTGAGCTGCCGCAGGAGCGCCTCGTCGACGTTCCCGCCCGCGCCCTGGTAGGCAAGCGTCGAGTCCGCAAAGCGGTCGCAGATCACCCAGTCGCCCTTGTCGAGGGCGGGAGCGATGATCTTCAGGACGTGCTCGTGGCGGTCGGCGCTGAACATCAGCGCAGCGGTCACCTCGTCGCGCTCGATGTCCGGGTCCATCAGCAGCCCCCGCAGGGCCGCGCCGAGCGAGCCCGAGCCGCCGGGCTCGGCGGTGACTATGCTCCGGATCCCCATCTCGATCAGGCTGCGCTTGAGCAGCTTCGCCTGCGTTGTCTTCCCGCAGCGGTCGATGCCCTCGAAGGTTATGAAGCGCCCGCGGCTCACGCCCGTCTCACTTCCGCCCTCGCTGGTAGCGGTTGACCGCGTTGATGTGCTCGCGCAGGCTCCTCGAGAAGTGGTGCCCGCCGCTGCCGTCGGCGACGAAGTACAGGTAGTCCGACTCCGGCGGGTTGAGAGCGGCGAGCAGCGACTCGCGGCTCGGGACCGCGATCGGAGTCGGCGGCAGGCCCGCGCGGGTGTAGGTGTTGAACGGGGTGTCCTCTTCGAGGTGCCTGCGGGTCAGGTTCCCGTCGAACTCCTCGCCGAGGCCGTAGATCACAGTCGGGTCCGACTGCAGGCGCATGCCGATCCGCAGCCGGTTGTGGAACGCCGACGAGACCAGCCCGCGCTCGCCGTCGAGGCCGGTCTCCTTCTCGATGATCGACGCGAGGATCACCGCGTCGTAGGGCGTCTCGAGCGCCAGGCCCTCCTTGCGCTTCGGCCACTCCTCCTCGAGCAGCTCCATCAGCCGCGCGTGGGAGGCCCGCAGGATGTCCGCGTCCGCGTGGCCGTGGCCGTGCAGGTACGTGTCCGGGTAGAGCAGCCCCTCCGGCGGCAGCCCGCTGCCCGGCGCGACGACCGCCCAGGCCTCCTCGGGGCTCAGGCCGGCCAGGGTCGCCGAGACCGACTCGCTCGCCGCGAGCCGCTCGAGGACCGTCCCGAACCGCGTCCCCTCGACGATGGAAAAGCGCTCCATCGCGACGTCGCCTTCCGCGAGCTTCTCCATGAGCGCGAGATGGCTCGTCCCGGGCTCCGCTTTGTAGTGGCCGGCCTTGACCCTCCGGTCGATGCCCTCCCGGACCGCGGCCGCGGAGAACCGGGCCGCGTCCGCGACGATCCCTGCTTCCGCGAGCGAGTCGCTCACCTCCCGCATCGTCGAGCCCGGGCCGACCTCGAAGCGGACATCCGCGGCGTTGGCCGCCGGAGCCTGCAGGTACTCGGCGTGCCGGCGCTCCTCGAGGCGCTGCGACAGGACCCGCGCCCCGTAAGCCAGGGCCGCGGTAACCAGGGCCAGCGCGGCGAGCCACGCCGCCTTGCGGATCAACGCTCCGCGCCGCGGGATGGCCCGGCCATCCGGCGGAGGTCAATCGGGTTGTGGCCGGAGTTCGGCCCGAAGGGTCAGGCCGAGCTCAGGGCCCTCGCGGTCTCGCGCATGAAGACGTCCTTGTAGTCCGAGAAGAACACGTCCATCGTGCGCGGCTTGACCCCGGTGATCTGCTCGAAGTCGTCTGTGATGAACTTGTACTTGCCGGAGGCGTACTCCATGAACATGGTACCGATAGCCTTCGCGGGCCACTCCGGCAGGCCGGTGTCCTTGAAGACCTGGGTCGCGGCGACCGGCTCCACGGGCACGTAGCGGATCTCCTTGCCGAGCAGCTTCGAGAGCTTGCGCGCGACGACGTGCATCGTCATCGCCTCGGGTCCCGTCACCGTGTACTCCTTGTTCTCGTGGCCGGCGTCAACTATCGCGTGGGCGCACACCCGCGCGATGTCGCGGGCGTCGACCTGCGCGACCGTCGCCGCGCCGAGCGGCAGGGCGAAGTGGTTCTGCCTGATGATGTTCAGCGACGAGTAGAACATGTTCTGGTAGTAGTTCGCGCCCTTGATCAGGGTGTAGTTGCAGCCGAGCGCCTTGAGCATCTCGTCGGACTCGTAGTGCATCGTCGCGATCTCCGAGCCGAGGTCGGGGCCCGTGGCCATGTTCGAGATGCGGATGACGTGCGGGACGCTCGCGGCCTTGGCGGCCTCGCAGATGTTCGACGCGTGCTGCGT
>CAZDYI010000070.1:0-28055 GCA_964509765.1 uncultured Gammaproteobacteria bacterium
CAACCACTCCAAGAGGTTCGCCAACGGCAAGGTCTACATCAACGGCATCGAAGGCTTCTGGAGCTACGCCAAGCTGCGGCTCCAGCAGTACCACGGTGTGTCGACCGAACACTTCCCGCTCTACCTCAAGGAGCTCGAGGTTCGGTACAATAATAGAGGCAAAGATTTCCTCAAGCTGGTGATGACCAACTTGGCGAAAAATCGCGTTGGGACGTCCTTTTCATAATCACCTTATTTATTTCTGGGCAGCAAAGTCCTGAAAAAGACCACCACGTGAACCAAACCGACGCACATACTGAACCTTTCAAGTTCACCTTTTACGGCGACACTGTGGATTACCTCCGCATCCACATGGTCAACCTCCTGCTTACGATCGCCACCTTTGGCGTCTATCTGGCGTGGGCCAAGGTCCGCAACCGCCGCTACTTCTACGGCAACACCAGCTTCTGCGGACAAAGCTTCGACTTTGATGCCAACCCGCTCTCAATCATTCGAGCGAGGCTGTACGTCTTGGCAATAGTAGTGGTTCTGTTGTTCAGCGAGAGGATTTTCATTCTTCTCTGGCAAGGCATCGGAATTATGACACTCATCCTGCTGACACTGATCCCATATGCCTTGGTACGCGGACGGTCCTTCAACGCCAAGCACACCACGCACAGATCCGTTAGGTTTCGCTACCTGAGAAACTACATCCCCTCTTACAGGCTGTTCATTGCATATTACTTGATCGGCTGGATCATTCTCAAGTTCGTGGGCGAGCTGTGGAAACAGGACCAAGACAGCGACTTTCTGAATGCTCTGATACTAGCGCCATTGATTTTCTGGTTTGTTCTTGGGCCGGCTTACCACTACTTTCGGCACAGCATCATGATCAACCAACTCCGGTTCGGCAAGCTCGAAATGAGATACGGAGCAAGAGTAATGCCTTACTACAGACATTTCTTAGTCTCTATACTCTGGGCAACTCTGGTGATCTCCATACTTGTCGCTGCCGCCTTGGCTTTCTTCACTTATGTGTCTCCAGCCAATCGGTACTATTATGATTATGATTCTTTTTGGCAAATAATTTTCCTCCATGGCGCATACAACTATGCCATATATTCCATCTTGTTGTTCTCTTACTTGGTGATTGGAGTATACCGCTCAAGAGTCATTCCCATGTTCTACTCCTCAATTCAGTTCGATGAAGGCAGCCATTTGAGCTGCAATCTTTCCTCAAGCAAGTATTTCTTCAAATATTACGTCGTCAACGGCGTGGTTTTTGTTATGTCACTAGGTTTTCTCTACCCTTGGATCAGGGTGCGGACATGGCGGCTCATCACCGAGTCACTGACGCTCCACCTGTCTGCCGAGACCGCCTCGGTGCTGTCGTCTCCGGAGGGGGAGGTCTCGCCGTTGGCCGAGGAGTTCGCCGACGTGCAGGACGTCGACATTGATTTCGGCCTGATTTGAGCGAAGGGAAATTAAACAGTGTCAAGCAGGCCATCACCGCACGTCGAGCGAGACTTGTTGATGTGCTACAGGACTGGCTCGAGGAAGTACTCGTAGACTCATCGCTTGCCTGTGATTAGCTCGGCTGTCTCTCATGGAATGTCTGATCGTCGCCTACTTCTTTATTCGGAATTGCCGAGCTAGATGCTGAAAGTAACATGCTCGTTCAGCAATAGCACCCAAAATGCCCGATTGAAGACCTGATTTTCCACAAATAACACGGATCGAGCCAATATTGGCGAGATCCGTGTTAAAGTTGCTCCTGCATACAAACATCTCCCAACGGGTGAAGGGAGCAAGCATGGCACAATCATACTACTCCAAGCACAAGCTGGCCCTAGGCAAGGGCGATCATTCAGCCTACGGAGGGATGGTCTTGGTGCACGAGCTGCTCGAGCGGACGGGCATCATGTCAGCGTCCGACAGCATCTTCGGGAAGCCCGAAAGCGGTCGCGGGCGCAGCAACGCGAGCTACGTCGGGACGTTCGCGCAGCTGTTCTTGAGCGGCGGCGACTGCCTGTCGGACGTGTCGGAGCTGGAGGGCGACTGCCTTGCCCAGGGCTTTCCGAGCAGGCAGTCGCTGTCGTCGTTCCTGGAGAGGAAGTCGGAGGCAGAGGAGTACCCGAAGGTCGAGGCGCTGTTCGGCGTGTCGGTGTCGCGTTGCCTGCGCGGCGTGCCGAGGGACGAGGGCCGCGTGCTGGACATCGACGAGCAGCGGGTGGCTTGCGAGAAGGAGTGCAGCGAGAAGGACCACAAGGGCGAGCAGTCGCTGATGCACACGCTGGTGTTCGACTCGGGGACGGGGACGGTGTTGGCGAGCAGGCTGGACCCGGGCAACTGCACTCCGGGGACGGGGCGCTCGGACGTCTTGGAGGCGGCCGCGGGCCGGCTTGGCGGCCGGAAGGTGAGGATGGTGCGCGCGGACGCGGCGTACTGCAACGCGGAGACGATCGGCTGGCGCCAGGAGCGCGGAGCGGCGGCGTGGCCCCGGCCAGGATCAGGGACGAGGACTTTTAGGTCGTCGAGACCAACGATAACGGGAGCGCGTGGGTGTCGGCGAGGACGACGAGCACGATGGGCGGGCGCGTCAAGCCCTTTTCCGTGGTCCACTGCAAGAAGGTCGGACCGGGTATCCAGGGCGAGATGCTCTACGGCTACTGCGCGATCGCGACGAGCATGGACGGCATCAGCGCATACGACCTGCGCGAGCTGTACAACCGCCGCGGCGACGACTGCGAGAACCGGATCAAGGAATGCGGCTCGGACCTCGCAGGCAAGCGGACGTTCTCTTCGAAGCTCGGTCCCAACCGGGTCCTGGCGCACATGAAGGCGATCGCGCACAACCTGTTCATGCTCCTGCGCCGCCTGCTGTTCGGCGGCTGGCGGCCGCGCCTCAAGAAGTTCCGCCCAAGGTGCTGCAGGTCCCGTGCAGCCTCGTCACGAGCGGCCGGAGGACGCTGCTGCGCATACACAACGAGGCCAAGCACCGCCAGCTGGTCAAGTGGAACCGCAAGATCTGCGACGCATTCGCGCCCTGAGGCACCACCCGCCGGAAGGCGGGACATCCGAAAGCGCAACGAGCCCGCAAGGGAAAGGGGAACCCGTCGGCGCCTTGCCCGAAAACCCCCCTGAAACGCGGGATGCGGACTTGAGAGCGTGATTTCGAGGTTATTTTCTTGGCCGAGGCCGGGTCCAGGACCGAAAAACCAGGGTCAAAAGGCGAATACAGGAGCTGCCGGAATCAATCGGGCAACAGGCCGTTCTGGCCCGGACAAAACATGAGGGCACCCCTAAAAAATCAATCGATCTGGTCCCTCCGCGAGAGGGTATGACGCAGCGCGGCGGGCACTGCCCGCCGGGCTATCCCAGGTTTTCCGGCCCGAACGACTCCGGCAGCAGCTCCGCAAGCGTGCGGCGGGAGCGCTCGCCCTTGCCGTCGCAGACGATGACGTGAACGTCGCCGGCGGCAAACTCCCTGATGCGCTGGCGGCAGGCGCCGCAGGGGGTTCCCGGAGGGTCGCCGTCGGTCGACACCGCAATCGCAGCGATCCTCTTACCGCCCGCTGCGACCATCGCCGCGATCGCGCCGGCCTCGGCGCAGGTGCCGACCGGATAGGCCGCGTTCTCGACGTTCGTCCCGACATGGATGGCACCGCTCTCGTCGAGGACCGCGCATCCGACTTGGTATTTTGAGTACGGGCAGTGTGCCCTGGCCTTGGCCTCGATCGCCCGCGCGACGAGATCGCGCTCGGCGTCGGCGCCGGTCACCTACCCTTGACGTAAGGCACCCCGACCGCGGCGGGCGCGACCGCCCTGCCGATGAAGCCGGCCAGGAGTATCACAGTCAGGATGTACGGCAGCGACGAGATCAGGTCGCTCGGGACCTGGCCGATCCCGGGGACGTCGACGCCCTGCAGGCGCGCGGCCAGGGCCTCGAAGAATCCGAACAGGAAGCATGCGAACATCGCCTGCTTCGGGCGCCACTTGCCGAAGATCATCGCGGCGAGCGCGATGTACCCCTTGCCGGCAGTCATGTTGTTGACGAAGCTCGCCGAGTGCGCGACCGCGAGGTAGGTCCCGGCGAAGCCACACAGGACGCCAGCGATCAGCTGCGCGGTGTACCTCATGCCCTCGACCGAGATCCCCGCGGTGTCCGCGGCGTTCGGCGCCTCGCCGACCGACCGCAGCCGCATTCCGAAGCGCGTCCTCATCAGCACCCAGCCGGTCAGCGGCACGCTCAGCAGCGCGAGGTACACGAGGATGTTGTGGCCGCTAATCAGCTCCTCGTAGATCAGCCCGACGACCGGGACCTTCCCGATCGCCTCGGCGAACGGCCAGTCGACGCTCAGGAAGCGCGCCTCGGGATCGAGCGGCGGCGTGTTGCCGCCCTGCTCGAACCAGGCGATCCCGAAGGTGACCGTCAGCCCGGCTGCGAGCATGTTCGCCGCGAGCCCGCTGATGACCTGGTCGCCGCGGTGGGTGACCGACGCGAACGAGTGCAGCAGCGACATCATGCAGGCCGTCATGATCCCGGCGACCAGGCCCAGCCAGGCGCTGCCCGTTGCGTACGCGGTTGCAGCCGCGGCAAAGGCCGCGCCGAGCATCTTGCCCTCGAGGCTGATGTCGATCACGCCGGAGCGCTCGGTGAAGATCCCCGCCATCGCGGCGAAGATCAGCGGCGTCGACACCCGGACCGTCGCGTCCAGGACGAGGATCGTCAGCAGCCAGAACTCAGCCACCGGCCGCCTCCGCCGCGCCGGCCTTGCGCCCGGCGCTGACGCGCTGCAGGACCCGCGCGACCGCCGGGTCGAACATCTGCGCGAGCGCGCCGGTCATCAGGATGATCAGGCCCTGGACGACGACGACGATCTCGCGGGTGATCACCTCGAACTCGAAGTCGAGCTCCGAGCCGCCCTGGATCAGGATGCCGAACAGCGACGCCGCGAGGACGATCCCGACCGGATGGTTGCGGCCCATGAGCGCGACCCCGATCCCGGCGAAGCCGTAGCCGGTGGAAAACCCGATCAGCAGCCTGTGCGAGTCGCCCATCACCGCGTTGATCCCGAGCAGGCCCGCCATCGCGCCCGAGACGAACATCAGCTGGACAACGAGCCTGTCGGGGTTGATCCCGCCGTAGACGGCCGCGGTCGGCGACTTGCCGACGGTGCGCACGGCGTAGCCCCACGGCGTGCGCCAGATCAGCACCCAGACGAACAGCGCCGACAGCAGCGCGAGGAAGATCGAGATGTTCAGCGGCGTGCGCGCGATCTTGATCCCGATCGCCGCCATCATCTCGTGGACGTACGGAAGGTGCGAGCCCTCGGCAAACTCCTCGGACTGCGGCGACATCTGCCCGGGCTCGATCAGGACGTTGACGAGCAGGTACTGGAGGATCGCCGCGGCGATGAAGTTGAACATGATCGTCGTGATGACGATGTGGCTGCCGCGCTTTGCGTACAGGTAGCCGGGTATGAACCCCCACAGTCCGCCGAGGCCGGCCGCGGCGAGGACCGCGAGCGGGAATAGGAGCAGCAGCGGCAGCGTGTCGCCGAGCGCGAGCAGCAGCAGCCCGCAGCCGAGCCCGCCCATCATCGCCTGGCCCTCGCCGCCGATGTTGAACTGCAGCGCCTGGAACGCGAGCGCGACGCACAGCCCGGTGAAGATCAGGTTGGTCGCGTAGAAGAACGTGTAGCCGAACCCGCCCGGGTAGACCAGCGCGCCCTTGATCATGATCAGGATCGCGCTGAACGGGTTCTCGCCGAGCAGGCCGACGACCACGCCGGCGAGGACCAGGGCGACCAGGACGTTGATGACCGGGACGATCGTGACCTGCGCCCAGTGCGGCAGGTCCGGGGCCCTCTCCCGCGAGAAGAAGGCGAGCGCCCGCGCCGCGGCCTTCATCACCCGCCCTCGGTCACGCCGGCCATCATCAGGCCGAGCTCGCGCTCGTCGGTCGCCTCGGCGTCGACCTCGCCGACGACGGTGCCGTCGTTCATCACGATGATCCGGTCGGAAAGCGACATCACCTCGTCGAGCTCGAACGAGACGAGCAGGATCGCGCAGCCCTCGTCGCGCATCGCGAGCAGCCGGCGGTGGATGGCCTCGATCGCGCCGATGTCAACCCCCCTAGTCGGCTGGCCGACGAGGAACACCTTGGGCCCGTCGCTTATCTCGCGGGCAAGGACGATCTTCTGCTGGTTGCCGCCGGAGAAGTCGGCCGAGCGCAGCGTCGGGGAGCCGGGCCGCACGTCGAACCGCGGCATGACGTCCTCTGCGTTCTCGCGCACAGCCCTGCGGCTGATCAGCCCGCGCCTCAGGTACTTCGCGTAGTGGTGGTGGCCGAGTATCAGCGAGTCCTCGGCGGGAAAGTCCATGACGAGCCCGCTCTCGTGGCGGTCCTCGGGGACGTGGCACAGCCCGAGCCTGCGCATCTCGGCCGGGTCGGCGGGCTCCCTGGCCGTGACCGTGCGCCCGCCGATGGCGATCGAGCCCTCGGCCGGCGGGACGATCCCCGACAGGGCCTCGAGCAGGATGCTCTGGCCGTTGCCGGAAACGCCGGCCACGCCCATGACCTGCCCCTCCCGGACCGAGAACGAAACGTCGCGCACCCGCATCAGCCCGGAGCCGTCGCGCACGCCGAGGCCCTTGACCTCAAGCGCCACCTCGCCGGGCTCGCGCGGCTTGCGGTCGACCTCGAGGAGCACCTTGCGGCCCACCATCAGCTCGGCGAGGTCCTCCGGCGTGGTCTCGGACGTCCTGCGGTCCGCAACGAGCTCGCCGTGGCGCATCACCGACACGCTGTCGGTCACCGCCATGATCTCGCGCAGCTTGTGCGTGATCAGGATCACGGTCTCGCCGCGCTCGCGCAGAGCGCGGAGGATCTCGAACAGCCGGTCGGCCTCCTGCGGCGTGAGCACGCCCGTCGGCTCGTCGAGTATCAGGGTCTTGGCGCCGCGGTAGAGCGCCTTGAGTATCTCGACCCGCTGCCTCTCGCCGACCGGCAGGTCCTCGATCAGGCTGTCGGGGTCGACCTCGAGCCCGTACTCGCGGCCGAGGCGCTCGATCTCGCTTCTCGCCCTCTTCCTGCCCTCGGCGAGCAGCGGACCGCCCTCGACCCCGAGGATCACGTTGTCGAGCACAGAGAACACCGGCACGAGCATGAAGTGCTGGTGCACCATCCCGATCCCGAGCCGGATCGCGTCGGAGCTGTTGCGGATGTCGACCTCCTTGCCCGCGACCTCGACGGTCCCGCTGTCGGCGTGGTAGAAGCCGTAGAGGATGCTCATCAGCGTCGACTTGCCGGCGCCGTTCTCGCCGACGATTCCGTGGATGGAGCCCGCCGCGATCTCGATGCTCACGTCGCGGTTGGCGTGCACGTGGCCGAACGACTTGTTGATCCGGTCGAGCCGGATCGCAGGCGCGGCCGGGGGAGCCTGCTGCTCCTCAGGCAGGGACGTCGATGTCTCCGCCATGCTCCTCAAACCTCACCACGTGGACCCTCTCGCGGGCGAACAGCGCGACAGCCGCGCAGACGATCGTCACCGGCACGATAAGCAGAGCGACTGCCGCCGACAGCAGCACCGCGGCAAGGCCGTAAGCCAGCACCGAGCTCGTCCGGAACCTCGCCCGGGTGAGCCTCGTCGAGCAGTGGCGGCACGTGCCGTCGCGCATGCCGACCACCTTCATGCACGACGGGCACCTCGCGACCGGCGTCAACTTCCCTCCCCGTCAGCGCCCGTGCGGGCGCCGGCCCCCGGCATCAGAGCCTGATTCGACCCTCGACAGCCGGCGAGACCGATCCCCGCTCGAGGATGTGGCTGATCACCGCATGCGAGACCAGGCTCGTCTCGTGGGCGCCGACGACGACCCGCGCATCGTTCTTGAACATCACGTATCCGTCTCCGCCGCCGGCCATGTAGTGGTTGGTGGCGACCGTGTACTCCCTTCCGGGGTACAGCGGCTCGCCGCCGACAGTCACCCCGGTCACCCGCTCGCCGGCAGGCAGCGACAGGTCGACTGTCATCTCGAGGCCGGAGACCTGCGGGAACCGCCCCGCGACGTCCTCGTGCCGAGACACCCCGTTCTCGAGCGCTGCGAGCAGGACCGAGCCGGTCATGCTGAGCATCACGATCCTGTTGTTGAACGGCAGCTCGGAGATGACGTCGCGCCGCGAAAGGATCGCGCCGGCGGCGTACTCCCTGTCGCCGCGGATCCCGCCGCCGTTGACCATCCCGACCTCGGCGCCGACGTAGCCGCGCACGACGTCCGCGACCAGGTTGCCGAAGGCGGCCTCGGCCCCGCGCACCGTCGGCCTCCGCGTGTCAAGCGGGGTCGACGACGATCCGATGTCCGAGTCGAGCTCCTCGGACAGCCGCGCCATGTAGCCCGTGACCAGCGCCTCGGTCTCGGGGTCCGGGTCGTAGTCGCGGGTGTCGATCACCCGCCAGTTCGGCCACCACTCCACGCCCTCGCCCTCGTCGATTCCGCTCGCGTCGACGAGCAGGTCGACCGCGACGATGTACTCGCCCTCCTCGCGGGTCTCGGCGAACGCGACCGCGCCGTTGTAGCGCAGGTCGAGGTCGTGGTCGTCGCCGGAAAGGATGACGTCAACCGCGCCGTCGCGGTACAGCTCGTCGTCCTCGCTCCTGCTCGAGTGCGAGACGGCGACGACGATGTGGGCGCCCGCGTCGCGCAGCGCCGCCGCTGTCTGCCGCGCGGTCTCGACGAGCGGCAGGAACCTGTAGTCCTCGCCGGGGCTCGAGCTTTCTGTCACCAGCGGCGAGATCATCCCGAACACCCCGACGTTCACCCCGTCGAACTCGTAGACCTTCGCGTCGATGATCCCCGGGATCCGGTTGCCGCGGCCGCTGCGGATGTTCGCGCCGAACACCTCCGAGCGCAGGCCGCGCAGGATGCGCTCCTCAAAGACCTCGGGGCCGAAGTCGAACTCGTGGTTGCCGGGCACGAAGACGTCCGGCGGGTAGACGTTCAGCAGCTCGACGACGTGCGCGCCTTGGTCGATGCTGCTCATGATCGACGGCGTGAGCGTGTCGCCCGCATGGACGTACAGGACGTTGTCGTTGAAGAACTTCTCGCTGCGGGCCACGGCAGCCGCGCGGCTGAAGCCTCCGCGCTCGCCGCTGCTGTCCATGTCGTAGATGTCGGACACGAGCAGCAGGGTGATGTCCACCAGGTCCCCGTCCTGCGCGGCGGCGGGCAAGGCGGAAGCCGCGGAAGCGCATAGCGCCAGGGCGACAGCTGGCTTTTTCAAGTTCATTCTTCCACCTTCCGAATCTGAATTCGCAACTAACTCAGTTGGGATTGTATCCCTGTGCGGACCTGGCCGCCACCGGGCCTGCAGGCGCCCCTCAGCCCGCAGCCTGCGCCTGACCGCCCGAGCTCAGGCACCTGCCCTCGCCGTCGAAGAGGTGCACCGAGTCCGGCGGCAGGTGCAGGTGCACCGTGTCGCCGCGGCTGAGCGCGTTCTGGCCCGGTGAGTGCACCGTGAGCTGCCCGGTGCCCTCGCCCTCGCAGTAGATGTACGACTCGCCGCCGAGCTGCTCGTTGATCCGCACCACGCACTGCAGGTCCGGCTGGCCGTCGCCCTCGCTGCCCATGACGATGTGCTCGGGGCGGATCCCGACCTGCAGCTCCTGCCCTTCGCCGATCCCCGCAGGCAGGTCCAAGCCGATCTCGGTCCCGCCGGTCAGGCGCACGGACCCCTTGCCGGCCTTCGCGTCGAGGAAGTTCATCCGCGGCGAGCCGATGAAGCCGGCGACGAACAGGTTCACCGGCTTGTTGTAGACGTCGAGCGGCGTGCCCACCTGCTCGATGTAGCCCTCGCGCATCACGACTATCCGGTCGGCCATCGTCATAGCCTCGACCTGGTCGTGAGTCACGTAGATCATCGTCGTCTCGATCTCCGCGTGCAGCGAGGCGAGCTCCTTGCGCATGGCTACCCGGAGCTCGGCGTCGAGATTCGACAGCGGCTCGTCGAACAGGAAGATCTTCGGGTCGCGCACCATCGCCCTGCCGATCGCGACGCGCTGGCGCTGCCCGCCGGACAGCTGCGCGGGCTTTCTCCTGAGCAGCTCGCCGAGCCGGAGCATCCCCGCGACCCGCTCGACCGTCGCCTTGATCTCGTCGCGCGGGACCTTGGCGTTCTCGAGCGCGAACGCCATGTTCTCGAACACGGTCATGTGCGGGTACAGCGCGTACGACTGGAACACCATCGCCAGGCCGCGGTCCGCGGCCGGGACGTGCCCGACCTCGCCGCCGTCGAGCAGTATTTGCCCCGCGGTGGTCTTCTCGAGGCCCGCTATCAGCCGCAGCAGTGTCGACTTCCCGCAGCCCGACGGCCCGACCAGGACCACGAACTCGCCGTCGCGGATCTCCAGGTCGAGGCTGTGCAGGACCTCGGTCTCGTCAAACGACTTTGTGATTCCCCTCAGCTCGAGGCTTGACATCCTTCCTCCTCCCTAAACGCTGTTCATGATCGCGGCCCGCGCGGGGTCCGCCCTCTGCAGCCGCATCGGCTCGTGGCCCGCGACCACCTGCCGGACGTCGTCGACGACCATCTCGCGCATGAGCGCGTACGAGGACGGGTCGGCGCCCGCCCTGTGCGACGACCACAGCACCGCCTCGTTGCCGCGCCACGGGCTGCCCGCGGCGACCGGCTCCTCCGGGTAGACGTCGACCGCCAGGCGGAACCTTCCCTCGGAGGCGAGCTCGACGAGCGCTTCGAAGTCGACCACCGCCGCCCTGCCGCTGAGCACGACGCAGGCGTCGCGCCGGACCGTCCCGAGCAGCTCGCGGCCTATGCAGCCCCGGTTCTCGGTCGTCGCGCCGGCCATGATCGCGATGCAGTCCGGCCCGGACAGCACCTCCTCCATCGTCGCGGAGCGCGCGCCGAACGAGCCGATGAAGCCGTCCGACAGCCACGGGTCGTGAGCGAGGACCTCGCAGGAAAACGGCTCGAGCAGGCGCAGGAGCTCGCGGCCGAGGTTGCCGAAGCCGACGATGCCGACCGTCGCCCCGCGCAGGGTGCGCGAGCCGCGGCAGCCCTCGAGGCCGTAGCCCTCCTCGCCGCGCCGGAAGCCGCGGTCGGCCTGGGTGAGCCCGCGCATGAGGTCGAGCATCGCCGCGAGCGTCCACTCCGCGACCGCCGGCGCCATCGCCGGCGCGGCTGACAGGACGTGCACGCCGCGGGCGTGCGCCTCGCGGTAGTCGACGTTCGGGCGCCAGTTCGCGAGGACGTTGACTATCGCGCGCAGCTTGCCCGCGCGCCGCAGCCTGTCGGCGCCCATGTCGGTCTGGCCGACGATGACTGCGACGTCGCCGATCATACCGTCGACCTCCGCGTCTGGCGCGGGGCCGTCGAGGTACGCACGCACCTCGCAGACCTCGGCGAGCTGCCGCGCGGTGTCGTCGTCATAGACCATCTCGGCCGTGCGCGGATGGGGATCGAGAAGCAGCAGCGGCAGGCCGGGCGCCATCGCTCACTTGATCCCGGCGCTCGCTATGCCGGTCGTGATGAACTTCTGAAGCCAGAAGAAAACCAGCACCACCGGAGCGAGGGTCACCACCGTCATCGCAAGCAGGTAGTTCCAGCGCGTGTGGAACTCGCCGGCAAACGAGTTCAGCCCGATCTGCAGGGTGAAGTTCTCGTTCTTGGTCAGGACGATCAGCGGCCACAGGAACTCGTTCCAGCGCCACATCACCGAGAAGATCGCGAGCACCGCGATCGCAGGCAGCGCAAGCGGCATGACGATCCGCCAGTAGATCTGCCACTCGCTCGAGCGGTCGAGGCGGGCGGCCTCGATGAGCTCCTCGGGGATCGTCAGCATGTACTGCCGCAGCAGGAACACGCCGGTCGGGGTCGCGCACCCGGGGATGATCACCCCCCACAGCGAGTTGACCATTCCCAGCTCGGTCACCACGTAATAGGTCGGAACGAGGATGATCGTGATCGGGAACATCAGCGTCCCTATGACGAAGCCGAGGGCGAGGTTCCTGCCCGGAAACCTGTAGATCGCAAGCCCGTACGCGGCCATCGAGTTGATAACGAGCGTGATCAGCGTCGCGGCCAGGGTGACCGCAACCGAGTTCCCGAGGTAACGCAGGAAGTTCAGCTTGCCTAGCGGGTGCGCGTAGTTCTCCGCGGCGAACGCCACCTCGCGAACCTTCTCAAGCCGGTCTATCGGGATCCTGAGCTTCTCCTCCGGGGCCTCCGGGTCAACCATCTGCGCCTCGATGCCGACGCGCCGCACCTGCACGAGCTCGCGGACCGTCCCGTCGTCCATCGCGACCTCGAACAGCGGCAGCTCCTTGTCGAAACCCTCGACCTCGAGGTGCACCTGCGCTAGCGGCGTGAGGGTCGGCGGGTACTCGATCAGCGCGGCCTGCGTCTTGAACGAAGAAAGCAGCAGCCAGACCACCGGCCCGAACATCAGGAACACCCCGAGCGCGAGGTACGCCCACGACAGCCAGTCGGTGACGTGCGGCTTCGATCCCTTCCCGCGCCGGCGCGCCAGGAAGGCGGCGATCCCGCCTCCCGCGGCCCTGCCCGCTGCCGGCGCGCTCATCCGTGCTTCGCGTCCGGCTTGAACGCGACGGCGATGTAGCCCGCGGTCAGCACGATCAGCAGCGCGGCGAGCAGGTAGGAGGCCGCCGCGGCCAGGCCGAAGTTCTGCACCTGGCTGGCGAACCCGGTGTCGTAGATGTACTGTACGATCAGCGTCGTCGCGGTGCCGGGGCCGCCTCCGGTCAGGACGAACACCTCGTCGAAGGTCTGCACCGACTTGATCAGCGCGAGAACGACCACCACCACGAGGTTCGGCCAGAGCATGGGCATCGTGATCCTGCGGAACACCCGCCACTTGTTCGTCCCGTCCATCTCGGCCGCCTCGTAGAGGTCCGGCGGGATGGCCTGGAGGCCGGCGAGAAGGATCAGGGTGTAGAAGCCCATGTGGGCCCATATCGAGACGAATATCGCCCAGAACATCGCCCAGGCGGGCTCGATGAAGAACAGCATCTTCGGGCCGCCGAAGCTCTCGAGCACCGCGTTGAGCACCCCGTCGCGGTGCAGCACCCACTTCCAGATCAGCGCGACGACGACCGGCGAGAGCAGCACCGGGAAGAAGAACACCGCGCGAAAGAAGCCCCTTCCCGCCATCTTGCGGTTGAGGACGACCGCGGTCAGCAGCGACAGGCTGACCATGAAGCCCACCTGAAGGCTCACGAACAGGACAGTGTTGTACACCGCCCGCCAGAATATGTCCTCGCGGCAGGATGAGGGGTCGAGGTGGTCGCCGCAGTCGAGCAGGAAGCCGAAGTGCTCGCCGCCTACGAACGGCCGCCGGTCGATGAACAGCTCGGTGCCGCCCGTGAAGGCGTAGAAGCTGTTGATAAACAGCGGCGCGATTACGAACGTGCCGAAGAACAGCAGGTTCGGCACGAGGAACAGGTACGGCATGCCGACCTGCCCGATCAGACGCTGCACGCCGCGCATGGGGCGGTCGAGCGCGCCCATCGCGAGCCGCCACGGCAGGGCTGCGAGCGACAGCAGCCGCCCGCGCATGCCGCCCTCAGGCGCCGCGGCCGCGCTCATCCCATTTTGAAGAGCCCTGGCCAGCCGCCCCGGACATGCCGCCGGGGCAGGCTCGCCTTGCCGTAAGCGGGTTCCTACCCGCCGCGCTTCTTCTCCGCTATCTGCTGCTCGACGTCCTGGGCCATCCTGTCGTAGGCCTCGTCGAGGGACATCTCGCCGACGATCGCCTGGTTGATCCTGCTTATCGTGGCGTTGAACATCACCCGGTTGTGCGGGTAGCCCTGCAGCTTGAAGGCGATCGGCGAGATCTCGCCGATGTGCTCGGAGAAGATCGAGAGAGCGCGCTTGGCGTTCGGATCGTCAGTGTCGAAGTCGACTCCCTTCGACGACAGGCCGATGTGTCCAGGAATGAACAGGGTCCGGCCATAGAACTCGGCGAGGTTCTCCTCGCTCGAGAGGAACTCCATCAGCCGCGCGACCTCCTTGGGATGCTCGGTGTCCTTGAAGGCGACGACCGCGGCGCCGCCCGGCATGCCAGTGCAGGTGGCAGGTCCGCAGGGCTGCGGGACGGCCCACCAGTCGAAAGCGTCGCCGATGATCTCGGCGAACTGGGAGACCTGCCACGAACCCGACATGTACATCACGACCTGCGAGTTGCTGAACTCCTCGTGGGCGCTTACGTAGGTCGAGCCGCTTACGCTTCCCCAGAGCTCCTTGGTCATCGTCCCGTCGTTGTGCCAGTCAACCAGCAGCGACGCCATGCGCTTGAGGCCGTCGTCAACCACCGCGGGCTCGCCGGCGGAGTCGAAGTACATTGCCCCCTGGCCGATCGCAGGCCCCGCCATGCGGTGCCCGGAGCGGTCCATCGCGATCGGGATCGGGATGCTGAGCTTGGATGCGACCTCGTTGGCCGCGGCCGCCCACTCCTCCCAGGTCGCGCCCTTCTCGGGAACCGCGACGCCGGCCTGGTCGAACAGGGTCTTGTTGATGAACGGGCCCGTCACCGTCATCTGCGACATGTAGCCCGCAATCGAGGAGGTGTCGTCGCCGATTCGCAGCCACGGCAGGAACGGGCCGAAGTTCTGCTCCCAGTACGCGGGGTCGCTCAGGTGCGGACGCAGGTCCATGTAGTACTTGGCCAGGCCGCCGAGGTCGGTGACCCTCGCGAGGTCGGGCCCCTCGCCTGCAGCAAGCTGGACCGGCAGGCCCTCGAGGATCTGCTTGTAGGCGACGACGTCGAGCTGGACCTTGATGTCGGGGTTCGCCGCCTCGAATCGATCAAGCTGCTCGCGGACGACCTGGTCCTCGATTCCGTCCGTGTAGAACATCATCCGCAGCTCGACCTGGGCCGCGGCGCCTGCTGCCGCCGCAAGCCCGACTGCGGACGCGGCGCACACCCTGAACATCTTCCTCATGTTTCCCCCTTCCGTCATCGACGGACTAGCGGGAAATTATACCCATTGAATTGATACTTTTTCCCTCAGTTTCGCTCCGCAAGCGACCGAGGCCCGCCGGCGGCCACCCAGGCCGCGAGCAGCCGCGCGCGCGCAGGGCCGAGCCGCCCCTCCTGCGCGGGCATGACTCCGTTGCGGCCGTTGCTGAGGGTTTCGACGATCGACTCCCGGTCGCTGCCGTACAGCCAGACCCCGTCGGTGAGGTCCGGCGCGCCGAGCAGCGGGTTGCCCTTGCCGTCCGCGCCGTGGCAGGCCGCGCAGACCTGCGCGTACTGCTCGGCCGCGCGCCGCGCGCCCTCGCCGGGCCCGGCCAGGCCCGCGAGGCTGAGCACGTGGTCGGCCATCCGCTCGACGCCCTCCGGCCCGCCGAGCTGCGCGGTCTGCGAGACCATCACCGCCTGCCGGCCCTTTGCGATCGAGGCGTGGATCTCGTCGGCGCTCCCGCCCCACTGCCACTCGTCGTCGGTCAGGTCCGGGAACAGGCTCGCCTGGCCGGCGCCGTCTAGCCCGTGGCAGGCCGAGCAATTGTCGACGAACAGGTTCTCCGCCGTCGCCATCGCCGCCGCGTCGGCGGCGAGCTCCTCGAACGGCGCGCTCTCCCACTGCGCATGCAGGCTGCCGTACCTCTCCTCGTGGTACGCCTGAGCATGCTCGAACTGGCGGAACTGCGTCCACTCGAGCATGCCTTTATAGCTTCCCATCCCGGGGTACAGGACCAGGTACAGGCAGGTGAACACGATAGTCCCGAGAAAGAGGAAGAACCACCACTTGGGCGGCTCGGAGTTCCCCTCGCTTAGCGTCCCGTCCCAGACCTCCTCCTCGGAGCGGATCTGCCTGCCCGAGGCCGAGAACACCGAGTAGAGCAGGAACGCCAGGAACAGCAGGCCGAGCGAAGTTATGACGACGACCCAGCCGGTCCAGAACCCGGAGGTGAAGTCCGCGATCTCTGCGCTCACTTCGCCGGAGGCTCCTCGAGCGGGATGCGGGCCGCCTCGTCGAGCGACCTGTCGTCCTTGCGGAAGGCGAGCAGCCAGATAGCAAGGCCGACGACCGCGGCGCTCACGACGATGTCGCCGACAAGTATGTAGACGGCAAGCGCGCTCACGGCGCCCCCCTGCCGAGCGACTGCAGGTACGCGACCAGCGCGTCCATCTCGCTCATGCCGCCGACCTCGCCGATCGCGGCCGCGACCTCCTCGTCGGTGTACGGCACGCCGAGCCGCCGCATCCAGACCATCGTCCGCTGCGTGAGGACCGGGTCGACCGTTGCGCCGTCAAGCCAGGGGTACGCCGGCATGATCGAGGAAGGCACGACCGAGCGGGGGTCGCGCAGGTGCACCCTGTGCCACTCGTCGGAGTACTTGCCCGCAAGCCGCGCGAGGTCGGGTCCGGTCCTCTTGGACCCCCACAGGAAAGGCCTGTCGTACATGAACTCCTCGGGAACCGAGGGGTCGCCGTAGCGGCGGGTCTCGCCGAGCAGCGGGCGCACCTGCTGGGAGTGGCACAGCCCGCAGGACTCGCGGATGTACACCTCGCGGCCCGCGAGCTCGGCGGCCGAGTATCGCGCCTGGGCGACCTCGCGCTTGGCGCCCGGCGGCTCGAAGACCAGCGGCAGGATCTGCACGAGCCCGCCGACAGACGAGATCAGGAGGATGCCGGCGATGAAGCCGAGCGTGTGGTGCTCGACCCACTTGTGCGCCCGTGCGAGCGGGGTCATGACGCCGGCTCGGCCGCGGGCGCGGCCCCCTCCGCCTTTTTGCCTTCGTCCCCGGCGGGCCGCTCCGCGGGCTTCTCCCGCTCCGCCGCCTCGGCCGGCTGCCGCCTGCCCGACATGGTCATGAACAGGTTGCAGGCCATCACCGCGGCCCCTGCGAAGAACACCAAGCCGCCGATAAAGCGCATCAGGTAGTACGGCGCGATCGCCTCCATGATCTCGACGAAGCCGAAGCGCGGCTCGCCGTGCTCGTTGAGGCTCAGCCAGAGCAGGCCCTGGGTGATCCCGGCGCCCCACATCGACAGCATGTACAGGAGCACGCCGGCGATGCCGAGGCCGAAGTGCCAGTTCGCCAGCCGCACGCTGTACAGCGGGACGCCCGAGATCGCGGGCACGAGGAAGTACAGCGCGCCGAAGGTGACGAAGGCGTTCCAGCCGAGCGCGCCTGAGTGGACGTGGCCGACCGTCCACTCGGTGAAGTGGCTCACCACGTTGACCGACCTGATCGCCATCATCGGGCCCTCGAATGTCGCGAGCCCGTAGAAGGCGAGCGCGAGCGCGATGAACTTGAGCGCAGGCTCGGTGCGCAGCCTGTTCCACGCCCCGCTGATGGTCATGATCCCGTTGACCATCGTCCCCCACGACGGGACGAGCAGGATCAGGCTCATCACCATCCCGAGGGACTGCACCCAGTCGGGGATCGCGTTGTAGTGCAGGTGGTGCGGGCCGGCCCAGATGTAGGTGAAGGTGAACGACCAGAAGGCGACGATCGACAGCCTGTAGCTCCAGATCGGCCTGCCCGTTATCTTCGGCAGGAAGTAGTACATCATGCCCAGGAAGCCGCCGGTCAAAAAGAAGCCGACCGCGTTGTGCCCGTACCACCACTGCACCACCGCGTCCTGGGCGCCGAAAAAGACCGGGATCGACCGTCCTGCGCTGACCGGGACCGCGAGCGAGTTGACCACGTGGAGCATCGCGACGACGATGATCAGCGCGCTGAAGAACCAGTTCGAGACGTAGATCGCCCTGACCTTGCGGATCGCGATCGTGCCGAAGAACACCACCGCGTAGGCTACCCAGACGACGGTCACCATGATGTCGACGAACCACGGCAGCTCGGCGTACTCCTTGCCCTGGTTTATCCCGAGGAACAGCATCGCCGCGCCGACGACGAGAGTCAGCTGCCAGCCGATGAAGACGAGCCAGGCGAGGTTCGGCAAAAACAGCCGCGTGTGGCAGGTCCGCTGAACCGAGTAGAACGACGCCGCCATCAGCGCGGTCCCGCCGAAGCCGAAGACGATCCCGTTGGTGTGGACCGTCCGCAGCCGTCCGAAGGTCAGCCACGGCTGGTTGAGGTTGAGCGCGGGCCAGACCATCTCGGCCGCGGCCCACAGCCCGGCCCCCATCCCGATCAGCGACCAGACGACGGTGCAGAACACCATCGGCTTCATCAGGCCGTCCTCGTACGCGACCGGCGCCGGCGCGGCGGCCTGCCCCTCCCCGGCTGCAGCGCCCACGGTCAGTTGCCCACCGACAGGCGCCAGTCGAAGCCGATGTCGGGGCCGAGCCCGAGCGTCCACAGCGCCATCGTCAGGATCATCAGGGCGTTGGCGGCGACGAAGAACACGCCGAGCATCGAGGTCGCCATGAGCATGCCGCGGTCGGCCCCGGTCTTGAGCGCCACCGGCAGGCCGGTGTACAGGAGGTACGTGCTCCACATCATCGCGGGCACGAGCAGCATCAGGTTAACCCCGAGCTGGGGGTACAGGTGGATTACCCCGCCGACCATCAGCGGGGTTCCCGCGGCGCAGACCACGGCCGCGTGGCTGCCGAGGTTGTCGCTCGCCCCGTAGGTCGGGGCCATCCAACGCATCATGAGCGCGGCGAGGACGAAGCCGCCGAGGAGGAATGCGTAGTACGCGGCGCAGATCGCTAGCGTCACGGTCGCGGACACCCGAAGCGGCTCGCCGATTCCGAGGTGCCAGCCGAACTGGCCTGTTCCGACAAAGGCGCAAGCAGGGGGAATCAGGCCGAGCCAGATCGCCTTCGAGACCAAGACGTTGGCCAGCGACGGCGGGCTTTCGCCGATGTTCCTGAACACCGCTTCCGGCGCGTAAAGGACCTTCAGCACAGTCTTCCCTTCGTTCCGATTATATTCCTTGGTGACAGCAAAATGGAAGTCCAAGAGTCACACTCATTCCCCCGGCCCCTTGGCCTCCATCGCAAGGGCCTCCTCCGGGCTGACCAGCGTCAGCTTGGTCGGCCGGCAGCCCTGCATGAAGCACAGAATCTCCGAGGCCGGCAGCCTCTGCAGCTCGTCAGGGGTGAGCAGCGGCCTGGCTGCCTCCCGCTGGCCGCTCTCGCCGGAGCCGCCGAGCGGCACCTTGGCGATCTCCCGGGTGGCGGCCGCCACCGTTTTGACCCCGAGCATCTCTGAGACCAGCCTGCAGGTCTCGAGGTCCCTCACCGACCAATAGACCGCGTTGCAGTTCGACCTTATCGACCGCGCCGCCTCCCTGCCGTAGACCGAATCCATCTGCGACCCGTCCTGGAAGGAAAGCAGGAAGGTCGCTCCGTAGCCGCGGTACAGCCCGACCCCCTGCTCGATCGCCTCCATCCGCCCGAGGGCGGCGGCCTCGTCAACCGCAAGGAGCAGCCTGCGCTCCCTGCTCGTGCCCGCGGCGAGCATCGCCTCGACGACGGAGGCGGTCACCAGCCGCAGGAGCCTGCCGTGGGAAGTCAGGTGCTGCGGCGGCAGGACGACGAACAGGAACGCCGGGCTGCCTTCGTCGAGAAGCCCGGCGGGGTCCCAGCTGCCCGTCACCGATGCGGCAACCTCCTTCGAGGCGAGAAAGGCCAGCTGCCTGCTAACCGTCGACAGGATCCCTGCGCGCATGTTGGGGCTCGAGTCCTCCAGCAGCTTGACGGACCTCGTCACCAGCGGCTTCACGTCCTCCTCGGGAAAGTCCATCTTGCCGAGGTAGCTGAGGGCCCCGAAGCCATCGGCGCACATGTCGGCGACCGCCGCCAGCCCCGTTTTCTTTTGTCCCGCCATCGCGCTTGACGCAGCAACCAGGCCCGCGAGCGCCACCCTCGCCGACTCCGACCAGTGGGCGTCGTCGCCCCGCGGCGGGTCGATGAGCACCTCGGCAAGCCTGCGAAAAGACTCCAATGGGCTGGACGACCCTGCTGCCTGCGCGACCGGGTCCAGGCCTACCTTCTCTGCACCGCATGAGTCATCGAGCACATCGAAGGGGTCAAACCTGAAGCACCGCACTCCCTTGGCCGACAGCGCAGGCGCGCAAGCGGCGGCGAGCTCGCCCTTGACGTCTATCGCCATGCACGAGCCTCCCCATCTTTTCAGGGTCGGCATCAGGACCCCGGTAGACTTACCCGCCCCGGTGGGGGCGACCATGAGCAGGTGTCCCTCCTTGTCCCAGTGAGCGAGTCTGCCGTCCTCGCGCCTGCCGAGGACCAGCCCGCGCAGGGCGGGGTCGTCTTTGCCCGCGCTTCCGCCCGGCCAGGGGCCGAAGCCGGCGCTGCCGAAAGTGTCGCCGGGCTTGAGCCGCCGCATGGCGGCATAAAGGACGGCCGCAAGGGAAATCAGACCAAGGGCGGCGAGCGCGACCGTTCCAATCATCTCAGGCGCCCGTCCACGAGATGCCGATCCGCCAGGCGTTCAGGAATGAGGTCCCTGTCATGATCCGTCCAGGGCCGCATCCGCGATGCGGCGAGATGTATTTTCCTTCATTTAGCGCGTCGGGTTCTTTGCTTTGGAATCTCCGTAGAATCATCTTTGGACAGGCCTCTTTTGGCGGCAAGAGAGACCTTGGGAATAGGCGGCAATGATGGAGCTACACGGCAGGGGCTTCAGGCAAGGCCGGAACAGGCAACAAGGTCGCGCCGTCGCTTGAGGAACGAAGATGTACCGAGCTGACGTAAGGCTGGTCACCAAGGCCTCGGCGAAGAGCGTGTGGCCAAACGAGGAAGATTTCGTCACGTGGCTGATGGACGAGGAAAGGCTTGAGGCGCTCAGCCGTGAGACGGGCACGGCGCTGTATCCGCTCGGAACCGAGATGAGGGTGTCCCACGGCCGGGTTGACCTGCTTTGCGGGGACGAGGGCACGGGCGGGACCGTCGTCGTCGAGGCCCGGCTCGGCCAGTGCGACGTCGACCACGTTGCCCGCGCCGCCCGGTACGCCGCCGAGTTCAGTGCGGACAGGGCGATCCTGATCGCCGAGAGCTTTCCTCATGCCGTCCTCGGGGCGGTAAAGGGAGGGAGCCGCGCCCTGGAGCTGCTCCACCTGGTTGAGCTTCGCATCCAGCGGGAGTCCGATTACGAAGACTACAGGGCAACCCTGTCCGGCCTTGCGGGCTACGTCGCAAGCCCGGGCCACAGGGAGGGCGGCGGCGGCAAGTACGGCGACGAAGTGGTCTCAGCCGTCGTGGGACCCGGCGGGGCGGCCGGGTTTGTCGCAGAGAACCTCGGCGCCAAGGCCGCGGAGTTCGAGGAGGAGCCCGGCTGGATGCAAAAGAAAAGCACGCTTGTGGTCATGTGGCCGGAGTTCTCCACCGACTGGCAGTTCGTGAGCACGATGCTCGCGGCCGGAACCGAGGAGGCGCTGGGCGCAGGCGGAATCGTGCTGGTGCTCAAGAGGAAGGTCGCGACGACCGCCAGGCAGCTCGCGTCCCTAGGGCATTGGACGGAACAGGAGCTGCTTGCGTACGTTGCGCGCTCCGGCAGCAAGGGAGAGGTCAAGCTCCAGCCGATCGACTGGAAAGGCAGGGTATTGGGGCAGGAAGCGAAGTCGGTCTCAACCAAGGACGAGAGGATGAGGTTCTGGGACCGGGTGGCGCAAAGGGTGGTCAAGAAAACCGGGACCGCGGCAAGGGAAAGGAAGAAAAGGGCTCTCGGGAGGTCCTCCCACAACATCGTCTACCCCATGAACAAGTGGGGAGTCAGGATGGCAGCGAAGTACAGCGTGCGCCACAAGGCTCTTTGCGCCGAGGTCAGGTTCTACGGCTCCGAGCCTGCCGGGGTCAGGAACAGGTACGAGCAGCTCAAGAGCCACGAAAGCGAGATCGAGGCCGGCCTGTCGGATGCGTTCGAGGTCGAGTGGCTCGGCAGCAGAACCAGGCAGAACGCGATGGTGATGCGGATGGTCTGGAAGAGACAGGTCGGGGGCGACAGCCCCTACCGCGACCTGGAGCTGGCCGACGAGTTTGCCGAGGCGGTGCTCGAGGCCGAGGGAGTGCTGCTGCCGCATGCCAAGAACATGGTTGAGTTCCTGTGGTGAAGAATGAAGGTACTGGAAACCCAGTAGCGCATGCCGGAAATGCTCGGCATGTTTTTGAAAGTCAGGAATTCACTGTTGCCTGAACATTAGAAATTGTCGGTTCACGGCTGAGTTTCTCCCTAATTTCTCTGATTCTCTGTATGTCGATCTCGACAGTTTCTGCCGCCGCTTGGTCGAGGATATCTCGGTTATCATCATTGGCAGAGTGCTTCCAAGGCATGATTTCACTCTGTTTGATTTTTTCGTATGCTGCGGCCAGATGATCTGGGGTTGTCTCCTTAAAATCTGGAATTGGCAGATCCCGTAATGACTCCTGTGAAAACGAAGGGTTTGTTAGCTTTGTTCCTCGTGAGTTAAAGAACCCTAATGCCCCAAGTGAGCTGTTGAACCAAGCACACAATGCTTTCGCTTGCTCCTGGTTGATTGATGAATGTTGAACCGGAGTCCACATAGAGCCTAGGGATGGTGTGTTGGAATATATTGACAACAGGCGACCTGACAGCGTATCAAATTTCGTTGCCAACAAAATATTTCCGGCTCTCTGCTTATGTTTTTCTGCGAGTTTCGGATTTTTTTCATCGACATATTGCTCTGGTGAGGATTCCATTGTTTTGTGAATCTCCGTAGAGCGGCTCCAGAACACCTTATATTCTGATTGATGTTCTACAGGTATGAAGGCGCCCCTGACAGCTCGTCCATCAGGACCAAGTTGATGACGATCCCGTAGTCGCACGATGTTCGGAAGTTCATCATGTATTTTCATCAGAGACATGAGTTCCGGATCAAGAAACTGGCAGGTCCTCCAATCCCCTAACATGATGGATTGTTCAGATTGCTCAAAGGAATTAAACCACTGACTAGACGATTCATTTTGGATATCATTCACTATTTCAATCGCTTCCTTTGTCGTTGATGGCATCTTGCGCAAGGACACAAAGCGAGTCGTGTTTTTCTTGTAGTGTTTTCCCTCCGTCCGTCTCCGGCAAATAAGCAAAGACTCATGAATGGCTGTGTTCTCACTAAAATTGGGTTTCCGTGGATCATGGCTAGTGACAATTGTCTCAATGTGGAACCGGTCTGCAAGAAATTTTCTTTCCGCAACGCCCGAAGTTCCTGTACATGCAGTAGTTGGAATGACCATTGCCAGGGTTCCGCTAGAGCGATTAATCAACCTGTCTGCAAGAGGACTGAAAAATGTACGAATGCTATTTGCAGTGATTACATCAGCAGTGCCGCTGTCCATTATCTCTACCTGTTTTTTTATTTCGAGCTCGTGTAGTTGCATCTGCTTACGAATTTCATCGCTATACTTTTTGCTTCTGTTCTCATTTGCAGTAAATGGGGCATTCATAATCACTGCATCAAGATCATTGAGTGGAAACGGAATTTCTTTACTGTCTGCAACTTGAGTAGCTTCCAAAGACTCTAGGGAACGAACCGGAGCAGCAATGGAAAGGAGATCTTTGTCATTATTGGCGGCAGTCAATATTTCAAGCGCGCCTGCCTTTATTTGATCATCTGCCTGTGGTCCATGTGGCATAGTAACTAGATTCATGCGTTGATAATTTACTGTAGGGGCTCCGAGTGTCATGTTGCATGCGGCTAATTGAATCCCATGCTGATTGATGTCGAGGCCGCACAAGACATCTTCCACCAAGAGCTTGTGTAGGGCATTGCGTTCCTCTGCGGGCATTTCGCCCCCCCCCCCTTTTCTGATACCCTTTCCTTTATCGTCTTTAACGATGCCATTAGCAGAGTTCCGGTGCCGCATGCGGGATCCATTACCCGAAGTTTAGAAACTTTTTCCTGATCTGACCAATCGATTAAATCCCGAGTAAATGCCAGACGGGAAAGCATGACTGCTGACAAGTTGTTTGTGTAAAATGCACCATCACTACTAGCTGAACCTAGTATACGGTGATACAAGGGTCCAGCGTGGTCATATCCCATCTCACTCAATGAATCAGCGATTCTGTTGGCACACTCTGCGATCAGCAACACTGCCTCGTCAACCACATTGATATCCGGCAAACTGGAAATCACGGAAAGAGCTGGCTTAAACACCGGCGAGTAATCCTTTTTCAGAATGGTTTTCCAAGCGTCAGCAAGAACTTTCTTCGGGCTGGATTCAGTTGCAGCCTTTTCCAGCCCTTCGATGGCTTCCATTCCTGGCTCGTCCCTGAGTCGGCGTTGCAACAGGCAAGCATTACACAGCATCAAAGATGCGATTGTGCACACGCCCTTTGCCCCGCCATCGACTTCGGGCACAAGGTCGAGAGCGTTCGCTAAAGGTTTTTCCAGTTTTTCTTTCTGAAACACTTCGCTGGAGTGTTTGACAACATCTTCGATTTCAACAGCCACAAACTGACCTGGCTTTCCTAGCCCTGAGGCTGCCGCAACTCTTGCATAGATTTCTTCAAGAATGGGGCCAACTCCTGAGCCACCACCGTTACCTCCACCTCCGTTTCCTTGACCGCCGCCACCTGGTCCTGGGGGTATCGGCGGAATGGTGCCACCGTTCCCACTCGGCACATGGACAGAGACAAATTCCTCCAGTGAATGTGCCAGACGTCCGTCATGGGCCTGCAACGCTCGCAACACTCTACCGATCGTAGTGTACCCTTCAGTACCCTGAATCAGGGCATCAATCACATCCTGCTCCGGGCCAATTACTATCGGTACAATAATGTACCCGTACCGCTTGCCCAATGCCTTTCGCATGACCCTGCCTACAGCCTGTACGACATCAACCTGGCTGCTCCTTGGATCGAGAAACGCTACTGAATCTAGCTGGGGCACATCAACACCTTCCGTGAACAGTCTGACATTGCACAGAACACGACACTCGCCTTCCTGTTCTGCCTGAGCCAGGGCCCGCAATGCTTGGTTGCGTTGTAAAGCGCTATTCGAAGCATCAAGATGACGTGCGATGACCTTAAGCGCTTGATCCGTTCTGTTTGGATCTAACCGAATGCTTCTTGTCGTTGTCCTGAGTACCTCGCTCTCCATCAAAGCTTGCGCAAACCACTTTGAACGATCTATGCTGTTTGCGTACGCAATTGTGCGGGATAGTTTTCGTGGCCTCTCCTCTGTCAATCCCTTCGTAACGCCGTTCACCGCAAGTGATACCCCAAGAACCTTGGTCATTTCGTTGGTAGTAGGCTCTTGGCTCGGCTTTCTGTCTTCATTTTCCGAAGTGGAAATTGCTGCGAGGCGTCGGCGCAAGGCAGGAGTGATGCTCGACACATTTACTCCCAGAACTATCACTCTATAGTCGGATAGCATATTCTGCTCCACAGCCTTCGAGAACGGAAGCAAGTACAACTGTGGTCCGTAGACTTCATGGTCGTTCATATCTACAACTTCTATGCCTTGCTTTGAAACTTTCCTCTTGGAACTCAATGTGTATGTCCGTGGAGTGGCAGTCATGTACAGGCGTTTGATTGCGTGCAACCTGTTTCCGTTGTGAAATTCCTGGAAATCGACTTCTCTCGATTCCCTGATTGCGCCTGTGGTGCGATGTGCCTCGTCTGCGATTGCCAGATCAAATGCCGGAGCGCCATGGATTGACTGAGCATCGGTGACTTGTCTCAACGACTGGTATGTGCAAAACACCACTCGAGTCAAACCATTTCCCTTGAGTCGCTTGGCGATCAGTTCCGGGTCAGTTGACACGGGACATTCCAACTCTGAAATCCCTATGTCCTCATACCCGCCACGACCGCCTGCCGTGGAATCTGAACACACCACCAAACTTCCTAGTTCTCGTGTTGTTTGCCGCAACCATTCGTGTCTTGCCTGTGAAACCAACGCAATCGATGGTGCGGCGAAAAGAATTCGACCACCTTCTTTCACTATGCGCTCGGCAATTCGAAGCGCTGTGAACGTCTTTCCGGTACCGCAGGCCATAATCAACCGACCTCTGTCGTGGTTTCCCAGGCCAGTTACGACTCTCTCTATTGCCTCTGCTTGTAGAGGCCATGGGTCTTGCACTATACGCTCCGCATCTTCTTCCTCAACGATGATGTGGAGAAGATCCCTGAAGTCTTTATGAGACACATGAGGAAAAGCGCGAGAAATTGCTTTCTTTGCGTTTCGTCCTAATCCGCAGGTCGTGACGATCCACCGCACGCTGAAGATCGGTTGTTGTGAGCCAGCAAGAAATTTGTCAACTTCCCCTTTGGCAACTTTGTGCCCCTCGTCGTAACACTTGCACTGGATGGCAACATAGTCACCCTCGTGGCGCTTTGCCACAAGGTCAATTCCGATGTCTGTGCCGTCGAGGCCTGTCAGTTCCTCCCGATCAGGCCAATCTGGCCAGCGCCAAATCTCCGAGATCTCGTACCCGGACATCTGCAGAGCAACTCGCATGAATAGTTGCTCGAACCAACGGCCCTTATCTGCAGGATCACGGCTCTCAGCGCGAATGCGTTTCAGCACTTCACCTGCACTCGGCTTGCCGCCGAGATTAAGCATTGGCTGCTCGTCAGTCATCACATTCTGCACCAATAGACGGTGGTGATTATACATGTGCGAACCCTTTGTTTTTCTGAAAATAGGTATGAGTGCAGTCTACATTTGCTCTGAATGAATGAATTGAGTGCAATTCAATACGTGCCATGAAAACACTGGGCTATAATTTTCCACTTCGCTGCAACAAAGGATTCCAGTACTTTCATGAGCATCCCAAATTGGTACGACATAGAGAAGCCGATGCTGGAAACAATCGCACGGCTTGACAAGGGTTCCGGTGTCCCGTTCTTGGAATTGGAACAACCCCTGGCAGATCACTTCCGCCTGACGGAAACAGAGCGCAACCAAGTTCTGACGAGTAAGCCTCCCAGGCTTCCAAGACGGAAGTTTCTCTTCCGTATGGGGTGGGCATCCACATCTCTGACCAAGAAGAAACTGATTTGCCGTCCAGACAGAGGAATGAGGTCTCTTACAGAGAAAGGCAAGAAGTTGCTTGCTGAAGGAGGTGAAACAGATGTTCCTCCGGTCGTTAGACCACCAACCGAGACTGACTATTCGAGCGAGATGAAGGCTCTCGACGACCTCAAGGTTTGCCTCAAGGAACTGGACACAGCCAGCTTAACTCGTTTCGAAAAGATCGTCGAGACAATGCTGAGGCAAATGGGATACGGCGTTACCCCCAGCAAACAACAGTCAGGTTCCGTGAAATTCCTGATCAGCCTGGAACATTCACTCGGCTCTGTAAGGATGTGTGTGTTCATCGAGTCCGGCCAGAGCGTCAACAGGAAAAGGCTGCAGCAATACTCTCACGAGATGAAAACGAACGCCGCGCAACAAGCGGTTGTCTTCATCTGCGACAAGGTGAAATCCAAGTCAGGCAGGAAAAAGCCTGCGGGGGACAACCGCTTCATTCTGGTCAGCCTCGAGGACTTGGCCCGGCTTGTGATCAAGCACGAAGTAGACATCACCAAACCGTGATGTCAGACTCCGCTCGATTGTTGCGCGCCACAGCAAGATTGCTGCGGCCCAGTGCATGAGCTTCAGCTCATGAAAATCTCTTTGATCCCCGCGAAGAACTCGGCGTCGCTGGCCTTCTCGCGGTTCGCAACGTACTCCTTGGCGTCCTCGCCCGCAAGGTAGCGGAGCTGGTCAGTGCCGTCCGTGACGGCTTCGTAGATCACTTCCGCGACCATTCCTGGGTCGGACGAATTCTCCGCAATGGACCCGAACGCATTGTTGACCGACGCAACCAGGCCCTGGTACTCCTCCAATCCCTCGTCGTTGATGAACTCCATCGAGCGCCCGCTGAAGTCCGTGGCGATGGCGCCGGGCTCGACGATCTTCACCTTCACGCCGATCGCCGACATCTCGTAGGCCATCGACTCGGAGACCCCCTCCACGGCGAACTTGGTGCCGTGGTATAGCGAGACGAGCGGAAACGTCATCTTCCCGCCGACCGAGGAGACGTTCACGATCGTCCCGTCCTTGTTGGCGCGGAAGTGCGGCAGCACAGCCTTCGTAGTCTCGATCAGGCCGATCACGTTGGTGTTGAACTGCTTGGCGATGGTCTCCATCGGG
>CAZDYI010000071.1:0-3246 GCA_964509765.1 uncultured Gammaproteobacteria bacterium
CCCGGACGGGATGGAGCGGGTGAGGAAGGTGCTCGACGAGAGGGAGGTCGCGCGGCTGCAGCACGGCCTGCTCGACCGGCAGCAGCTCAAGCTGCTCGTCGCGGGCAAGCTGCCGGACAAGCTCAGGAGGCAGGCCGCGGCGATCGTCGGGGAGAGGGCCCTGAAGAGGCTTGCCGCAGAGGCGGGCGACATCGACAGGCCGGGCGAGGTCGCGCGGATCCAGGCGGAGGTTCTCGACCCGATCGAGGACGCGGCGCGCGAGCGGGAAGAAGCGGACCTGGAGCTCCTGCGCAAGGCGCGCCGGACCCTGACCGACGGCGAGCTCAGCCGGATCCGGCACGGCCTGCTCGACGACCGCGGCTACGCCGCGCTGCGGCGCGGGACCCTCAAGGGCAAGAGGCTTGCGGACGCCAAGAGGATCCTCGGCAAGGAAGGCCTCGCGCGGCTGCGCCACGGCCTGCTCGACGTCGCCGGGATGGAGCGCCTTTACACAGGGGAGCTGCGCCCGAAGGAGCGGCGCGCGGTCGAGCGCGCGATCGGAAAGGAAGCGACGGCCGCGCTCGACAAGGCCGCCCTGCCCCGGAAAAAGTTCGAGAAGCTGAAGCTAACCCTCGGGGGGAGCGAGACAATCGAGCGCCTGCGCAACCGCACCCTCGGGGCGGAGAGGACCCGCCAGGCCGAGGCCATCATCGGCAGGCGGAGGCTTGAGCGGCTGCAGGGAGCGCCGCTAGACGAGGATGCATACGGGAAGCTGGCCGGCTTCGTGGACCGGGAGACGACGGACAGGCTGCTGTCCTTCGTCGACGACCGGACCGAGGCGCGGCTCCGGGGGACGCTGAGCCTCGGCGAGCGCGAGCGGCTCTGCGAGCCCGGCCTCGGCAGGCCCGCGCGCCCCCTGCTCCGCTTCCTCGACGCCAACAGGATGGACAGGCTGCTCAACTACCTCGAGGACGGGAAGATGGACGCGCTCGCGGACCACCTGGACCCCGAGCGGATGGAGAAGCTGCTGGGCTTCGTCGGCCACTTCTGGCACGTCGTCGCGTCCAAGGCGGAGCTCGTCGCGGCCTCGTCCGGTAGGCCGGCGAAGGGCGACAGGAGAAGGGCCGCCCTGCACCGCTGCCTCAAGGCGATCGACGCGAGCTACCTCAAGGGCGGGAACGTCGAGCACTCGAGGCACGGCAACCGCGACCTCGAGCTCAGCAAGGTCCTCGCGCGGGCCCGCGAGATGCTCTCGCTGCTCGACGGGGCCGTTTCCGTCGACTCGCAGCGGGACTGCGACTTCGCCGCGGAGTGCGCGCGGGTCCTGCTTTCGGTGATGCACCCGATCATCCCGCATGCGACCGAGGAGCTGTGGGCCGCACTCGGCTTCGGCGGCCTGCTCTGCGAGGCGCCGTGGCCGAAGGCAGACAGCCGCGCGATCCGCGCGCTCGGCGACGAGACCTACGTCGTCCAGGTCGGCGGCCGCAAGCGCCTGGCCTTCACGTCGGGATCCGCCCTCACCGACCGCGAGGCCGAGGCCAGGGCGAAAGAGGAGCTTGACCGCCAGGCCTACGCGCGCGGCTACCCCTCTTTCCCGCCGACCGGCGAAACGGTCGTGGCGGTCGAGTGGGCGCGGCGCGACGCCGAGCACGTGGTCAACTTCGTCACGGGAAGGGTCCGGTGAGGGCGGCGCTCGCTGCCCTGGCGCTGTCGCTTGCGCTCGCGGCCGCGGGCTGCGGGCTCGAGACGTCCGGGAAGGGGCAGCTGCGCATCGGCGCGGTCGAGGTCCGCGCAGACTCCGCGGCCCTGCGGCGCGAGGCCGAGAGGGCCCTGCGGGTCGCGGGCGCAAGCGGCGACGGGAGCCCGAAGCTGTACCTCGAGGAGACCACGGACGTCCAGCCGACGTCGCTGACCGGCTCCGGGCGCGCGACCAAGCGCAGGCTGCGCTACGTACTCAGCTGGAGCCTGGTGCCGGACGAGGGCGAGGCGGTCGAGGGCGACTACAGGTACAGCCAGCTCGTCGACAACGACGACACGACGCACCGCGCCAACAAGCTCGCGGACCGCAGGTTCTTCGACAGCGCCCGACGTGATGGAATCCGCAGCATGGTTGCGGGACTCGCGCAGCAGAGCTCGGAGTGAGCGTCGACAGCAACAGCCTCGAGAGGCACCTCAAGGAGGAGACGTCGCTCGCCTACCTCGTCCTCAACGACGAGCCGCGGCTTCTGTCCGAGGACCGCGACCTTATCCGCAAGGCGCTGTCCTGCGACGACCGCACCCTGTTCCTGGTCGACGCATCCTTCGATCCCGACGAGGCCCGCGCCGAGGTCGGGACGGGCAACTTGTTCGGCGGGCGGACGCTCCTTGAGTTCCTGTGCGCCGAGCCGATCGCGGCCAAGGCCGCCGAGCCGATCTGCGACATCGCGGAACAGGCGGTCAGGGAGGGCGACGCGGTGATCGTCGCGAGCCCGGTCGTCGCGCGCAAGAAGGGCAAGTGGTACGACAGGCTCGTCGAGACCTTCACGGTCGTCGAGGGCAAGCACGTCCCGTTCGAGCGCATGCCGGGCTGGGTCAAGGCGCGCGCGGCGAAGATCGGGCTCAAGCTCGACGACGAGGCCGCAGAGCTGCTCGCGAGCATGACCGAGGGCAACCTGAGCATGGCCGCGCAGGAGCTCGAGAAGCTCCAGATCCTCCGGGGCGACGACGCCGGGGAGATAGGCGCGGGAACGGTGCGCGAGGGTCTCGCCGACCAGACCCGGGACGACCTGTACTCCCTGCGCGAGTCGATGGCCGACGGCGACGCCCTGCGCGCGGTGCGCGCGGTGCGCAACCTCGAGGCGACCAAGGAGGCCCCGGTGCTCGTGTGCTGGGCTCTCGCCGAGGAGGGCCGCGCGCTGCTGACGATGATCGACGGCGGCAAGGGCGTGTGGGGGATATCCAGCGGCCACAGGAACAACCTCAAGGACCTGTCTGCGAGGCTCAAGCGCTCGGACGCCGAGGCGTACATGTCCGGCGTCGCGCGCGCGGACCGCGCGACGAAGGGCCTCGACGGCGCGGACCCCTGGCTGCTGATGGAGCGGCTTGCGTGCGCGTTCTCGATGATGGCCAAGAACAACAGGCTCGACGCGAACCTGCTGAGATGAGCGAAGCGATGGTCGAGGAGACCCTTTCGGCCGCGGCCGCGGCGAAGGCCGTCCTCGCCTCGTCAGGCGCGCAGGGCCGCAACGCATTCCTCGAGTCGTTCGCAGACAGGCTCGAGTCCGACCG
>CAZDYI010000072.1:0-3868 GCA_964509765.1 uncultured Gammaproteobacteria bacterium
CCTGCTCGCGATGGGCCTCGAGGAGCAGGAGGCGCGCACCGCGGTGCGGGTCTCGCTCGGCGCGGGCAACGACGCCGGCGAGGTCGGGAGGTTCGCCGAGGCGGTCGCCGCCCTGGTCGAGCGGCTGTCGAAGATGGCCGCGGTCGCTGCCCCCTGACGCCGGAGGCGTGCGCGGGTACAGGGGAAGGACCGGCAAGGCGGCCCTGTACGCGCTGGCGCTTGTTGCGCTGTCAGGCTGCATGACCCCGCCGTTCTTTCCGCCTTCGGAGCGGATCGAGTTTTCCGCCACCGAGGAGAGCGACATGAAGATGGGCTGCGGGGACATCGCCGCGGAGATGTCAAGGCACAAAGCGCACCGGCAGGAGATCAGGGACGGAGCGGCCGACGTGGGCGCTGTCGGGGATGCCTTGAGCCATGTCGTCCTCCCGCTGTGGATTGCCCTGGACTCCGAAGAGGCGAGGCGCAACTACCGGATTTCCAGGCTCAACGCCCGGATGGAGCACCTGGAGTGGATCGCGCGGCGCAGGGGCTGCGAAGGATTCGGCGGAGCCTGAAAGCGCCCGGCTTGATAAAATCCGAAGGCGAACCGAGATTAATCACATGGCGGCGGAAAAGCGCAAGAAACCGGTCTACTTCGACTACTCGGCGACCTGTCCTGTCGACAGGCGCGTCGCGGACGCGATGATGCGCTACATGACCAACGACGGGGTCTACGGCAACCCGGCCTCGCGCTCGCACTCGTACGGCTGGGAGGCCGAGGAGGCGGTCGAGGAGGCCCGCGGCCACGTCGCGGACCTGATCGGCGCGGACCCGCGCGAGATCGTCTGGACCTCGGGCGCGACCGAGTCCGACAACCTCGCCATCAAGGGCGCGGGCCACTTCTACTCCAAGCGCGGCAAGCACCTCGTCACGGTCAAGACCGAGCACAAGGCGGTGCTCGACGTCATGCGCGACATGGAGCGCGAGGGCTTCGAGGTGACCTACCTCGACCCGGACGACAACGGCCTCGTGCCGGTCGAGAGGATCGAAAAGGCGCTGCGCGAGGACACGGTGCTCGTGTCGGTGATGTGGGTCAACAACGAGGTCGGAGTCATCCAGGACATCCCGGCGATCGGGGCGCTGTGCCGCGAGCGCAAGGTGATCTTCCACGTCGACGCCGCCCAGGCGCCGGGCAAGGTCCCGATGGACGTCAAGGCGGCCAACGTGGACCTGCTGTCGCTGTCGGCGCACAAGGCCTACGGCCCCAAGGGCGTCGGAGCCCTGTACGTCTGCCGCAAGCCGCGGGTGCGCCTCGAGGCGCAGATCCACGGCGGCGGCCACGAGCGCGGCATGCGCTCGGGGACGCTCGCGACCCACCAGATCGTCGGCATGGGCGAGGCCTTCCGCATCTGCGCCGAGGAGCAGGACGACGAGATCGAGCGGGTGACCAAGCTCCGCGACCGGCTGCTCAAGGGCATCGACGACATCGAGGAGATCTACGTCAACGGAGACCTCGAGCGCCGCGTCCCGCACAACCTCAACGTGAGCTTCAACTTCGTCGAGGGCGAGTCCCTGATCATGGCGATCAAGGACGTCGCGGTGTCGTCGGGCTCGGCGTGCACTTCCGCGAGCCTCGAGCCGTCGTACGTCCTGCGGGCGCTCGGCCGCGACGACGAGCTCGCGCACAGCTCGATCCGGTTCTCCATCGGCCGGTTCACCACCGAGGAGGACATCGACTTCCTGATCGACCTCCTCCACAGCCAGATCGGCCACCTCCGCGACCTCTCGCCCCTGTGGGAGATGTACAAGGAGGGTGTAGACTTAAGCACGGTGCAGTGGGCCGCCCACTAGCACGGAGGTAAACGGAAATGGCTTACAGCGACAAGGTCCTCGACCACTACGACAACCCGCGCAACGTGGGCTCCATGGACAAGAGCGACGAGTCCGTCGGGACCGGCATGGTCGGCGCCCCGGCGTGCGGCGACGTCATGAAGCTCCAGATCAAGGTCGGCAGCGACGGAGTCATCCAGGACGCCAAGTTCAAGACCTACGGCTGCGGCTCGGCGATCGCCTCGTCGTCGCTGGTGACCGAGTGGGTCCAGGGCAAGACCGTCGACCAGGCGCTCGAGATCAAGAACACCCAGATCGCCGAGGAGCTCGAGCTCCCGCCGGTGAAGATCCACTGCTCGCTGCTCGCCGAGGACGCGATCAAGGCGGCCGTCGCCGACTACAAGTCCAAGCACGGCGAGGCGGTCGCGGCAGCCGAGGGGGCCGTCGCGTCGTAGCCGCCGGGTCCGGCATGCCGCCGGGAGCCGCGGTGAGCGCGCCGCAGGATGCCATGCAGGTCGAGGCGGCCCACGCCCGGGCCAACATCAAGATGACCGACGCAGCCACGGGCCACGTGCTGGGCTACGCAGAGCGCGAGGGCCGGCCGGCGCAGATCCGGATCGGCGTGCGCACCTCGAGCTGCTCGGCGTACGCGTACACCTTCGAGCTTGACGGCGACCTGCGCGACGACGACTTCGTCGGCGAGTGCGGCGGCGTGCGCGTCGCGGTCGACCCCAAGAGCCACCGGTTCCTCGACGGGACCACAATCGACTTCCGCCGCGAGGGCCTGCAGGAGGGCTTTCAGTTCGACAACCCGAACGTCAAGGGGACGTGCGGGTGCGGCGAGAGCTTCACGGTCTGAGCCGCAGGCCCTGACCGGGACCCGCTGATGCGGGAGAGGTCGCCCTTCGAGATCCTCGGGCTTCCGGAGCGGTTCTCCATCGACGAGGAGGAGCTCGGGCGGCGGTACGCGAGCCTGCGCGAGAGCCTCCACCCGGACCGGCACGTTGGCGCCAGCCCGGCCGAGCGCAGGGCCGCCGAGGGGCTGTCCGCAGACGTCAACGAGGCCTACGGTACGCTTGCGGACCCGTTGCGGCGCCTCGCGTGCCTGCTGTCGCTGCGGGGCAGCGACCCGTTTGCCGAGGGCGACCGGGCGCAGATGCCGGTCGACTTCCTCGAGCGGCAGATGGAGCTCCGCGAGCGGCTCGAGGAGATCGAGGACTCGGGCGACGCATCGGGCGCGGCGGGGATGGTTGCCGAGCTCGACGGCGAGATCGAGAGTGAGTTCGAAGGGGCCGGCAGCATCGTCGACGGCAAGGGAGACGGGGTCGACGGGGCGGTTGACGCCGCGCGCCGCCTGCGCTACCTGATCAACTGCCGCGAGCAGGCGCGCAGGGCCGCCGGGACCTAGGGACAGGATGGCTCTCGTACCCCTCACAGTCAAGGGCAAGGCACCCGAGCGGCGGCAAAGGAACGTCGTCGGGATCGACCTCGGCACGACGAACTCGCTGGTGTCTACTGTAAACAAGGACGGCAAACCCGAGGTGATCGCAGGAGAGGACGAGGTCAGGATAGTCCCGTCAGCTGTCAAGTATGGCGGGGAAGAACCCGTTGTCGGAACACAGGCCAAGAAGGCCCAGGAAGAGCATCCTGAAACGGTGGTCTCCTCGGTGAAGAGGCTGATGGGCCGGAGCCGATCCGACGTGGAGGACAAGTACCACTTCGAGTTTGCCGAGGTCGAGGGCATGGCACGGATCAAGGTGGCCGGACGCGAGTACAGCCCGGTGGAGGTGTCGGCCGACATACTGCGCCTTCTGGTGCACATGGCGCTCAAACACGGCGGGTTCTCCTGCGGGGAAGACGGCAAGCCGCACCTTGACGGTGCGGTCATAACAGTGCCAGCCTACTTCGACGACGCGCAGCGCCAGGCGACCAAGGACGCCGCGAAGCTCGCCGGGATAGAGGTGTTGCGGCTGCTCAACGAGCCCACCGCAGCCGCGCTCGCTTACGGACTCGACACGGGCGAGCAAGGCGTGTACGTCGTCTACGACCTCGGCGGCGG
>CAZDYI010000073.1:0-64249 GCA_964509765.1 uncultured Gammaproteobacteria bacterium
ACGAGGAACCAGCGCCGGAGGTTCGGCCCGACCGCGTCGCGGAGGATGTCGAAGGTGACGTGGTCGCGGTCGCGCACGACGAAGGCGCAGCCGGCGAAGATGATCCAGACCCACAGCACGAGGCAGAACTCGAGCGTCCACCCGTAGTGGGCCGGGTTTAGGAACGGGGCCGCCTCGGCGATCCACTCCAGCTTGGCCGTGTAGCGGATCGTGATCTGCAGGATGAAGGTGCAGAACATCAGCGCGACCAGGGCGCCGAGGAAGGCCTCGGCTCCCCGGCGCAGGACGGTCAGGGCCTTGTTCACTTGCGTTGCCTCAGGAAGTGGCAGGTGGAAGGCGCGACCCGGCAGTCGCTAGCTGGCCGTCCCTTGGCTGCTGAACAGCGTTTTTCTGTCGCCTTCGCCGAGCTGCTCGAGTGGCGGGCGCACCCGCTCCCAGGCCGGGTTGCCGCTGGTTTTCGCCATCACGGCCTTGAGCGACGGGATCACAGGCACCGAGACGATGCGGGTGATCTCCTCGATCAGCACGGGGTCGTCAGTCTTGGATTCGTACAGCTGCTTGACTTTCTCGGGGTATATGTTTGTCGTCCCGCTGATGGTGCCCGCTCCCCCTGCGGCGGCGGACTTCGCGAGCATCCTCTCGTCGCCGACTAGCACCGGCAGCGCGCCCTGGTCGATGAGCGCCTTGGTGTTCTCCCAGTCGCTCGAGCTGTCCTTGATCGCGCGCAGCCTGTCACCGAACCGCTCCTTCAGCTGCGCGACGAGCTCGAGGGAGATCGCAACCTCGGTGACCTGGGGTATGTGGTAGAGGATGAGGCGCGCGGCGGGGTCGGTCCGCTCGAGAAGCCTGCTGTGCCACTCAAGGTGGCCCCGGTCGCCGCAGTCCTTGAAGTAGAAGTGCGGCGGGACGAGGAAGCTCGTTATCCCGGCCGACAGCCCCTCGCGCGCCTGCTCGGCGGCGTCGCCTGTTGACGTCGCGCAAAGCCCGAGGTTGATGCGGTCGGCGGGGCAGCCGGCGCCGAGCAGGGCCTCGATCGCCGCGGGGCGCTCCACCCGCGAGACCGAGGCGGCCTCGCCGGTGGTCCCGAACAGCGTGACGCTCTCAATTCCGCTGTCGAGCAGGCCCTTGGCGTGCGCGGCGAGAAGCCCTTCGTCGATGCTGCCGTCATCGGCAAACGGCGTGAGAAGGGCCGCGGAGACTCCGAGTCTTTCCATGACATAAATTATCAGCGGTAAGAAGTGGTTGTTTCCAACACGATGATATTATCGGAAAACGTAGAACCCGGTGTTGGTAGATGTGAATATGTGACTGTATTTGCTCGGTAGCGAGTGCAAGCAATTACTGATCTGGAAAAAGGCCCGGCATCCAGCGACCTGCAAGTTTGGCAGGAAAGGCCAGTTGTAATGGGGCGCGAGTACTCGTTGAGGTTAGGGCACCGCAATCGACTAGCGCGGAAGTAATTCGGCGAGCAGTACGTTCGTTAACCCCAAGTAATTTTGCAACTTCAGCTCGCGGAATAAACCCTTGTAACAAAACTGTGCTGAGGACTGTTCCGACTTTTGCTGGAAGTGTGCCTCTGTAGAATTCTTCCTCGGCCCAGATTAGGATGCGTTTTCGAAGTAAATCGGGTCTCATCAGTCCTTCCATGAAGTTTACTTGGTCGATGCAACAATTCAGGAAAAAACGGGCAAAATCGGCAAGTGCTTCTTCGGAGAGCCCTTCTCTATCAACGCCGATTTCTTTGTTGGTTGCATCGCATTCCATGAGAAGCCTTTTGTACTCATCTACATTTCGCGCAAGCCCCCGAGCTATTGACCAAAGCCCATTATTGCCTAATTCTTCCAGAAGCATCGCATAGGACATCAGTCGAGTGACGCGGCCATTTCCATCAGGAAAGGGGTGGATCCAAACAAGGCGATGGTGAGCATAGGCAACTGCTAGAATTTTATCGATGCGACTCAATTGTGGAGATGAATAGGCATCATGAAAACGATTCATAAAGCGAGGGACTGCACCAGGACTAATGGCGATGTGAAAGCCTACCTTCACACCTCCAGTGCGAAATTGACCAGGAATAATCGGGACCATTTCGCCTGTATTTCGATTTAATTGCTTGAGTAGGTCTGGCGGCAGTAGTTTACAAAATCTCATGTGGATCTCTCGAATGGAGTCAGGATTGGTTGCTCCCCCTTGTAACCCTCCCTCATCGATCCATTTCTGAACTGCTATGTGGGCTTTAGCCTCTAGTTGCAGATTGCGATTTTTTATGTCGTCACTGAAGTCGTTGTTCAGTGCACGCTCAATGTCAACAGGATGTGTGTGATGACCTTCAATCAGGTTGCTGTAGTAGCAGTTCATTGACCGGATTAACACGGACAATGAACCGGCTATTGATTCCGGCAACGATGCTCGAAATTCCGTCGAGCGTATCGCCAGTGTCAGGGCTAGATCGTCCAGTCCTGATCTGAACTCCGAGGAAATGCCAAGTGATAATGGCTCAAACTGCCCGATGGGTTCGCCATCGTCCTTGGTTTCTGTAATTGTAGACATCTGTCCGGTTCCTTGGCCGGTTAATTGACCGGTTTGTCGTTCGACAACTCGGGGTGATATTGTATATTACTCCATACAGTTAGAGGGACAGAAGAAAATTATGTATGGTCAAAATGTCCACTTTAATGACCGCTTTAATGACCGCTTGCCAAGCCACAAATAATTCAATATATTCAAAATATATATGCAATATGGCTGGTTATTACCGATTGTGGGGTTCTGGGATTGCTTTGATCCCAGAGTTGGGCAGCTACAGCCAGTAGACGACCATGAACAGCCCGAGCCAGACGACGTCGACGAAGTGCCAGTACCACGCCACTGCCTCGAAGCCGAAGTGGTTGTTCGGCGTGAAGTGCCCCTTGAGGCACCTTATGAGTATGACGATAAGCGAGATCGTCCCGATGGTCACGTGGAAGCCGTGGAACCCCGTGAGCATGAAGAACGTCGACCCGTAGATCCCCGAGTCGAGCCGGAGGTTCAGGTCGGCGTAGGCATGCGCGTACTCGGCGGCCTGCAGGGCGAGGAACGCGATGCCCAAGAGGACGGTGGCCGCCATCCACAGGGAGAGCGCGCCGCGCTTGTTGAGCTTGAGCGCCCAGTGGGCGAGGGTGATCGTCACGCCCGAGGTCAGGAGCACCGCGGTGTTGACAAGCGGCACGCCGAACGCAGGGATGGTCTCGAAGTCGACCTGGCGGTAGGGGCCCATAGTCGGCCAGGTCGCCTGGAAGCCCGGCCATATCGTCCGCGAGACCTCGGTGGCGAGGTCGGGCACCGAGATGCCGCGGGCGTAGAACAGCGCGCCGAAGAAGCCGGCGAAGAACATCACCTCCGAGAAGATGAACCACATCATCCCCCAGCGGAACGAGACGTCCTCCCAGGCGACGTACTTGCCGCCCTCGCTCTCGCCGATGACGTCCGACCACCAGCCGTAGGAGTTCGCTATCAGCCAGAGCAGGCCGAGCCCGGACACGACCAGCCCGCCCGCGATCGAGTTGAACACCATCGCGAAGCCGACGACGAGCACCGTCGCCGACAGCGCGGTCAGCAGCGGCCACCTCGAGGGCTTGGGGACGTAGTACTCGTCCTCGAACCCGTAGGTCTGGATGGTCGGGTCTATGCTGTGCGACATGCTTCGTCCTTGCTCAACCTGGTCTGGTTTTCGTAGGACGCACGGAAGCGTCCAACCGGCGGGACGGATTCTAACCTGTGCCGTCCGGCCATCAGTGTAACAGGCAAGGCAGGGGAAGTTGATTCCTGTTATATGTCATTGATTTCGCGGTTCTGCTGTAGACCGAAGTCTCATTCCTCATAGTCATAGTCCGGCGAGTACATTTCCAAACCGCTCTCATAACTCTCCTTCCGAACCAGCCTCGCCTCTTCCGTGGGTCCTATCTCGATGTGAAGAATTTGCAGCGAGTACACCAACTCTCTGATCACCACATGCCGGGTTTCGCGCTGGGTGGTGTAGGACGCGCTCAACAGGCATGCCGCCCGATGACGCCAGTGCTCACGGGACAGCACGCTGTTGCTGTTTGGCGGAGAGGACTCCCAGTCCTTCGGAATTGCGTCCTCGATCTGCAGAGCCATTCCCCGCGCAGCTCCGCTTTGCAGCAGAAACTTTGGGGGAACATTGTCGATCATGAGCAAGCAATCGCCCAATACATCCACTATCTTGGCTCGGTCTGCTTCGCGCAGTTTGGCTCCGTAGCCTTCGATCTCGTAGCTGCGAAGCTTCACTTTCTCCACGGCCGATCCTCCTTGGTAAGTCAGTTGCCGCTCAAGATGGCCCTTGCCGCCGGCGTCACTTGTCCGGCGCGTGAAGTTCGGGCCGGACGAACACTGTGAATGTGTGCAGCCTGCTCGGATCGACGTCCCAGTTCCCCAGCTGCCACATCAGTTCCCTGAACAGATAGAGGTCCGGCTTGGAGCCATTGCCGTTCTCGTTTGCCTCGGTGATTTTCGCATCGCGGAGCTGATCGGCTATCCGTCGGCAAGCTACCCTGGACATGCCGGTTGCTTCTGCCATGTCGGAAACCCTGAACACCGGCGACGAGAACAGGAAGCGGATCACCTGCATGTGGTTCTTCGGAGACATCATCGCGACAGGTTCGGCAAGCCAGGTCCGCAGCTCGAGCAATAGCTCAGTGGCCGATCGCGTGGACTCTGCCTGGTCCCGGATGCCCTCGAGGAAGTACTTGCACCAGTCCGTCCACGCCCCTTTTTCGGATATACCGCGCAAGCCGCTGTAGTACTTCCGCCTGTATCCGTCCAGATACAGGCTCAGGAACAGCGCCGGCTTGCCCAGCAGCTTGCTGTTGCGCGCCATCAAGGGAACCAGCATGCGCCCGGTCCTGCCGTTTCCGTCGACGAAGGGGTGGATGCCCTCGAACTCAGCGTGGGCCAGGGCTATCGCTATCAGCGGGTCGAAATCTCCGCCGACCTGATTGTTTACGAAATCGAGCAGGCGCTCCATCAGTCCCCGTACCCTTTCAGGAGGAGGGGGAAAGTAACTGTCCTGGTCGAAAGGGCCGAGGCGCGGATTGCCAATCCAGTTCTGGATCGTGCGGAACCGCCCCGGCTGCTTGTCGCGGCCGCGCTCGCCCCGCATCAGCGCCGCATGGGTTTTGCAAAGCACATCAGGAGTGAGTGCTCCGCTGATGCCAATGCCTTCGGCGGCAAGCCTAAGGGCGTCCATGCAGTTGAGGACCTCTTCGGCGTCACCGCGCTCGTGCTCGGAATAGCCCCGCCCTCGCAAGGCACGTATCATCATTGTCTGCACGGCATCGGAGTTGATCCCCTCGATCCTCGACGAGCGCACGGCCTCGATCAGCTCGAGAGGAGCTAGCAGCATCTCCGGGTCTGGAGTGGTGTCGAGCAGGTCAGCGAGACTGCCGAGAGCACGGCTTGCCTCCCCCACCAGCGGAAGCAGGGATGCCACATCGAGGTTCTCCGGAGGAAATCCGTTCTCATTGTAATGGACTGGGTTCGCCATGCCTTTCTTTCGTGCCGCCCCAGTTGGCAAATGCATAACGCAACCGCAATATCGGCAGAAAATCGCCCGCCGAATGCGGCCAAGTCAGTTGCGCGGGACGCCTTCCCTGCATGTTATTGCATGTTGGAAGCGAAAATCAAGTTATTTCCTGTGTTCGGATAGAAAACAGCGGAAAATGTCAGATTTATTCACTCGAACTATTCGCAACGTTTCCGGAATCGGCATTCTAGCCTGAGTAATTTAAATCCCATTCCGCATACTGCTCGAACGGCATTTCGCATATTGTGGAAGGCTTTCTCACTGCAAATCATATTGAATTCTGCCTTACTTGCTGTGTGAGCCGAGTGCCAGAATGCGCTTCTCCGTCAGCAACGCCATGCCAGGCGAGCCGCAGTCGCCTGGCGTCATAACTTGGTTCGGCTAGTTTTCTTCTGCTGTCAGAAGTATCGCTGGAAGCTCACCCAGAAGATGTTGGTTGAGATCCCGTCGGCGTCGACGATGCGCCAGTCAGCGCGAAGGGACGAGTTGTCGCTCATCTCCCGCTCGACGCCCACGCCGAACGTGATGTCGTTGCCGTCGGACTCGGCCGAAACGTTCATCGGAACCACGTTGGTTGTGGTTACCTCGTAGTCCCAGAACATCATCCCGACATGCCCGAACACGGTCATCTGGTCCGTCTTGTGCTTGATCAGCATTCCCGGGTTCAGGCCGGAAAAGGTCGCCTCGAAATTGACTGCGCCCAGGTTGCCTTCGACTTCCGTACCCTGGAAGTACGCAAGCTCGAACGCCAGGTTCTCGTTGAATTCGTACCCTCCGTAGAGCACTCCCCCGAACGAGCTGTCGTCGAGTTCGCCTGTTACGGTGTTGCCGCCAACCGTGAGCGTGTCCTCGCCGTCGTAGGAGCCGAATCCTCCTCCTGCGCCGACGTAGGCCCTTGGCTCAGCACCTAGAAGGGGGGGGGGGCAACTGCCAGTAGCGTCAGCAGCCCGATAAGGAACCTGAAGTGTTTCATTGCGCGTTCTCCCTTGGAGATTTCGCGTCATTATACTTTCTTCAAGCCGGTGCCTCAGTGCGCCGTGTGTCCGTCCGCCCCTTCCTTCGGGAAGAAGGTGTACGACAGCGAGACCACCTCGATGTCGGCGGGGATGTCGCGGTCGACGATGAAAACCACCGGGTCCACCCGCGCCTCGTTGGGCATGAGGTCGACCTCCTCGAAGCAGAAGCAGTGGAGCTTCCTGACCCACTTCCCAGCGCGCTGCGGGCTGTACGACGGCACCGCCGTTCCTGTTACGTGCCGGTCGGTCAGGTTGCTTATCTCGTAGGCTACCTTGTAGGCGGTGCCGGTGTCTAGCCTGGTCGTGCGCAGGTCCGGGCTCATCGCGACGAGGTCGTTGTGGGAGTTCGCGTCGAACTCCATCCGCAGCGGGCGGACCGCGGCCTCGCCACGGGTTACCTCCTTGTAGACCTCGACTGTCGCGACGTCGATCCCGAGCGCCGCGCACAGGCGGTAGTAGAGCGGGACCATCGCGTAGCCGAAGCCGAACATCGCCGCCGCAATAGCGGTCGCGGCGATCGCGGTCTTCGGCTTGGTGAGCGAGAACCTCATCGAATTGCCCTTCCCCTTCGCTGATTCTAGCCAAGCGGCGCAAGGCTTCGCGCATGCCTGCGCGCAAAGCCAGTGGATAGAATTCCGCCCGCCATGGGCAGCAACGGCGACGCGCTCGCGAAGCAGTACGACCCCGCCGCGATCGAGCGCGGGATCTACGAGGGCTGGGAGTCCTCGGGGGCCTTCGACTCCACACCGCGCGAGGGCAGGAAGGGATACTGCATCCTGCTTCCGCCGCCGAACGTCACGGGATCGCTGCACATGGGCCACGCCTTCCAGCACGTGGTGATGGACGCGCTCGTCCGCCACCGGAGGATGTGCGGCGACGACGTGCTCTGGCAGCCGGGGACCGACCACGCCGGCGTCGGAACCCACATCGTGGTCTCCCGGGCGCTTCGCGGGCAGGGCCTGGACCCCGACGCGATGGGCCGCGAGGAGTTCCTCGAGCGGGTGCTCGAGTGGAAGGAGGGATCGGCGTCGACTATCGGCCGGCAGATGAGGCGCCTCGGCGACTCGTGCGACTGGAGCCGGGAGTGCTTCACCCTCGACCCCAAGCTCTCGGCGGTGGTCCGCGACGTGTTCGTCCGGCTCCACGATGACGGCCTGATCTACCGCGGCAAGCGGCTGGTCAACTGGGACCCGAAGCTGCTCACCGCGCTTGCCGACCTCGAGGTCGCGGCCGAGGAGGAAAGCGGCGTGCTCTACCACGTGCGCTACCCGTTCGCCGACGGCGACGGGACCGACGGGATGGTGATCGCCACCACCCGTCCCGAGACGATCCTCGTAGACGGCGCGCTCGCGGTGGCGCCGGGCGACCCGCGCCACGCGGCCCAGGTCGGGCGCTTCGTCCGGGTGCCGTGCACGGAGCGGACGATCGAGGTGATCGAGGACGAGCACGTCGACCCTGAGTTCGGCTCAGGCTGCGTGAAGATCACCGCTGCGCACGACTTCAACGACTGGGAGGTTGCGATGCGCCACCCGGACAAGAACATCCCAATCATCGAGCTGATGACGCCCGAGGCGGTCCTCAACGACAACGCGCCGGAGCGCTACCGGGGGCTCGACCGCTACGCGGCCCGCGAGCGGATCGTCGCCGACCTCGACGGGCAGGGCCTGCTGGTCAAGAAAGAGGACCACACCTACATGCTCCCGCGCGGGATACGCTCCGGCGTGGTGGTCGAGCCGATGCTCAGCGACCAGTGGTTCGTCCGCACCGAGCCGCTTGCGAAGCTAGCCCTCAAGTCGGTCGAGGAGGGCAGGCTCACGTTCGTGCCGGGCAGCTGGCGGTCGGTCTACGAGAACTGGCTCTCCGGGATCAAGGACTGGTGCATCTCGCGGCAGATCGACTGGGGGCACCGGATCCCGGCCTGGGAGGACGCCGACGGCAACTGCTTCGTGGCCAAGGACGAGGGCGAGGCGAGGGCCAAGGCCGGCGACGGCCGCGATCTCCGGCAGGTCGACGACGTGCTCGACACCTGGTTCTCGTCGGCGCTGTGGCCTCTTTCGACGCTCGGCTGGCCCGACGGGGGCGACGCGCACTTCAAGCGCTACTTCCCGACCTCGGCGCTCGTGACCGGCAACGACATCATCTTCTTCTGGGTCGCGCGGATGGTGATGATGTCGGAGTACCTCGTCGGCAAGGAGCCGTTCTCCGAGGTGTACATGCACGGCCTGGTGCGCGACCGCAACGGCGAGAAGATGAGCAAGTCGCGCGGCAACGTCCTCGACCCGATCGACCTAATCGAGGGGATCGGCCTCGGCGAGCTGCTCGAGAAGCGGGTCACCCCCGACCTCGACGAAAAGCTCGCCGCCGAGATCGAGCGCAACACCCGCAAGGAGTTCCCCGACGGCATCCCGGCCTTCGGCGCCGACGCCCTGCGGCTTACCTTCGCCTCGCTCGCCGGCCACGGCCGCAACATCAACTTCGACCTGCGCCGCATCGACGGCCACAGGCGGCTGTGCACCAAGCTGTGGCAGGCCTCGCGCTTCGTGGTCTCGTCCTGCGAGGGCCCCCCCGCCGGGGGCGGCGAGCGCGGCTTCGCCGAGCGCTGGATCGTCTCGCGCCTGCAGCGCGCCGAGCGCGACGTCGCGGAGCGCTTCGCGGGCTACCGGCTGGACCTGGCGGTCGAGAAGCTCACCGCGCTCCTGCGCGACGAGTTCTGCGACTGGTACATAGAGGCGTCCAAGGAGCGCCTGGCCTCCGGCGGGGACGCGGCGGCGGGGGCGAAGGCGACCCTTGCGGGCGTGCTCGCCGCGATCCTGCGCCTCGCCCACCCGATCGTCCCGTTCATAACCGCCGAGCTGTGGAAGTCAGTCGGCCCGCTGGCGGGCTTTGAGGGAGAGGACATCATCACCGCGCCGTACCCGGTTTGCGACGAATCGAAGATCGACTCCGCGGCGGAGGGGGACATGGAAAGGTTCGTCGGCCTGGTCCACGCTGGGCGCAGCCTGCGCGCTAGCCTCGGGATCGACCCGGGCAAGCGGATCCCGGCGCGGCTCGAGGACCCGGAGGGGACGCTCGACGGCTCGGTCGGGATGCTGCAGAGGCTCGCGCGGCTCGGCGAGGTGGAGTCCGGTGGGATAGGTCCCGACTCGGGCGAGCCGGTCGTCTCGGTCGACGGCATGCGCCTGCAGCTCCTGCTCGGCGAGGAGGGCGCCGGCTGGCAGGGGCGCCTCGACGGCGAGATCGCCAGGCTCGAGGAGAGCGTTGGAAGGATGCGCGCCAGGCTCGACAACGAGTCCTTTGTCGCGAACGCCCCGGCCAAGGTCGTCGAGGAGGCGCGGGAGCGGTGCTCCAGGGAGCAGGGGCGGCTCGACGCCGCCAGGGATCTTGCCAGGGCCAACGCGCCCTAGGCCGGCGGTGCCGCTCGGAAACGCGCGCGCGATGGCGGTTGCGCTCGCCTCGCTTCCGTCGGTCGACCGGCGCTTCCGCCGGGAAGGCGGCGGGCGCTAGCGGCGGTGCTCGACGTCCGTCCTGGGGCGCGCGGCGAGCCGCGCAGGGTGGAGGGCCTGCCGGGCTGCGCCGAGGCGGTCGCGCTGTCGAGGCTCGGCAGGCGCCGCAGGGTGCTGGCGGTCATGGACGACCCGGCCGCGGCGCTGCGGATGGCGGACCAGCTCCGCAGCCTGACGGACCCTTCCCTGGTCCACCACCTCGTCGGCTGGGAGGTCCTGCCGTACGACGCGACCTCGCCGCCGAAGGCGATCGCAAGCGAGCGGATCGCGGTGCTCGCGCGCCTGCTTTCGGGCAGGCCCGGGGTGTATGTGACCGCGGCGGCGGACGCGCTGCTGCCGTGCATGCCGCCGGAGGTCCTGCGCGCGAAGGCGTTCCAGCTCGCGGTCGGTGACGTGCTCGACGTCGGAAGGCTCGCCGCCAGCCTGGCCGCCGCGGGATGCGCGTCCGTCGACCGGGTGCGCGCCGCAGGGGAGTTCGCCCACTACGGCGGGCAGCTGGACATGTACCCCGGCGGGCAGCTGCGGCCGCTGCGGATCGTCATGGACGACGACCGCGTCGGCCAGATCCGCACCTTCGACCCTGCGACCCAGCTGAGCACCGGCAGGCAGGAGCGCATAGACGTGCTTCCGGCGCGGGAGTACCCGCTCGACGACGAGTCTGTGGTCGCGTTCCGGCAGAGGTGGCGGGAGCGCTTCGACGGCGACCTCGGCGACGACGTCTACCGCGCGGTGAGCCGCGGCGATGAGGCCGACGGCGCCGAGTTCTACCTGCCGCTGTTCCACGGCGCGAGGGCGAGCGTGCTCGACTACCTAGGGCACAATGATGCGATCTGGCGGCATGCCGGACTCGCCGGCAGGATTGCGGACTTCACCGGCCTCGTCGAGGAGCGGCACCTCGGCGCGGTGCGCGCCGGGACCGCAGCGCTTGAGCCTGACGAGCTGTTTGTCTCGCCGGACGCGCTGTTCGCGGGCATGGACCGCCACGCGGTGGTCGAGGTGTGCGGGGACGGGGAAGATGGCGCCGAGGACGCGGGCGCGCGGGAGCTGCCGCCGCTCGGGGTGCGGCGCGATAGCGCCGCGCCGTACGGCCTGCTCAAGAAGTGGCTTGCGGGGCGCAGGGGGCGGGTGGTGTTCGCATGGTCGGGCAGGGCGCGCAAGGAGCGGGTGGCCGCTGCGCTCGAGGCCGCGGGGGCGAAGTACGAGGAGGCGGACGAGGTGGCCGGCCGCAGGCACGGGGTGTTCCTCCGCGAGGGCTCGCTGACCGGCGGATTCGACTGCCCGGCCTCGTCGCTCGCGGTGGTCACCGAGGCCGAGCTTCACGACTACGTCCCGTCGCCGCGCCTCGCGCGCTCTGCGGCCGTGGCCGCGTTCGAGCTCGACGACCTCTCGCCGGGCGAGCTCGTGGTCCACCAGGACTACGGCATCGCGCGCTACCACGGGCTCACTGCGGTCGAGTCCGGCGAGGTCGAGGACGAGTTCATCGACCTCGAGTTCGCCGGCGGCGTGCGGCTGTACGTCGCGGTCGCGCAGTGCCACCTGGTCTCGCGCCACCGCCGTCCCGAGCAAGGCGAGGAGGTCGAGCTCCACCGGCTCGGCTCGCGGCGCTGGAGGAGCATGCGCTCGAAGGCCGAGCAGGCCGCGCGCGACACCGCGGCGCACCTGCTCGAGCTCTACGCAACGCGCGAGGCGCTCGGGGCGCGGGAGAGGCTGCCGCTCGACGAGGAGGCCTACGCGGCCTTCCTCGCCGGCTTCGAGCACGGCGACACCGCCGACCAGATGCGCGCGAGCGCCGAGGTCGTCGCGGACCTGTGCTCGCCGCGGCCGATGGACCGGCTCGTCTGCGGCGAGGTCGGCTACGGCAAGACCGAGGTCGCCATGCGCGCGGCCTGGGTCTCCTGGCACCAGGGCGAGCAGGTCGCGGTCGTCGCGCCGACGACCGTGCTCTCCGACCAGCTCCACCGCAACTTCGTCGAGCGCTTCGCCGGGACCGGGGCCGAGGTGCTCGAGCTCTCGACCCTGCACAGCGCGGCCGACAGGAACAGGACGCTCGAGAGGCTCGCGACGGGACAGGCGATGATCGTCGTCGGTACCCACTCGCTGCTGTCCAAGGGCGTGCGGATCCCGAACCTCGGCCTCGTCGTGATCGACGAGGAGCACAGGTTCGGCGTGAGGCAGAAGGAGCGCATGCGCGAGATGCGCGCGAACGCCGACGTCCTGTCGATGAGCGCGACTCCGATCCCGCGCACGCTGTCGCTCGCGCTCGAGGGCCTGCGCGACATGTCGCTGATCGCGACCCCGCCGCCGGACCGCCTCGAGGTGCGGACGATGGTCTCCAAGGACCACGACTCGGTCGTCCGCGAGGCGCTCTCGCGCGAGCTCGCCCGCGGCGGCCAGGTCTTCTACGTCCACCACCGGGTGCAGACGATCAAGTCGGCCGAGGAGCGGATCAGGGACCTCGCGCCGTCGGCGAGGGTCGGCACCGCCCACGGGCAGCTGCCGCACGCCCAGCTGGAGTCTGTGATGCGCGGCTTCTACCGCGGCGAGGTCGACGTCCTGCTGTGCACCTCGATCGTCGAGAGCGGGATCGACGTGCCCAACGCGAACACTGTGATCGTCCCGCGCTCGGAGCACTTCGGGCTCGCCCAGCTCCACCAGCTGCGCGGGCGGGTCGGTCGCTCGGCCCGGCAGGGCTACGCCTACTTCCTGCTGCCGAGGGTCTCCGGCGATAACGGCAAGGGCAAGACCAGGGCCGAGAGCCGCCTGCAGACGATAGCCGAGTCGGCGCACATGGGCGGCGGCTACCACATCGCGACCCGCGACCTCGAGATACGCGGCGCCGGCGAGGTGCTCGGCGAGGCGCAAAGCGGGGTGATAACCGGCATGGGCATGGAGGCCTTCCGGCGCATGCTCGCATCCGCGACGCGGAGCCTAAAGGGCGACACGGGAATCCCGGCGTCGGACTGCGAGGTCGACCTCGGCGGCCACGCGCGGCTGCCCGCCGACTACTGCGCGCGGGCAATCGAGCGGATGCGCTGCTACAGGACCCTTTCGGCGATGCACGAGGCCGAAGAGGTCGAGGGGTTCAGGGAGCACCTGGTCGACCGCTTCGGACCGCTTCCGTTCCAGGCGCGGCTCCTGATCGACTCTCACCTGCTGCGGATCAGGGCCAACGGGCTCGGGGTGTCGAGCATCAAGGCCAACTCGCACGGGCTGAAGCTCAGGTTCGAGGGTAGCCCCGACTTCGCCGACGCCCTGGTGGAAATGGCTAGGCGGCGCAAGGACTTCAGCCTGGATCCCGACAACGGCATGCGGATCGCGGGCAAGGGCGACATGCAAGAGCTCCTCCATCGCGCGCGTCGCACCTGCGAGGAGATCGCTCAGGCCGTCAGGGCCTGATTCATGCAGGGGGGTTGACAAATGGTGTGGGAATGGTGTAGCATGCGGTGTATGGCAGACAAGAAAGAGCCGAAAAACAAGGCCGGCGCCGAGCAGGATGTGCTCGTCTTCGTCGGTCCCATGAGCCGTGAGCAAGTCCAGAAGGCGCTTGCCCTCGTCAAGGACTGCAAAGCAAGGTCGGCGGGCCTGCTGTTGGTCTTGGTCACCTTGGGTGGCAGTGCGGACGCTGCGTACAAGCTGGCGAGCACGCTCAGGAAGCTGTACGGGAAGATCACCGTCTTCGTGCCTCACATGTGCAAGAGCGCTGGCACCCTGGTCTGCCTGGCGGCAGACGAGCTTGTCATGAGCGTTGACGGTGAGCTCGGACCTCTTGACGTGCAGGTTGTCCAAGACGACAGGACAAAGATGCATTCAGGGTTGGATCAGAGTACCTCCTTTTCTGCCCTGATCTATCACACACGTGACGCCTTCAGCCACTATTTCAGGTACTGTGTGACGAAGCTAGGCTTGAGCAAGAAATCAGCTTCAGAAATTGCGTCAGATCTGGCTGGTATGACGATGGCTCCGATTTATTCCCAGATCGACCCGCGCGTTGTCGGAGAGATAATCAGGGCAATGGAAGTATCCTACAGGTACGGAAACTTGCTTCGCACAATAAATGTGCAACCATGGACAATAAAAACATTGGTGGATGCTTTCCCGTCGCATGGTTTTGTCATTGACAGCAAAACAGCTTCAGGACTGTTCAAGAAGCTCCGTGAGCCTGGCGAAATCGAACAACAGCAGGTGCCGGCAACAGACCTTCTCGAGGTCTTGAAAAACCAGAGAAGTATAATTACATTCAAGCAACAGGAGGCAACCAAATGAGCAAGAAGTTTGAGTTCTTCAAAACAAGAAAGGAACTCCTGGAGGAGTTGCAGGAGCACAGGCGGCTATTCCAAGAGGATCTGGACCGCCAGTTGGGGCGCATCCCGGAAGACTTCGTCGACGACGGAGCAGAGCCGGGCAGGAAGATCCCGCACAATCCCTTCACTGGAGGGAAGTGATCGCCAGACGCCTCCTCAGGCGCCTGGTGCGAACCGCTGTTGCCCCCGTAGCTGGCATCTCAAGCTGGAGTCGGGAAAGGGCTTGAAGCAGGCGGACAACATGAAGAAGGTTGAAATGCACGACAGGAAGATCCCTTTCTTGTACCAAACCAGGGAAGAGTTCTGGGCGGAGTTGCACAAGAACAGAAGGCAATACCGGAAAGAGATGGACCGCTTGCTGGGACGCAGGCCAGGCGAGCCTCTTCTGTACAGGTACATGTTGGGCAGGAAGCGCCCAGAGGGACCTGTTGACTCTGGCGATCAACAGCCAGACGAGTCCTGAGTGACCAGGTCCAAGGGGTCGGTCAGCTTGAAACTGACATTACCTGAGACCAGCGAAGGGTTTGCTGAGTACCTGCAGGAATGCAGGAGGCTCAACGATGAGGACCTTGAGCGCGTGCTGGGTAAAAGGCCCGGCGAGAGCTGGTACAGGAGGGAGATCAAACAACTCGCAGAGGACAAGCGTGCGAGCGAAGAAAAAAAGGACAGGTGACGGCAGCCGGCCGGCGCCGCTCTTGCGATTCATGTGCTGTGGCGTGGCTGCTGAGGATGAGCAGGTATGAACAACAAAATTAGAAAGGTCGTCTACCAGACCAGGGAAGAGTTCTGGGCTGAGGTGCATGAGCACAGGAGGCGGCACAGGGCAGAGATGAACCGCTTGCTAGGGCGCAAGTTGGGCGGAGCTCTTGCCCGCTACAGGGCTCGCAGGAACAGGACGGGGAACATCATCTGATCTTGGCAAGAGATGACCAAGCACACCTTGAGCAGCAAGTGGAGCGTGCTGGCTTGGATAATTTCGGAACTGTTCGAGTCAGAACGTCCTCTTTCAACAGATGAGGCAAGCCGGATTTTGACATCAACTTAGCGGAGGAGTTGACATCAGGCCGTGCTAGAACTACTTTCCTACCAAGCGAGGCAGAGCAGAAATGGTAAAGCCATTTTCAAGAAACAATGAGCGGATAGATCAGTCGCACATACGGCGGCTGAGGAAGCTCTACAGTGGAGTCGGAGGGCGGGCGCCCAAGCCGATTCCCAGCGATGAGGAGCGCCGCGCCTGCAAGGAAGTGATCAGCCGGTATTACTCCGGACTGCGCAAGGCAGGGCTGTGATCGCTGCCCTCCGCTGAGCTCTGGTTCAGGAAACACCCTGAATCAGCGTGTCTCAGCCTTTGATGCAGGCAGGCTCTTGCGGATTCAAATTTGTTGCGGGCCTAGGACAGCATCCGCTGCCGCCCGAACCTTTTCGACGTGGTCGCCATGGCAGAACACAGAGTCCCTGATCAGGTGGTCGGACACTTTCGTCCCGCGGTCCTTCAGGTCCATCAGCTCGAGAAGCTTCAGGGTGTTGTGTGATTCATCCTCGACCAGCATGTTCTTGGCCTCTTTGTTGTCCGTTGCCGGCGCCAGGTCCACCGCCACAAGGTGGCGGGGCACCTTCGCTTTTTCTGCGATTTGGTCCCGAAGCTTTTCGGTGTCAGAACCGTCGACATCTCCGGCCGCTCCCTTGTTCCGATCAAACCGCGCCGCAACCTTGAACAGCCTGCGGTTCCGCATGTCGCTGAATATCGACGCCGCGCTGTCGCTGCCGCGAACCGCTCCGGGCACAAGCGCCATCTCGTCGTCCAGCGCCAGGAAGCTTGCGGGAGACGTGATCTCGTTCCCGTTGATAGTCGCTCCGTCCTCAACGGCGCGCCCGAATGCGTTGATGCACATCACCTTGCAGGCCCGTGACACGTCGTGGTGGTAGACGACGGTGTTCATGTGGAGCTTGTGGTTTACGAGCTGCGCCAGGGCCGCGATCGCCCGCCTGCCGCCGACCAGCCTCATCTCGCCGTCCACGTCCCTTACCTTCATCAGGCGGTAGATCCTCCCGGCGTCGACGTGTATCGGTATCCCGCAGTGCATCCCGTCGCGGCTGAGGTAGTCCAGCTTGTCCGCGTCGAACGGGCCGTGAACGATCTCCCCCAGGTACTTCATGTCGCTAGGCAGCCTTCCTTGGATGGCCCGGGCGATGAAGTCGCAGCCAAGCTCGGATCCGTTCAACGACCCGTCCTTGAAATGTCCGTTCACCTCATCGATGAACTTGCGGAACGCCTCGCTGCGGACGATCTCCGCCGACAGGTCCTCGGCGCTCGTCCCTCTCGGCTCCATGTTCCTGAAGAAGAACTCGGAGTTGTGCGAGAACGGGCCGTGGCCGGCGTCGTGGCAGATCGCGGCCATCCGCAGGTTCAGCCTCTGCCCGTCCGTCACCCGCACCTCGCCGGGCTTGTTCAGGCCGTTGCACATCAGCTCGACGAGGAGCACGACTCCCATCGTGTGCTCAAAGCGCGTGTGCACTGCGCCGGGGAAGACGAGGTGCGCGCCGCCGAGCTGCCTGATCCGCCGCAGCCGCTGCAAAAGCGGCGAGTTGATCAGCGCGATCTCGTGCGGGTAGACCTCGATGGTTCCCCAGACCGAGTCGTGCAGGTACCTTGTCTTGGCGCGGCCCTTGGGTAGCCCGGCGGGCAGGAGCTCCCGCAGCAGGCCGTTGATCTCCCGCCCGAGGCCCGCCCGCCCGGCGGGCGCGCCGGCCTCAGCCACCGACGGGCTTGGTCAGTCCGCTGTCGAGCCGCGCGATCAGGTGCAGCCTGTCCGTCCAGTCGTAGAGCGTGTCCGCGTCCACCAGGTCGTGCCTTGCGGCCACGACCTTGGTCCTGCCGACCGTCCCCGCGACCAGCCCCTCGCCGAGCGGCTCGATACCGTGCTGCGGCAGGCCGCGGCTCTCGAGCGCCTCCTTGATCACGAGCATCATCCCGTCGCTCTCGACGATGAACACCGCAGCCTCGACGTCGGCCGTCTTGGCCAGCGCGATGGTCAGGGCCGCGTTGTCGTTGATCCCGCGGTCGGAGTGGACCTCTGAGCTGCCGTAGTCGCTCAGGCGGGAGGAGACGAACCCGATCAGCCTGCCTGCCGCCTCGCCGCTGGAGAACAGCGCGGCGGTTATCGTCCGGCGCGGGGAAACGGCGAGCCGCGGCAGCTGCCCGATGACCGGCATGAAGGCGGGCTTGTGCACCGTCAGCGGGATCGACCTGGTCTTGACGCAGCGCATTCCCTTGGGCAGGACCGTCCCGGAGGGCTTGGCCTCGATCGCGAAGTCGGTCAGCTCGCCCTTGAGGCTGTCGAGCTCGCCCTCGTCGTACTCGAGGATGCCGCAGCCAGACGAGAACACAACGCCGTGTCCCTTGCGCGACGGGACGTGCAGCAGCCCCTCGCCGGCCAGCCGGCGGTTGACGTGGTCTACGGCGGCGTCGGCGAACAGGTCGCTCAGCCCGATCCTGATCACCTCGACGCTCGACACGCCGGCCTCGTTGAGCATGACGATCTCGTCGTTGCCGATGATCCGGCCGCGCGCGATCACGCCGCCCGGGACCTTCACCTCCCTCGCGAGCAGCGTCCCCTTCGCCATGTTCGGCGTGCAGCGGTCCTCTTTCATGCCTGTCCGTCCCCCTTTGCCGTGTTCATTCGCAGGTCCCCTCGCGGATCTCGAGGTCCGGGAGGGAGAACCCCACCCCCTCATTATCCAACTCCAGCCTCGCGATCCCGGCAAACGAGTAGCTCAGGTCGCCGCCGCGGACCGCCGGGCACTCGTCCGCCTCAAGTCCGGCAAAGGCCAGGTGGCCGAGCGACTCGGCCTCGCCCGCCGCCTCGGCTCGGGCTACGACCATCTCGGTGAGCAGCGGGCGCAGCTGTGCGCCGTCCGCCTCGATCCGCTCGAACAGCGAGCCCGCGCGCTCGTTGACCGTCCGCTCGACTAGGTCGGCGAGGTGGTCGCCCTCGCCGAAGCTTCCGCGCCAGGCGGCCCTGGTCTCGGCGTCGAGCTCGAAGGACACCGAGCGCCTCTCGATGCGAACGCTCCAGTCCTCGCCCAGCCCGACGGCCCCGAACGACGCCGTCACTCGCGCGCGGAACGGCATGCGGGCGCCGGTGTCCGGCTGCTCCTCGTCGGCCGCGTACTCGCGCCGCTCGCGGACGTAGAACTCGCCCGCCATCCCGGCGCCGGCCTCGATCCGCGGGCCGTCGCCCGAGAGGCTCCCCGAGCCGGCCTCGAAGGCGAGCCTGCCGAGCATCGACGCGACCGACGGGCTGTCGGTCTCGCCGACGAGCATGCTGAACTCGCGCTCGGGCAAGATCGCGTCGAAGTCGTCTGCGGCCACGCGCAGGGTTGCCTCGGTCGACACCGACAGGTCCATCGGGTGGAGCTGGAAGCCGACGCTCACCCACACCGGCGCGGTGCCGCCGACCTGCCGCGGCAGCGGGACCAGGATGCGGTCCTCGAACTCGTGGCGCTTGGTGATGAGCCAGGCCGCGACGGCGACGGCAAGCGCCAGAAGCACCAGCAGCGCGACCAGAGCCGACGCGACCCATCCCAGGAGCCCGCGCGCGCTCACTTGTTTTCCTTCCTCGCCTTCCTCGCCTTGCCGCCGGAGCCGAGGAACTCCCGGACGGACCGCCCGATCCCTGCGGCGTCCAGGCCGGCCTCGGCGAGCAGCTCGGCCGGCGAGCCGTGCTCGATGAAGCGGTCGGGCAGGCCGAGCACCCTGACCCGCGGCGCCTTGGGCCTTGCGGCGAGCATCGCGGCCACCGCGCTGCCGGCGCCGCCCTCGCGGACGTTCTCCTCGACGGTGACCACGTGGCTGTGCTCCTTTGCGATCCTGTCGACCGTCCCCCCGTCGATCGGCTTGGCGAAGCGCATGTCCGCCACGGTCGCGTCGAGCTCTTCAGCGACTTTGAGCGCGGGGGCGGCCGTCGGCCCGAAGGCGAGGATCGCGAGCTTGCCGCTGCCCTCGCGGAGGATCCTTGCCTTGCCGACCTCGACCGTTCCGTCCCGGTCCTCCGGAAGCGCCGCGCCCGGCCCGGACCCGCGCGGGTAGCGCACCGCGGCGGGCGAGCCGAGCGAAAGCGCGGTGTTGAGCATGAGCCAGCACTCGGCCTCGTCCGAGGGCACCATCACCGTCATGTTCGGCACGCAGCGCAGGTAGGTCAGGTCGAATGCGCCGTGGTGGGTCGCGCCGTCTGCGCCGACGAGGCCCGCCCGGTCGATCGCGAAGACGACCGGCAGGTCCTGGATCGCGACGTCGTGGATCAGCTGGTCGTAGCCGCGCTGCAGGAAGGTCGAGTAGATCGCGAGCACCGGCCGCAGCCCGGCGCAGGCGAGGCCGGCGCTGAAGGTCACCGCGTGCTGCTCGGCGATCCCGCAGTCGAAGTAGCGGTCGGGGAAGCGGCGCTCGAAGCCGACGAGGCCGGAGCCCTCGCGCATCGCCGGCGTGATCGCCCGGACCCGGTCGTCGCGCTCAGCGGCGTGCTCGATCCAGTCGCCGAACACCTTCGAGTAGGTCGGCCCCTTCGGCCCGGCGGTCTCCACCTTCTGCGGCGCCGCCTGGGCGGACACGCCGTGGTGCTTGACCGGGTCGTCCTCGGCTGGGGCGTAGCCCTTGCCCTTGACTGTCGCGACGTGCAGGATGCGCGGCCCGCGCCGGTTGCGGAGCTTTGAGAGCATCGGCACGAGCGCGTCGAGGTCGTGGCCGTCGACCGGGCCGTAGTACTTGAAGCCGAGCTCCTCGAAGATCGTCCCCGGCATCACCATCCCGCGCAGGTGCTCCTCGGCCTTCGAGGCGAACTCGCGCAGGGTCGGCGGCATGACCATCGCCGAGCCCGAGCGGACCGTGTCGTAGACCGTCGACGCGAGGACCCGCGCGAGGTTCTGCCGCAGCGCGCCGACCGCGGGCGAGATCGACATGTCGTTGTCGTTGAGGACGACCAGCAGGTCGAGGCCCTCCATCGCGCCGGCGTTGTTGAGGGCCTCGAACGCCATCCCGCCGGACATCGCGCCGTCGCCGACCACCGCGACGGCCTTGTCTCCCGCGGCCGCGTAGCCCGTCGCCGCCGAGACCGCGGTCGAGGCGTGCGCGGTTCCGAAGGCGTCGTACTCGCTCTCGGCGCGGACCGGGAAGCCCGAGATCCCGCCCTTGCGGCGCACCGTCTCGAGCCGCTCGCGCCTGCCGGTGAGCACCTTGTGCGCGTACGCCTGGTGGCCGACGTCCCAGACGATCTTGTCGCGCGGCGGCTCGAAGACGTGGAGCAGAGCGACTGTGAGCTCGATCGAGCCGAGGTTGCTCGAGAGGTGGCCGCCGACCCGCGAGACGGTCTCGTGGACGAACGAGCGCAGCTCGCCGGCGAGCTGCTTGAGCCCGTCCTGCCGCAGGGCCCTGACGTCGGCGGGCGTGGAGGTTCGCTCGAGCAGTTCGTACATCTTGCCGCCCGGACCCCTCGGGCGGCGGCGGGAAGGGGTGGAGCCAAGGGGAGTCGAACCCCTCACCTTCTGGTTGCAAACCAGACGCTCTACCAGATGAGCTATGGCCCCTCCGCGCGCACCCGGTCCTGCAGGGCAGTCGGGAAGGGGATTCTAATAAAGCGCGGCGCATGCCTGAAAATACGCGCCTGCAATGGAAGGCGGCCAGGGGGACGTCGCGGCCGGCCTGCCGGGCGCGGGACGGGTGATGCTCGCCGTCGGCCTGCGCAACCCGGGTGACAGGTACGTGCGCACCCGCCACAACGCCGGCGCGTGGATCGTCTCGCGACTCGCCCGCGAGCGCGGGCTTGCCTTCTCGCCGGTCGGCGACCTGCCGGCCGAGGCCGCGGGCACAGCCGACGGCCTGCGCCTGGGGCTTTCCGGGACGTACATGAACGAGTCCGGCGCCGCCGTCGCGGGGCTTGCCTCGTACTTCAGGGTCGAGCCATCCTGCCTGCTCGTCGCCCACGACGAGCTCGACCTGCCGCCGGGGACCGCGCGCTACAAGTTCGGCGGCGGCAGCGCCGGGCACAACGGCCTGCGCGACGTGGCCGAGCGGCTGGGCACGGCCGGCTTCTGGCGGCTGCGCATCGGCATCGGCCACCCGCGCGACCTCGAGGGCGGGCTATCGAACATGCCGCCGGAGCGCTACGTGCTCGAGCCGCCCGGCGAGGCGCATCTCGGGCTGATCGACGAGTGCCTCGGCCGCGTGGCGGAGGGCTGGGGCGACGTCGAGTCAGGCGCGATGGACGCCGCGGTCCGGCGCCTGCACGGCGGGGACTGAGGTGACGCTCCGCTGCGGGATAGTCGGCCTGCCGAACGTCGGCAAGTCGTCGCTGTTCAACGCCCTGTCCGAGGCCGGGGCCGCCGCGGAGAACTACCCGTTCTGCACCATCGAGCCGAACGTAGGCGTAGTGCCGCTGCCCGACCCGCGCCTCGAGGAGATAGCCGAGGTGTCGAAGTCGGCGCAGGTCGTTCCGGCCTCGCTGCGGCTAGTCGACATCGCCGGCCTCGTCGCAGGGGCGTCAAAGGGCGAGGGCCTCGGCAACAAGTTCCTCGCGCACATCAGGGAGGTCGACGGGATCGTCCACGTCCTGCGCTGCTTCGACGACGAGGGGGTCGCGCACGTCGCGGGCCGGGTCGACCCCGTCGAGGACGCGCGGACCGTAGAGCTCGAGCTGATCCTCGCCGACATGGAGACCGTCGAGCGGGCGAGGGACAGGCTGTCGCGGCTTGCGCGCTCGGGCGACAAGGATGCCGCCGCGCGCCTCGGCACCCTGGACGCGGTCGCGGCCGGCCTTGCCGAAGAGGTTCCCGTGCGGGCGATGGAGCTCAACGGCGCGCAGCGCGGGCAGCTCGCCGAGCTGTGCCTGCTGACCGACAAGCCGGTGCTCTACTGCGCCAACCTCGGCGAGTCCGAGTCGCCGGGCGGCAGCGAGGCGTTCGCGAGGGTTGCGGGGCTTGCCGGGGAAACGGGCGCGAAGGCGATCTCGGTCAGCGCGAAGCTCGAGTCCGAGCTCTCCGGACTCGACCCCGGAGAGCGGAAGGAGATGCTCGCGGCGCTAGGCCAGGAGGCGAGCGGCCTCGACCGCCTCGCGCGGGCGGCGTTCTCGCTGCTCGGGCTTGCGACCTTCTTCACGACCGGGCCGAACGAGTCGCGGGCCTGGGAGTTCCGCACCGGCTCGACCGCGCCGGAGGCAGCGGGCCTGGTTCACACCGACATGGAGCGCGGCTTCATCCGCGCCGAGACGGTCTCGTGGGAGGACTTCGTCGCCTGCGGGGGCGAGGCCGGCTGCCGAGCCGCGGGCAAGCTGCGCAGCGAGGGCAGGGACTACGTCGTCGCGGACGGCGACGTGATGCACTTCCGCTTCAACGTCTGACCGATTCAATAGAATCCCGCACAGCAGGGGAGCGACCGATGGCGGACGAAGACAAGCGGGAACCAGAGTCGGCCGGGCCGGAAGAGGCTGCGGCCGGTGAGTCCGGCGCCGAGCGGGAGGACGCAAAGCCCGCCGCTTCCGCAGGGGAAGACAACGCGCAGCCGGCAGCCGAGGGCAAGCCTGCGCCGGACGAGGGCAAGGACGCCCCCGATGCTGCCGGTTCCGACGACGGCGGCAAGGGCCCGGACCTGAGCGAGGGGGCAAAGGAGGGGGAAGAGCCCGAGCCCGAGGCGGAAGCCAAGGAAGAGAAGCTGGAAAGCGCCGCTGCGGAGAAGGAGGACGGCGGGGAGAAGGGCGAGGAAGCGCCCGCCCCCGAGCCCGCCGCGGCAAAGAAGGAGGAGAAGCCCAAAAAGCCGAGGGCGGCGAGGAAGAAGGCCGCCGCGCCGGAGCCTTCCGAAGAGGAGGCGCCGCCGGAGGACGGCGGAAAGCAGGGCGCGAAGGACTCACCCCCGGCCGAAGGCGGCGGGGCGCAGGGCGCCCCGGACAAGGCCGACCGCTACTTCTGGGGCGCGCTGGTCACGATCCTGGTAATTCTGGGCGTCCTCGCGGTCCTGAGCAGGATCAACTAGCGCCGCCGCCCCGCCCGCGCGCCGGGCTCAGCCGAGCCCCGCTCCCCACTTGCCGGCGAACGCGATGGTGCCGAGATCCTTGCGCTTGCGCTCGGCGAGTTCCATGTTGCGCATGTCCTCGATCTCGATAGTCTCGGCTGCGGCCTGCTTGCCGACCGCGATCATCGCAAGGCAGTTCCAGCCCTCGGGGATGCCGAAGGCCTCCCTTGCCTTGTCGGGGTCGAAGCCGCCCATCTGGTGCGCGCGCAGGCCGAGGGACTCTGCCTGGACCACGAGCGAGAACGACGCCGCGCCGGTGTCGTACTGGTGCCAGCCGTTCGGCTTGCCGTTGTGCTCGAAGTCGGCCCGGCCGACCGCGGCGATCAGGAGGCTCGCGTTCTTCACCCAGGCCTGGTTGCCCTCCGCGAGGCAGGGGAAGCCGCGCTCCCAGCTGTCGGGGTCGCCGTGCCGGTCGCAGAAGACGTACGACCAAGGCTCGGCGCCGAAGCACGACGGCGCCCAGCGGGCGGCCTCGGCGAGCGCGCGGACCTGGCCCGCCTCTATGCGGGCATCGGGGTCGAAGGCGCGCGGGCTCCAGCGCCGCGCGAGGATCTCGAGGATGGGCTCGGAAGTTGTGGCTGGCTTGTTCATCGAAGAAAGCTCCTGTTGATTCAATGATGAGGCGGAGAATGATACACCATCGGTCAGATGGCTGACCCGGCGGCCCTCCGCGAGGCCCTCTCCGGCGCGCTGCCCGAAGGGCGGCTCGCCTTCGACGAGGGCGCCCGCCGCGCGTACTCAACCGACAACAGCAGGCTGAGCTTCGTCCCGGACTGCGTCGCCTGGCCCGCGAGCGAGGAGGAGGTGGCGAAGGTCGTCAAGGCCGCCAACCTGACGAAGACTCCGGTCTACGTGCGCGGCAGGGGGACCGCGACGACCGGCTCGTCGCTCGCCGAGGGCGGCGGGATGGTCCTGTCGACCGAGAGGATGGACGGCATAGTCAGGATCGACGAGGCGAGCAGGACCGCGACCGTCGGCCCCGGGGTGATAACAGGCGACCTCGCCAAGGAGCTCGAGGGGCGCGGTCTGTTCTGGCCGCCCGACCCCTCGAGCGCGCCGTACTGCTCGGTCGGCGGCAACATAGCGACCGCGGCCGCGGGCCCGCGCGGGGTGAGGTACGGCGGCGTGCGCGAGAACGTCCTCGCGGTGCGCGCGGTGTGCGGCGACGGAACGGTGGTCAAGAGCGGAGCGAGGGTGCACAAGTCGTCGGTCGGCTACGACATCGCAAGGCTGCTCGTCGGGTCCGAGGGGACTCTCGCCGTCGTGACCGAGGCGACCCTGCGGCTGTTCCCGATTCCGAGGGCCGCGGCGCAGGCGGCGGCGTCCTTCCAGTCGTCCGCCGACGCGCTCAACGCGGTCGGCAGGATCATGCGCTCGCGGGAAAGCCCGTCCGCGGTCGAGTTCATCGACGAGGGCTGCATCGAGCTCGTCGGCGACGAAGGCCTGACCGGCAAGGCCGGGGCGCTGTTGCTGCTCGAGGCAGAGGGCGAGGACGCCGAGGGCGCGTCGCGCGCGATGGAGAAGGTCCACAAGTCGCTCGAGGGCGGGCCGAAGGTGACGCTCCTCGCGCAGGAGGAGGGCGGGAAGGCGTGGGAGGCAAGGAAGGTGCTCTCGCAGAGGCTGCGCGACGCAGGCGCGGTGAAGGTCAACGAGGATGTCGCGGTCCCGGTCCCGAAGCTCGAGGAGCTCGTGGACCTCGCGAGGAAGTCCGCGGCCGAGGCCGGGCTGCGCAACCTCAACTTCGGACATGCGGGACTGGGCAACCTCCACATAAACCTTCTGTTCGACGACCCCGCCGACAGGGACAAGGCGACGGAGGCCGTGCGGCGGATAATGGAGTTTGTCGTACTTTCCGGCGGGAGCATATCCGGCGAGCACGGGATCGGGATCGCCAAGCGTCAGTTCCTGTCGGTGCAGGTCGACGAGCAGAGCCTAGCGCTCCAGGAGAGGATCAAGAAGGCGTTCGACCCCAACAACATACTGCGGCCGCTTCCAATTGAAAACGAATCCAATGGTTAAGTTATGCGCTGGTATTACTGCAGTCATTGTGCTTCATGATGTGAAAATTGAGCAGGCAAACCGAAATAGTTCATGCTCTGACATTGCATCGACGTCGCCAAGGTCAGAAAGCACATGGTCGAGTCATTGAAATTGATATTGGGATACAATTCACTCAGGCAAAAGGCAGAATTACCTGACGCCTGAGATTTGTGAACATGTTATTCCCCCCCCCCTTCTGAAAATTCAGAAGAGGAGTCAGGGTTTAGCTCCTCGGAGCTGCGCTTCAAATTAAATGGCAACGCCATCGACTATTTCCACATCTTTGTGGTGAACGTCCTCCTAACCGTAGTCACGTTTGGGGTGTACTCGGGTTTGGGCGAAGGTTCGCAACCGGCGCTACTTTTTCGGCAACACAGTTCTTGAAGGCCAAACATTCGAGTTTGACGCCCGTCCTGTTGCGATTCTGATCTCCCGGCTGATCATTGTCGCGTTGCTGTTCTTCGCTTATCTCAGCGATGAGTTTCTCGGATTGATCTGGAACGAATTTGGATTGATTTCCACGCTCCTCCTCCTGCTTTTTCCCTTCGCCGTAGTCCGTGGGCGAGCGTTCAACGCACGCCACACCCTGCTCGGCACGGTGCGATTTAGTTACATTTCGATCTACGGACCATCGATCTTTCTGTTCTGTGCTTACTTCTTGCCGCCATTGGCGTTGGCAGTAGTATTGCCTGCTTCCACAAGCGGCGGTGAGATGCAAAGACTTGTGGATAGCATCGGCGCAATGATGGTACTGATTTAGCTGTCGGCATTTCCGACGTACCACTATTTCAGGCACCGCATCTTGGTCAGCCAGCTCAAGTATGGGCGGTTAGGCTTTGAATTCATGTGCAGGACGAGAACCTACTACTATCATGCACTCATTGCATTCCTGTTTAGCCTAATCTTCTTTCCGATCATGTCCTTCGGTGTGTTAGTCGAAACCGAGTCGGGCGTCCCTACAGACGAGGTCGGTTTGATCGGTATAGTCAGTATGTCGAGCTATTTTCTGATCCTTATCGGCGTCTATCGTGCAAGGATCATACGACAGTTCTACTCCTCCATCAGGCTCAGTGACGGCATCGCGGTCAAGTGTTCTATCTCCGCTAGTCGATACTTCTTCGCCTACGCTACGGTCAACTTCTTCGCCATAATTCTCTCGCTCGGGTTGCTGATTCCTTGGGTCCGGGTGCGGACCTGGAGATACATCTCGGAAAACTTGGTGATACTACAGCCCATGCCTGGCTCTGTCCTGGGCGGTCCGGAAGAAAAGGTCACGCCTCTCGGAGAGGAATTCGTGGATCTCAACAGTCTCGATTTTGACGTCGGGATAATCTGATTCCATGCGTATCAGTTGCAATCCAAGTCATCCTAGTGTCATCGGCAGTCTTTGTGTCACCTAGTAGTAGATTGTCCGAGTACCGCCCTCCAACGTGATTCTTATTCGCCTTTTTGGCGGAGCACATACGACGATGAAGGCTTCCGCTTCCAAACAGCTGGATTCCTCCTTGATCAGTTTTTGCATCACGTGTTTCCTCAGACTTGGAACCACTCCGTCCTCGAACCTGATAACGCATGGGTGAGGTAGGTTGTCTCTGAAGACCAGAGTCACGAAGTCCTTGTCCATGGTGATGAGCACACGGTTCAGTCTAGCCGCCAGCGCGAGGATCTGTGCGTCCTCAGCCTTCTCAGAGAGAGCATCTTTGGAGAGCAACACGTCATGTCCCTGTTCCGCCAAGGCACGCACGACGACGCCCGACATCGCGCAGACGTCGATGAGGAACTTCAACCAGACTCTCGGGTGCTGGCAGCGCTCCGAATCTCCTGTGTCGCCATTTGTTGCTTTGCGAACAACAGGCAGGCTTGGATGTCTTCCCTCTCAAGGATATCATTATCCTCAAGCAGTTCATCCACGCTCATTCCCGCGGACAACTGACCCAAGACATGCTCCACGGCAAAGCGCATGCCGCGGATGATCGGCTTCCCCCCGAAGATCCCGGGGTTTCTTGTGATCCGCTGCAGCAGTTCTTGTTCTTGCTTCGTGCTTAGTTCAGTGGGCTTTGTGTCGGTTGCGACCGTGCTCATTGGCTATCCCTGGCGTTCAATGTCATTATACCAATTCAGATGACTATTGCATTTGTTCTGAGCATCCTGTTATCGTAGTGAATTCAGCGGTGGCCGAGGTCGGCTCCATCCAGCTAAACAAATTATCACGGGGGAATCGGTCATTTGAGATGGGGGCTGGCAGAAACGTACTCCTGCACGTTGTCGTAGGCTACGCTTCCGTAGGCATACACGAGGCATGCGCGGATGTCCTCGGACTCCATGGCAGGGTTGTCGGCGAGGATGTCCTCTGCCGTTCTGCCTGCAACAAGCATGTCCAGGACGTTTTCGACCAATACCGCCGTGTCACGGACGGCTGGCTTGTCCGAATGCTTGCCTAGATTGACAGTTATGCGTTCAAGCAGCTCGCGGTGGTCGTCGAGGTCCATTCTCTGCTTCCGGCCCAATGTTGTTGTCAGTCGAATTGTAAGGGAACCGCCGCAAACGATTCCTTGCCCATTCCGGCAGGGACAGCAGAATGTTGCACCTCGTTTCCGAATCAGTGTTCGAGACATGAGCCGCTCAGTTGTCCTCCATGCCGAGCGTTCCTGCGGCAATCCGTTGGCTAGAATTCAACCGTCGGGTCGGCATGGCAACCGTCAGACACCTCAAGATGGATTCTTCCGACTCCCTGCCGACATCGCCGGCCGCGGCAGCGGAGGCGGGAGAGGGCGCCAGGGAGATGCGCTTCAGGTTCGACGGAACCACCCTCGACTACTACGGCGTCTTCCTGGTGAACGTCCTGCTGACGGTCGTCACGCTCGGGATCTACTCTGCGTGGGCGAAGGTCCGCAACAGGCGCTTCTTCTACGGCAACACCCTGCTCGACGGCCACGCCTTCGAGTTCGACGCCCGCCCGGCGTCCATCCTGATCTCCCGGCTGATCATCGTCGCCGTGCTGGTCGCGGCATCGTTCAGCGACGAGATACTCGGCTGGGTCTGGGGCGGGGTCGGGCTGTTCTCGTCGCTGATCCTCCTGCTGTTTCCCTTCGCCGTCGTGCGCGGCCGAGCGTTCAACGCCCGCCACACCCTGCACCGCACGGTGCGGTTCCGCTACCTGTCTGTCTACTGGCCGTCGTACCTGCTGTTCTTCGCCTACTTCCTGCCGGCGCTCGCCCTGTTCGCCGCGATGTCCGTCACGAGCGACGGCGGCATTCGGGAGCCTGCTGACTGGGTCGTCCTCGTGGCGACGTTCGTCTGGCTCTACCTGCTCGCGGCCTTTCCTGCGTACCACCTCTGGCGACACCGCATCATGGTCAACCAGCTCAAGTTCGGCAAGCTCGGATGCGAGTACACGGCGAGGATGAAGACCTACTACTACCACGCGCTGATCGCGTTCCTGCTCAACCTTATTGCCGTGGTCGTGATCGGAGCCGCCGCCTTCGCGGCTGTGTCAGGCATCACGAGCAGCGTCGACCCGGCGGACCCCGATTCGTTCGGACTGGTCTTCATCATCATTTTCTTCTCGATCGTTTTCATGATCTTCGCCGGCTACGGCATCTACCGCTCGCGGATCATCCCGGTCTTCTACTCCTCGGTCAGGCTCAGCGACGGAAGCGCGCTCAAGTGCACCGTCACCGCGAGGCGCTACTTCTTCGCCTACGCGACGGTCAACTTCCTTGCCATCGTCCTCTCCTTCGGGCTGCTGTTGCCGTGGGTCCGCGTGCGGACCTGGCGCTACATCTCGGAGAACCTGAGGGTCGTCCTGTCGCCCGAGACCGGAGCCGTCCTCGCCGGGCCGGAAGAGGGGATCACTCCGCTCGCCGAGGAGCTTGCCGACGTCTCCGGATTCGACTTCGACTTCGGGATGATCTGAGCCCGCGGGCGGCCCGGCGTGGCTAGAATTTCAATCGGCGGCCGCGGCGCGCGGCACGCAGCAGACACCGCGACATGAGAATCGAGCGCCCCGAGCCGCAGGCGAGGCCCGCCACATACTACGAGTCCATGCACGGGCTGTCGAGCCTGCGCTTCAGCTTCGTCGGGACGACCTGGGGCTACTACGGGGTTTACATCACGAACGTCATCCTGACGGTCATCACGCTCGGGATCTACTCGGCCTGGGCGAAGATCCGCAACAAGCGCTTCTTCTACGGCAACAGCCTGCTCAAGGGACACGCCTTCGAGTTCGACGCAAACCCCGTCGCGATCCTGCTCTCGCGGATCATCATCGTCGCGGTCCTGGCCGCCGCCGCGTTCAGCGACGAGTTCCTCAACCTCGTCTGGCTCGGCTTCGGCCTGCTGTCGTCCATGCTGTTCCTCCTCTTCCCGTTCGCCATCGTCCGCGGCCGCGCCTTCAACGCCCGCCACACCCTCCACCGCTCGGTCCGCTTCAGCTACGACAGGGTTTACTGGCCGTCGTACCTGGTGTTCTTCGCCTACTACCTGCCGGCCTTCGGCCTGTTCCTCGCGCTCGCGGCCATACAGCAGGGACTCCAGGACGGGGAGTTGGCGCTCTCGCCGGGTCTTTACGCCGCCGCGGGCGCGACCGCGGCGTACCTGCTGGCCGCGTTTCCCGCCTACCACTGCTTCCGGCACAGGATCATGGTCAACCAGCTTCGCTTCGGCAAGCTCGCCTGCTCGTACGGCGCAAGCGTCGGCGCATACTACCGGCACGCCGGCATGTCGGTCCTGCTGGGGATCGTGCTGGTGTTCGCCGCTTTCGTGGTCGCGTTCCTGTTCCAGCTGTTTGCCGGCGGGGCGATCGAGGAGGGCAAGCTCACCGCTTTCGTGGTCGCCGCGGTGATCGTCGCCCCGCTCCTGGTAATCGGCATCTACCGCTCGCGGGTTCTGCCGATGTTCTACTCCTCGGTCAGCTTCAGCGACGGCAGCTCGCTGCAGAGCTCGGCCACGGCCGCGGGCTACTTCTTCGGCTACGCGCTGGTCAACGCCGTTGCGATCGTGGTGTCGGCCGGGCTCCTCCTGCCGTGGGTGCGGGTGCGCACCTGGCGCTACGTGGCAGACACCCTGACGCTGAGCCTCTCTCGCGAGACCGGCGTGGTCCTCGCAGGCACCTCCAGGAACGTCAGCCCGCTCGCCGAGGAGCTCGCCGACGTCTCCGACTTCGACATCGACTTCGGCGTGATCTGAGCCGCAGCCCTTGGTAACATAACAGGCGAGATGGCAGGGCAGATTCAGGCCGCGGGCCCGCTCGACGGCATCTGGCACGCCGGCAACTCCACCGACGCCGACGAGGTCCGGGTCGAGCGCGACGGCAGCGAGGTCGTCGTCAGCTTCGCGGACGGGCGCGCCGAGCGCCGCGACCTCTCCTCGGCGACCTACTCGTCGCGGATGAAGGGCGTGCCGCTGAGCGTGTCGTTCGCCGACGGCGCGGTGCTGGTCGTCCCCGGCGGCGACGATGCGCTGCGGCTCTCGCGCGGGATGTCCGACTGGCTCGCCTTGCTCGAGAGCCGCCTGCTCATCGCCCTGCCGGTGCTGCTCGCCGCGGCCGCCGCGGTGATCGTCTTCCTCATCGAGGTTGTGGTCCCGTCGGTCGCGCGCAACGTCACCCCGCTGCTATCGGTCGAGCAGGTCAACGCAGTCGGCGCCCGGGTCTTCGGCGCGATCCAGAACTTCTGGGACATCGAGCTCAACAGCCAGGAGGAGGAGCACCTCGAGGCGACAGAGAACCTGCGCCGGATCGGCCACGAGATAGCGGAGGTCGCAGGCGGCGGCTACAACTACGAGTTCTACATCGAGTCGAGCGGCAAGATCGGCATGAACGCCTTCGCGATCCCCGACGGCAGCATCATCATGACCTTCGAGCTCTACGAGCACCTCGACGAGGACGAGGTCGCCGCGGTGCTCGCCCACGAGGTCGCGCACGTGGCGGAGCGCCACGGGATGGAGGGGCTCGTGCGCGGGTCGGCGTGGTTCGTCATCTCGGCTCTGCTGTTCGGCGGCGGCGACTCGTTCCTTACCTACCTGCCGGGCCTGGCCGAGTTCGCCTACTCGCGGGAGGCCGAGGCCGAGGCCGACTGCGTCGCCACCGACCTGCTCGCCGCGGTCGGTCGGCCGCCGCTTTCGATGGCGTCGGCGCTGCGCGCGCTCGGCGGGGCCTACGGCCTCGACGACGAGGACGAGTCGAGCGGGATCTGGGACCTGCTGCGGTCGCACCCGGAGATCGGCGACCGCGTGGTGATGGCGAGCCAGTGCGCGGGCCAGGAGGGCGACATCTGACGCCGGCGCTGAAATAAAATCCCCGCCCCCATGCCGATGTATGAGTACCAGTGCGCCGCCTGCGGCCACGGCGACACGCTGCTCGAGAAGGTCGGCAGCTCGTCGACCAAGAAGTGCCCGGAGTGCGGCAAGCTCCGCGCCTTCAAGCGCCAGCTCTCGGCGCCGTCGTTCCACCTCAAGGGCACCGGCTGGTACGCAACCGACTTCCGCGACAGCGGCAAGAAGAAGTCGGATCGCGACTCCAAGCCCGACGACGCCAAGGCCGAGCCTGCGAAGGACGGCGACAAGAAGGCCGACAAGGCCGAGGCCAAGCCCAAGGCCGAAAAGAAGGCAGAGAAGAGCAAGGCCGCGGCCGAGGCCTGACTCGGTCCTCCGGGCGCTTATCGCGTCCGCCGCGCTCCTTGCGTCATTCGCCGCGGCGCCCGCCGCGGAGACCCTGCGGGTGGCGGTGGCGAGCACGGTGGACAACTCCGGGCTGGCGGCGCGCCTTGCCGAGGGATACTCGAGGGCCTGCGGCTGCGAGGTGCGAATGATCGCCGCCGGCTCGACCCGGGCTCTTGCAATCCTCGCCGCGGGCGACGCTCCCGTCGCCATCACGCACGCGCCGGAGATCGAGATGCGATTCGTGGAGGGCGCGCCCGGCCGCAGCCGCGCCGAGTTCATGGCGAACGAGTTTGTCCTCGCCGGCCCCGCTGACGACCCGGCGCAGGCAAGGGGCAAGGGCCTCGCGGGAGCATTCGCCGCGATCGCCGCGGCCGGCGCGCCGTTTGTGTCCAGGGGCGACGGCTCGGGGACGAACCTCGCGGAGGAAAGGCTGTGGCGCGAGGCTGTCGGAGCGGTTCCGCTCGGGGAGAAGTGGTACAGGAGGGCAGGCGTGCAGATGGCCGCGGCGCTCCAGGTCGCCGACCAGACCGGCGCGTACACCCTCAGCGACTCGGGAACGCTCGCAACGTTGTCCGAAAGCGGCGTGCTCGGCTTCGAGCTGATCGCCCGCGACGCCCCTCCGCTTCGCAACGTCTACAGCGTGGTCGTCTCGGACTCTGCGGGCGAGGTCGGCAGGGGCTTCGCGCGCTGGCTTCGGTCCGACGAGGCGGCCGTGCTGATCGGGGCGGCGGAGGCGAGCGGCAAGCCTATGTTCAGGGCCCTGAGGTGAGCGTAGCAGAGGCGACGCTCGAGGCGCTGCGCCTGCTTGTCACCTTCGACGCCGGGCTGTGGTCGGTCGTCGGGACATCGCTTTCGATCGCGCTCGCGGCCCTCGCTGCGGCGGTCCCGGTTGCGGTCGGGCTTGCCTACCTGCTCGCCTCGACGAGGTTCCGCGGCCGCGGCGCGGTCGTCGCGCTGCTGCACGCTCTGCTTGCGACGCCCACGGTCGTCGTCGGCCTCGTCCTGTTCCTCCTGCTTTCGAGCGCGGGCCCGCTCGGCGCGCTCGGGCTGTTGTTCACCCCGTCCGCGGTCGCACTCGGCCAGTTCGTCATCGCCCTGCCGATCCTCGCCGCGTTCAGCCTCAGCGCGATCGAGCCGAACCTCGCGGTCGTCCGCGAGACGGCGCTGACTCTCGGGGCAGGGACGTTCGGAGCGTTCCGGACCGTCCTCGCCGAGGCACGCCGCGGCCTCGCGGCCGCGGCCCTCGCCGGGTTCGGCAGGATAGTCTCCGAGGTCGGCTGCGCGCTGATGGTCGGCGGAAACATCGCAGGCAGCACCAGGACGATCCCGACCGCGATCGCGCTCGACACCGGCCGCGGCCTGTTCGCCGAGGGCATCGCGCTCGGCGCTGTGCTGCTCGCGCTCGCGGCCGCGGCAAGCCTGCTTCTTGCGGCCCTGCAGGGAAGGCGGCGGTGACGATCCTGGCTGTTTCAGGCCTCAAGAAGGACTGGCCGGACGGCGGCCAGGGGCTGCACGTCGAGTCGCTCGAGCTTGCCGAGGGCGAGACCGTCGCGCTCACAGGCGACAACGGAGCGGGCAAGACGACCCTGCTTCGCATCCTCGCCGGCCTGCTTCGTTTCGACTCGGGCGAGGTCTCGTGGCGCGGGTCGCGGGTCGCTTCGCTGCGCGCGGGAAGGGACGCGGCCTACCTTCACCAGCAGCCGTACCTGCTGTCGCGAAGCGTGCGCGCCAACGTCGAGTATGCCCTCAAGGCGGCGGGCCGGCCGGTGCCCGAGGCCGGCGCGCTGCTGGAGTGGGCGGGGCTTGCAGAAAAGGCCAGGCAGGACTCCGGCGCGCTGTCCGCGGGCGAGGGCAGGCGCCTTGCGCTTGCGCGGATCCGTGCGACCGCCGCTCCGCTGGTTCTGCTGGACGAGCCGACCGCCAACCTCGACGCCGCGGGCGTGGCCGCGGTCGGGACGATGGTCCGCGACATGGCGTCCGACGGCAGGACGGTAGTCGCGGCGTTCCAGGCCGGCGGGGTACCGGACGGGATCGGAGCCCGCCGCCCGCTGCGGATGGAAGGCGGCAGGCTCGCGGGCGGCGGGGGATAATCGCAAGGTGGCGGACCTCGAGGAGATACTCAAGTCGATCCCGGCCGAGAGGGTCGGCGGCAACCTTCTCGACAGCGGGATCGCGAAGGTCGAGGGAGGCAGGAAGGTCTCGCTGACCTTTCCCTATCCCGGGGCGAGCGCGGGCGAGAGGGCAAGGGAGCACATCGAGCAGGCCGCGGCCAAGCAGGGGATCGAGGGCGTCGAGGTCGAGGCGCGCACCGAGATCGCGTCGCGGACGGTCCAGGGCGGGGTCGAGCGCCTCGAGGGGGTCAAGAACGTGATCGCGGTGGCGTCGGCCAAGGGCGGGGTCGGCAAGTCGACGGTCGCGGCAAACCTCGCGCTCGCGCTCTTAGCCGAGGGCGCTGACGCCGGCCTTCTCGACGCCGACATCTACGGCCCGTCGGTCCCGCTGATGATGGGCGGGAGCGAGAGGCCCGAGGTCGACGGGCGCGACAGGCTCGTCCCGCTCCGGCGCCACGGGATTAGGGCGCTGTCGATGGGCCACATGGTCGACGATGGCCAGGCGGTGATCTGGCGCGCTCCGATGGTGGTGCGCGCCCTGCAGCAGCTGCTGCACCAGGCCGACTGGTCGGGCTGCGACTTCCTCGTGCTCGACATGCCGCCGGGGACCGGCGACGTCCAGCTGTCGGTCGCGCAGCAGGTGCCGGTGACGGGGGCTGTGATCGTCACCACCCCGCACGAGCTCGCGCTCGCCGACGCCGAGCGCGGGGTGAGCATGTTCGGGAAGGTCTCGGTGCCGGTGCTCGGCTACGTCGCGAACATGGCCTCGTTCACCTGCCCCGGCTGCGGGGCGAGGCACGAGCTGTTCGGCAAGGGGGCCGCGGGCAGGCTCTCGGGGGACCTGGGACTCGAGGCCCTGGCCGAGCTGCCGCTCGACCCGAAGCTCGGCTCCGGCGGCCCGGGCTCGCTGGCTGTCGTCGAGGACCCCGGCGGGCACACTGCATGGACGTTCCGCGACTTGGCGGCGTCGGTCGGGGCCGCGCTGCTCAAGAAGTCGCGCGACAGGAGCGCGGCCTTCCCGAAGGTGGTCGTCCGGGAGGACTGAGGGGGCGCGCTACAGGCTGTACTCGGCCTGGACGTCCTCGATCGCGCGCGTCGCGAAGCCGGCCTCGCAGTAGGCGAAGTAGAAGGACATCATCCGGCAGAAGCCGCGGTCGTAGCCGAGCTCGACGATCCGCTCCATGTTGTCGAGGAAGCGCGCGCGCCACTCGGCGAGCGTCCTGACGTAGTGGTCGGTGATGTCCTCGACCCTGCCGGGGACCATTCCTGAGTCGGTCGCGTGTTTCTTCATCGCCCTTTGCGACGGGCAGGCCCCGCCGGGGAAGATGTACTCCTTGACGAAGTCGATGTCGTAGAGGGCCTCCTCGAAGCGCTCCTCCGGCACGGTGATCGCCTGGATCACCGCGCGTCCGCCCTTGCGGAGCAGCTCGCTCACCCTCCTGTAGTAGTTGCCGAAGTTGTGCGGGCCGACCGCCTCGATCATCTCGACGGAGATCACCCGGTCGAAGCCGCCCTCGGGGTCCAGGTCGCGGTAGTCGGACAGCACCGGCTTGACCTTGCCCTCGAGGCCCTCCCTCCTTACGCGCTCGGTGACGAAGTCGAACTGCTGCTTCGAGAGCGTGATCGCGGTGACGTCGGCGCCGTGCTCGCGCGCGGCCCACGCCGACAGCCCGCCCCAGCCGCAGCCCAGGTCGAGCACCCGCATGCCCTCGTCGACGCCGGCCTTCTCGCACAGCAGCCGGAGCTTGTTGCGCTGCGCGTCGTCGAGGCTCGAGTCCTCGCTCGGGTACACCGCGCACGAGTACATCCGCTCCTCGTCGAGGAACAGCCCGAACATGTCGTTGCCGAGGTCGTAGTGAGTGGAGATGTTGCGCTTGGTGTTCCGCCTCGAGGTTCGGACGAGGTAGCTCAGCTGCGCCATCAGCTTGGTCATGCTCTTGCGGAAGCCCCTGTCGACAGTGCGGTTGTAGGTGTGGAGGTTGCGGCTGATGATCGCGAGCAGCTTCGGCAGGTCCGGCGAGTCCCACTCGCCCGCCATGTACGACTCGCCCGACGCGGTGTTGCCGCGCACGAAGGCCGAATACGCGCGCGGGTCGTTGATGACGACCTCGCCGACGTCATCGCCCGACCCGGCGCTCAAGACCTCCTTGCCGTCCTCGCGCACGACAATCCGGCCGGTGCCCTCGACCAGGAACCGGTCGAGCTGGCGCGCGATGGCGCTGCGGTACCAGGACTCGAGCATTACGCCTACGCCAGCACCTTCGCGGTCCGCCTGTCGTTGACCGCCTCGGCGAGCCTGCCGAGCAGCTCGGTAGTGTCGTCCCAGCCGAGGCAGCCGTCGGTGACGCTCTGACCGTAGGTCAGCTCGCCGCCGAGGTCCTGCTTGCCCTCGACGAGGTTGCTCTCGACCATCATGCCGACGATCCGCGTGCTACCGCCCGCGACCTGCCTGGAAACGTCGGCGGCGACCGCCGGCTGGCGGCGGAAGTCCTTGCCGCTGTTGGCGTGGCTGCAGTCGACCATCAGCCGCTCCGGCAGGCCCGAGTCGCGCAGGGCGGCCGCGGCGGCCTCCACTGACTTCGAGTCGAAGTTCGGCCCGGAGATTCCGCCGCGAAGGATGACGTGCGTGTCGGGGTTGCCCGTCGTCTCCGCGATTGAGCACTCGCCTTCCTGCGTCACCGCAAGGAAGTGGTGCGGCGCGCGCGCCGCGCGGATCGCGTCGACCGCAATGCGGACGTTGCCGTCGGTGCCGTTCTTGAAGCCCACCGGGCACGACAGGCCCGAGACCATGTCGCGGTGGATCTGGCTCTCGGTTGTGCGTGCGCCGATCGCGCCCCAGGCGACGGTGTCGCTGATGTACTGCGGGATCACCGTGTCGAGGAACTCCGTCCCGCACGGCAGGCCGAGCGCGGTGATGTCCAGCAGGAGCTTGCGGGCGGCGCGCAGCCCGCGGCGGATGTCGAACGATCCGTCGAGGCCGGGGTCGTTAATCAGTCCCTTCCAGCCGACCGAGGTGCGCGGCTTCTCAAAGTAGACCCGCATCACGATCAGAAGGTCGTCCGCGACGCCCCTCGAGTACTCCTCGAGCTTGGCCGCGTACTCGACCGCCGCCGCCGGGTCGTGGATCGAGCAAGGGCCGACGACGACGAGCAGGCGGTCGTCCTTGCCTGCGATCACGTCGCACGTCGCCGCCCGCGCTTGCGCGATGCGGTCCGCGTGCTCGTTCGGGATCTCGGTGACGACCTCGGCGGGCGACGGCATCTCGTGGTAGGCGACGATCCGCGTGTCGCTTACCTGCGGCCCGGAGCCGCGCCGCGCCGCGGCCTGTTCGGTGCTCACCTGCCGTCCCTCAGGGCTTCGCGCCGGCCTTGCCCGGCCGCTTCGCGCGCGGGTGGGCGCGGTCGTAGACCTTGGCGAGCGACTGGAAGTCGAGGTGGGTGTAGATCTGCGTCGACCCGACGTCGGCGTGGCCGAGCATCTCCTGGACGCCGCGCAGGTCGCCGCTCGACTGGAGCAGGTGCGAGGCGCATGAGTGGCGCAGCATGTGCGGGGTGACGTCGCCGTCGATCCCGGCTGCGGCGGCCATGCGCTTGAGTCGCAGCTGCGCGCTTCGGGTTCCAAGCCGCCTGCCCTTGAGGCTCGTGAACAGCGGGCCCTCCGCCGGCAGGGCATGGCGCCTGCGGACCGAGTGCCACTTCTTGAGCGCCTCCGCTGCCTTGCGGCCGAGCGGGACCTCGCGCTCCCTGTCGCCCTTGCCGTGGCGCACGGTCAGCGTTCCATGCGCGACGTCGACGTCGCCGCAGTCCAGGCCGACGAGCTCGCTCACCCGGAGCGCAGACGAGTAGGCCACCTCGAACATCGCCGCGTCGCGGCATGCGATGTCGCCTTCCGGCTCCGCCGACAGCAGCGACGCGGCCTCGTCGGGGGTGAGCGCCTTCGGCAGGCGCTTGCCGGCGCGCGGCGCGCGCACTCCGGAAGCGGGGTTGGACTCGAGCAGGCCGTCGTCGGCGAGCTTCGCGAAGAACCGCCGCCACGACGACAGCATCCTCTTTAGTGACGACGGCGCGAGCCCGCGCCTGTGCTCGCGGGCGACAAACGAGCGGATGTCGGCGTGGCCGAGCGACTTCCACGGCCTGCCCTCCGCGAGCCGCGCAAGCGCGGCGAGGTCCGCCTCTAGGGCGCGCAGGGTCGCCTCGCTCGCGGTCCTTTCGCGCCGGAGCCCGGCGACGAACTCGGCGTGGAGGGCCGCGCTCATTTCTCCCTTGCGAGCGACGCGGAGACGACCTCGGACAGCCGCCGCGCGTAGTCGTCCTGTGCGTTGCGCGGGAAGTCCGCGGGACGGTCCGTCGCGAACACGATCAGCGCGCGGACCTTCTTCCCGGAAAAGACCGGGACGTTGAGGAACGCCCGCCACCTGTCGCCGCGGTAGTGCTTGGCGACGCTCTTGAGCGGCTTGTCTGTCCTCACCGCGCCGATGTCGTCCTCGAGGCGCTTGCGGTCCTCCCTCTCGAGCTTCGCCTTGCCGTCCGCGAGGTCAACCACCCGGCAGTGCCTGACCCCGAGCGAGCCCTTTACCTCCTTCTTGAGGATCTTCATGGTCTCGCCCTTGCTTCCCTTCGCCGCGAGCAGGCTGGTCGTCAGCCGGTGGAGGAACTCGAGGGTCCTCTCGTTCTCGCTCGCGTTACCGTACCACTCGCCGAGCTGCTTGAGCAGCATCTCGTTGGTGTCGCGCATCGTCGCGAGCTGCTGGCCGGCGAGGTCGATGATGTCGCGCTCGGCGAGCCGGAGCATCCTCTTGAGCTCGGCCTGGTTGCGGCGCAGGAACGCGGGGTTGTCCCGCAGGTACCCTAGGACTGCCTTCTCCCTCATTCGAATCCATGATTTTCTCATTGATTCGGCGCCGCCGGGAAGTTTTCCGCCGCCAATCCGCAACGCAAGCGGGGTTTTTGCACAGGATGCCTACAGCGAATCCGCAGGATTCCCTTGAATAAAATCCGCAAAATGGAAAGTTCCGCGGTCCGCGAGAGGTTCCTGTCGTACTTCGAGGGCAAGGGCCACGCCCGCGTGCCCTCGTCGTCGCTCGTCCCGGCGGACGACCCGACGCTGATGTTCACGAACTCGGGGATGGTCCAGTTCAAGGACGTCTTCCTCGGCTTCGACAGGAGGGACTACGACAAGGCCGCCACCTCGCAGCGCTGCCTGCGCGCCGGCGGCAAGCACAACGACCTCGACAACGTCGGGTACACCGCGAGGCACCACACCTTCTTCGAGATGCTCGGCAACTTCTCGTTCGGCGACTACTTCAAGGAGCGCGCGATCCCGCTCGCCTGGGAGCTGTTGACCAGGCCGCAGGACGAGGGCGGCTACGGCCTCGGCCCCGAGCACCTGTGGATCACCGTCTTCGGCGGCGGCGAGCTGTTCGGCAAGGGCGGCGGCTCGGTCCCGGCCGACGACGACGCGAGTGAAATCTGGACCGAGACCCTGCGCGGCGCGGGGTTCTCCGCGAAGGAGGCGAAGGCGCGGATCACCGCGGTCCCGACCACCGACAACTTCTGGATGATGGGCGACACCGGCCCGTGCGGCCCGTGCAGCGAGGTCTTCTACAACCGCAACGCAAAGGCCGAGCGCTTCGAGGGCGACGACGAGCGAAGCGCCGACCTCTGCCCGGAGATCTGGAACCTGGTCTTCATGCAGTTCAACCGCAGCGACACAGGCGAGCTCGCCGAGCTGCCGTCGCCGTGCGTCGACACCGGCATGGGCCTCGAGCGGCTCAGCGCCGTGCTCCAGGGCAAGGAGAGCAACTACGACACCGACCTGTTCGCCGCGCTGCTCGACGCGGCCGCGGCCGCGGTCGACGATGCCGGCGGCAAGGCGGACCGGGGCGGCGCCTCGCTGCGGGTGATTGCCGACCACATCCGCGCCGCGGCGTACCTCGTCGCCGACCGGGTGCTGCCGTCCAACGAGGGCAGGGGCTACGTGCTCCGCCGGATCATAAGGAGGGCGCTTCGCCACGGCCACCAGCTCGGCGCGAAGCGTCCGTTCTTCGCCGGCCTCGCCGAGCCGCTCGCGGGGATCATGGGCGACGCCCACCCCGAGCTGCCGGCGCGGCTCGGTTCGGTGACAGAGGCGCTCGCCGCCGAGGAGGAGCGCTTCGCCCGCACCCTGCACGACGGCATGCGCATCCTCGAGAAGCACGTCGCCGGCGGGAAGAAGGGCGCGATCGACGGCGCGACGGTGTTCATGCTCTACGACACCTACGGCTTCCCGACCGACCTCACCGAGGCCTACGCGCGCGACCATAACCTTGCCGTCGACATGGAGGGGTTCGAGCGCGAGCTCAAGGTGCAGCAGGACCGCTCGCGGGCCGCAAGCGGCTTTGCCGCAGGGCAGGACGCTGTCGACTACGGCGGTCCGGCGACCGACTTCGAGCGCGACGCGGCAAAGAAGGTGAAGGGCGAAGTCGCCGCCCTCTTTAAAGAGAGCGGCGAGCCGGCAGACTCGCTCGGGGAGGGAGAGGCAGGCATCGCTGTCATCTCCGCCACCTCCTTCTACGCCGAGTCCGGCGGCCAGGTCGGCGACCGCGGAACGCTCGCCTGGGACGGCGGCGAGGCCAGGGTCGCCGACACCTTCAAGCTGCGCGGCGACGTCCACGGCCACCGCGTCGAGGTGACGGAGGGAGAGCTCCGCGCGGGCGGAACGGTTGAGTGCAGGGTCGACGGGCCCCTGCGGGCCGCCGTTTGCCGCGCACACTCGGCCACACACCTGCTGCACGAGGCCCTGCGCCGCAGGCTTGGCGACCACGTCGAGCAGCGCGGCTCGCTCGTCGAGGGAGACCGGCTCCGCTTCGACTTCAGCCACGACCGGCAGCTCAGCGACGCCGACCTCGACGAGGTCGAGCGGACGGTCTGCGCGCAGGCGCTCGCGAACGCGCCGGTCGTCATCCGCGAGATGCCCCACGACGAGGCGATCGCCTCGGGCGCCAAGGCCTTGTTCGGCGAGCGCTACGGAAAGGTGGTGCGGGTGGTCGAGATCGACCCTGAGTTCTCGGTCGAGCTGTGCGGCGGAACCCACGTCTCGTCGGCCGCGGAGGTCGGTCCCGTGCGGCTCGAGCCCGACGAGGCGGTCGCAGCCGGCGTGCGCCGGATCGAGGCGCGGACCGGCCTGTTGGCCCAGTCAGCGAGCCGCCAGGACGCGCGTGTCGCAGGCGAGCTCGCCGTGATGCTCAAGAGCCCGCGCGACGGCCTGGTCGGCAGCGTCACCTCCCTGCGCTCGTCCCTGCGCGACGAGCGGCGCCGGGTCGAGGCGATGGAGAGCGCGGCGGTGGGCGCCCAGGTCCGCGCGCTCGCCGACGGCGCGGACGAGGTCGGCGGCGCTCGGGTGCTCGTCGCGAAGGTCGACAGCGGCGACATGAAGGCCCTCAAGGACCACGCCCGCGAGCTCGCGGGCCGGATCGCGCCGTCTGCGGTCATGCTGTTCGGCAGCTGCGGCGGCAAGGTCGGCCTCGTCGCCTGGGTGAGCAAGGACCTGCAGGGCCGGGCGAGCGCGAAGGACTGGGTGGCGGGCTGCGCGGGGGAGTTCGGCGCCCGCGGCGGCGGAAGCGCGGAGCTGGCCCAGGCCGGCGGCGGCGAGCCCGAGCGGCTGGACCGGGCGATGGCCGCGGCGCGCGAGTCGATGCGGGCCTTGCTTGCAGAGCGAGTGGCTTGAGAAGGCTCCTCCTCACAGCAGCCCTTGCGACCGTGGCCTCCCTTGTCGGCCCGTCCTCCTTTGCGGCCCCGAAGTCCGAGCTGTGGGATTTCTGGGACGCGAGCGACGAGTCGAGCGAGACGGCCGTGTCCCACGAGGCCTGGGATTCGTTCCTCAAGAAGTACGTCAGCGAGCGCGACGGCATCAACCTCGTCGCCTACGGCGCGGTCACCGGCGCCGACGCGAAGGCGCTCAAGGAGTACGTCGCCGCGCTTGCCGGCGTCGGGGTGCGCTCGCTGCGCCGCGACGAGCAGGCGGCGTTCTGGATCAACATGTACAACGCGGTCACGATCGACCTGATCCTCGACCACTACCCGCTCGAGACCATCCGCGACATCTCGCCGGGGCTGTTCGGCGGCGGGCCGTGGGACGACGAGGTGGTGACCGTCGAGGGCGAGGCGCTCACCCTCAACGACATCGAGCACCGCATCCTGCGGCCGATCTGGCGCGACGCGCGGGTCCACTACGCGGTCAACTGCGCCTCGATCGGCTGCCCGAACCTTGCAACCGACGCCTACACCGCCGGCAACCTCGAGGAGCTGCTCGAGGCCGGGGCCCGCGCGTACATAAACCACCCGCGCGGGGCGAGCGTCGACTCCGGCGAGCTGCACGTGTCGAGCATCTACGAGTGGTTCAAGGCGGACTTCGGCGGGACGGACGCCGGCGTGGTCGAGCACCTGCGCGGGTACGCCGAGGGCAGTTTGGCGTCTGCGCTCGGGGAGGTCGACTCGATCGCGGGCGACGCCTACGACTGGAGCCTGAACGACAGGCCCTGACCCTTCCTAGAGCGGGGCCTCTATCCTCGACCTGGTCCGCGCGAGCCACAGCGACAGCGAGCCGAAGCCGACGATCAGCGCGAAGCCCGCGAGGTCGCGCGCCGAGAAGTCGACGCCGCGGGCCGTCGCGTCGATGACGACCGAGAAGAACACCCCGCTGTAGGAAAGCGCGGCGCTCACCGCCGAGGCTCCGCGCGACAGCGCGCGCGTGAGGGCGAGCTGGCCCGTGGTCGCGAACGCGATCACGCCCGCGAGCGGCAGCAGGGATTCGGAGCCGAGGCCGCCGAAGCCGCCGAACAGGAGCAGCCCCGCGGCGCACATCCAGCAGCCGTGCAGGTTGAGGAAGAACACCGTCCGCAGGCCGCCCTCGCCGAGCCGGCCGAGCTTGCGGACCATCAGGAAAGCCATCGCCGCACAGGCCCCGGAGGCGACCCCGACGATGCCGGCGATCCCCTTCGCGTCGCCGAGGTCGGGGCGCAGCAGGAGCAGCACCCCGCTGAAGCATCCGAGCGCGGCGAGCGCGGTCCTGCCGTCGAGGCGCTCGCGCAGGTGCACCGCCGAGAGGACGATGAACAGGATCGGCGCCGTGTAGTTGAGGGCGTAGGCAACCGACGGCTCGAGCGCGTCGATCGCGTAGTAGAACATCAGCACCGCGGCCATCCCCCAGACCGCGCGGTAGAGGTGGGTCGCCGGGTGGCGGACCGCAAGCGGCTGGCTGCGCAAGCGGATCAGGACGAAGACCAGGGCCGCGCCGCCGACGGAGCGCCACAGTCCTAGCTCGAGGATCGACATCCCCTTGGTCGCCTCCTTGATGCAGACTGCCATCAGCGCAAACGACAGCCCTGCGCCGACCATCCACAGCGACTGCCGGGCGGAGTGAGCGGCTGGCCTCATCCGTCAGAAAGGAAGAAATGCGAGCCAGCCGATAAGCCGGATTCTGTCGAGGGACGGCCATCCATCTGGGACCGGCGTCGCCGCCGGCCTCTCGCGGCCCACCCGGGACGGCGCGGGCAGCGCCTATGTCCCTGCTTGGCCTTGCTCCGGACGGGGTTTGCCATGCCGGCCGCGTTGCCGCGACCGCGGTGCGCTCTTACCGCACCCTTTCAGCCTTGCCTGTGCGCATGCGCCATCGGCGGTCTGCTCTCTGTTGCACTGATCCGTCACCTTGCGATGCCCGGGAGTTACCCGGCGTCCTGCCCTGTGGAGTCCGGACTTTCCTCCCCGGCGCAAAGGCCGGGGCGGCCGCCTGGCTGACTCGCAGTGTCGATTCTACGTCCCGACCTAGAATCTGCGGGATGACAAGGGTCAAGGTGTGCGGGGTCACATGCCCCGAGGACGCCGCAATGGCCGTCTCCGCAGGCGCCGACGCCGTAGGGGTGGTCTGTCACGCCGACGCCCCGCGGGCGGTCGGCCGCGACGCAGTGCGGGAGATCTCCTCCGAGATCCCGCCGTTCGTGACCCTGGTGATGCTGTTCGTCAACCCGCCGCACGGGGCCGTTGAGGAGTGCCTCGACATCGCCCCGCACGCCTGGCTGCAGTTCCACGGCTCCGAGGACCCTGAGCTGTGCATGGGCTTCGGCGCGCCGTACATCAAGTCGCTCCGGCCGTCGGCCGATGGCGACGTCGCCCGGGCGATGCGCGACTACGAGTTCGCGGCCTCGCTTTTGGTTGACGGCGGGGCGGGGACCGGCGAGGCCTTCGACTGGTCGCATGTCCCGCCGCGCGCCGAGAGGACGCTGCCGCTCATCGTCGCCGGCGGCCTGGACCCTTCCAACGTCGCCGCGGCGATCGCGCTCACCGACCCGGACGCGGTGGACGTCTCGAGCGGCGTGTGCGCAGACGGCGACCCGCTCCGCAAGGACCCGGCCAAGGTCGCGGCCTTCGTCGCTGCGGCGAAGGGAGCCGGCGCGAACGGCGGTGGCTGAGGCACTGCCCGACTCCTCGGGCCTGTTCGGAAGGTTCGGCGGGACCTACGTCGCCGAGCCGCTGCGCCACGCGGTCGACGAGCTGCGCGAGGCCTACCTCGCGGCGCGCGAGGACAAGGGCTTCCTAGCCGGGGTTGACGCGCTGCTCGCATCGTACGCGGGGCGGCCGACGCCGGTCTTTGAGGCAGGTAGGCTTTCGGAGAAGTACGGCTGCCGGGTGTTCCTCAAGCGCGAGGACCTCGGCCACACCGGCGCGCACAAGATCGTCAACGCGGTCGGCCAGGTCGAGCTCGCCCTGCGGATGGGAAAGGAGCGGGTCATCGCCGAGACCGGCGCGGGCCAGCACGGCGTAGCTACCGCGACGGCCAGCGCGCGGGCCGGGCTTCCGTGCGCGGTGTACATGGGCGAGGAGGACATGGCCCGCCAGGCTCCGAACGTGGAGCGGATGCGCCTGCTCGGCGCCGAGGTCGTCAAGGTGACCTCGGGATCGAAGACCCTCAAGGACGCGCTCAACGAGGCGCTGCGCGACTGGGTCGCGAACGTCGCCGGCACCCACTACGTGATCGGCTCGGTGGCGGGCCCGCATCCCTACCCGATGATGGTGCGCGACTTCGCGTCTGTCATCGGCCGCGAGTGCAGGGAGCAGATGCCCGAGGCGGCAGGCCGGCAGCCCGACGTCATCGTCGCCTGCGTCGGCGGCGGCTCGAACGCGATCGGGATCTTCCACCCCTACCTCGATGACGACGCGCGGCTGATCGGCGTGGAGGCCGCGGGCGACGGCATCGACACCGGGCGCCACGCGGCGCCGCTGGCCTCCGGGGCCGGGGACGGCATCCTCCACGGCATGCTCACCAAGGTGATGCAGGACGAGGGCGGCCAGGTCCTCGGGACGCACTCGGTCTCGGCGGGCCTCGACTACCCCGCGGTCGGGCCGGAGCACGCCTGGCTCAAGGAGACTGGCCGGGCAGAGTACGTCGCCGAGGGCGACGAGGCGGCGCTCGCCGCGTTCGACGACTGCGCGCGCCTCGAGGGGATCATCCCGGCGCTGGAGTCTGCGCACGCGCTCGCGCACGTCGCGCGGATCGGTACCGGTCTCGGCAAGGACTCTGTTGTCCTGGTCAACCTCTCGGGCCGCGGCGACAAGGACCTCGCGACCGTTCTCGGAACCAAGGGCGAGGGCGGCTGATGGCCTCGCGGATAGCAGAGTCGTTCTCGAATCGGGGCCAGTCGCTTCTCGTGCCGTACGTGACCGCCGGCTGGCCCGAGCTCGGCAGCACCCCGAAGCTGATGGCGGAGCTTGCTGCCGGCGGCGCGGACATCATCGAGCTCGGCGTTCCGTTCTCGGACCCGTCCGCCGACGGCCCGGTCGTCCAGCGCGCGAACGAGCGCGCGCTCCAAAACGGTTCCGGTCTCGCCACGGCGCTCGACGCGACGAGGTCGTACCGAGACGACGGGGGCCTGGTTCCGGTGGTGCTGATGGGGTACGCAAACCCCTTCCTGCGGATGGGGGCGGATGCGCTCGCCGAACGGTGCTCCGAGTGCGGGGTTGACGGGATACTCGCCGTCGACTGGCCGCCGTCCGAGGGCGACGGGCTCGGCGACGCGCTCAAGGGCGCCGGCGTCGACAGGATAGTGCTGGTCTCGCCGACCACTACCGAGGCGCGGATGAGGGAGGTCGGCGGCTTCGGCTCGGGCTACGCCTACTACGTCTCGGTGCAGGGTGTGACCGGCGGCGCGGTTGCGCAGGCTGGGGACGTGGGCGATGCGGCCTCGACAGTGCGCAATGCGACCGGGCTTCCGGTCGCGGTCGGCTTCGGCGTGCGGACGCCGGAGGACTGCGCGAAGCTTTCCGGAAGCTTCGACGCGGTGGTCGTCGGCTCGCGGCTGATCGAGGCCGTCGCGGAGGGCGGCCCGCCCGCGGCAAGGAAGTTGCTCGAGTCGATGCGCGGGGCAATGGCGTGAGCTGGTTCGACGCGATCATCCCGCCGATCAAGAAGCGGAGCAGGAAGCAGGCGAAGACAGTCCCGGAGGGGGTCTGGCTCAAGTGCCACAAGTGCGAGGCGCCTATCTACGAGCGCGAGTTCAGCGAGAGCCTCGGCGTCTGCTCCAAGTGCGACCACCACCACACCCTTCCCCCGGCCGAGCGCGCGAGGATGCTGTTCGACCCCGGGGAGGAGTTCGAGGAGATCGGCGTGCGGGTCCGCCCGCGCGACTTTCTCAAGTTCGTCGACAGCGAGAAGTACCGCGACCGGCTCGCGCGGTCGTCCGGCGGCGACAAGGGCAAGGAGGCGGTGCGGGTGTACGTCGGCCCGCTCGGCGGCCGGCCCGCGGTCGCGGCGTGCTTCGACTGGTCGTTCATGGGCGGATCGATGGGGTCGGTCGTCGGCGAGCGCTTCGTGCGCGGAGTCGACGCCGCCTGCGACCGCGGCGCCCCGTTCGTCGCGTTCACCTCCTCGGGCGGGGCGAGGATGCAGGAGGGCCTGACCTCGCTGATGCAGATGTCGAAGACGACCGCGGCGCAGGCGAAGCTCGCCGACCACGGCCTGCCGTTCATCAGCGTCCTGTGCCACCCGACCACCGGCGGGGTCGCCGCGAGCTTCGCGATGGTCGGCGACGTGATCATCGCCGAGCCCGGCGCGACGATCGGCTTCGCCGGCGAGCGGGTGATCCGCTCGACGGTCAAGGAGGAGCTGCCGGAGGGCTTCCAGCGCAGCGAGTTCCTGCTCAAGCACGGCAACATAGACATGGTCGTGCACCGCCGCGAGCTGCGCGACAAGATCGCCTCGCTCGCCGCGATCCTCATGGAGGGGAGCCGCGCCGGTGCCTGAGGGGCTTGCCGCCTGGGCCGCGCGCCTCGAGGGCCGCACGCCCTCGGGCAGCTTCGAGCTCGGCCTGACGCGCATCGCCCGCGCCGTCGCCGCGACGGGAATCGCCCCGCCGCGGCCCTTGATCACGGTCGCCGGGACCAACGGCAAGGGCTCGACGTGCCGGCACGTCGAGTCGGTCCTCTGCGAGGCCGGCTACCGGCCCGGCTGCTTCTACTCTCCGCACCTGCACGACTTCGCCGAAAGGGTGCGGGTCGACGGCGGGCCCGCGGACGAGGCCCTGCTCGTCGAGGCCTTCGAGGAGGTCGAGGCCGCAGACGCCCGCCGCGGCGAGGGAGAGGAGCCGCTCAGCTACTTCGAGTTCGTCGCGGTCGCCGCCGCCCGCGCCTTCTGCGCCGCGGGCTGCAAGGCGACGGTGCTCGAGGTCGGCCTCGGCGGCAGGCTCGACGCGGTCAACGCCTTCGACGCCGACGTCGCGGTGATCACCTCGGTCGACATCGACCACACCGAGCACCTCGGCCCGGACCGCGAGAGCATCGGCGCCGAGAAGGCGGGCATACTGCGCGAGGGCATCCCCGTGGTGGTCGGCGACAGGAACGTGCCGGCCTCGGTCCTCGCGCGCGCCGATGAGCTCGGGTGCGAGGTCGCGCTGCGCGGCAGGGACTTCGCCGAGGAGCTGGTCGAGGGCGGGCAGTGGAACTACCGCGGCAAGGGGCTGCGCGCGGCGCTGCCGCGCCCGCCGATGCACGGCCGCCACCAGTACGCGAACGCGGCCTGCGCTCTTGCCGCGCTCGAGGCCCTCGACGACCGGCTGCCGGTCAGCCAGGCCGAGGTCCGCAACGGCATCGCCGGCGCCACGCTCCCCGGCCGCTTCGAGGTGCTGCCGGGACCGGTCCCGGTCGTCCTTGACGTCGCGCACAACGTCCAGGGCGCGCGCGCCCTCGACGCGGCCCTGCTCGACATGGGCTACTTCACCCGCACGGTCGCCGTGTTCGGCGCGCGGGCGAGGAAGGACGCCGAGGGAATCGTCGGCGCTCTTGCGGGCCGGATAGACGAGTGGCATGTCGCGCCGGTCAAGGGCGAGGACGCGGGCCAGGCGATGCGCAGCTGCGCGGCGATCAGGGGCCAGGGCGGGGAGGCGGCGCTCCACGACTCCGTCGCTGCCGCGGCCGCCGCCGCGCACGCCTCGGCGAAGGAGCGCGAGAGGATCGTCGTGTTCGGCTCGTTCATGACCGTGACTGAGTACTCGCTGTTCCGCGAGGCCGGGCGCAAGGCGGCCTGAGCGGCAGGCTGCCGCCGGGGTTCGCGGAAGAGGCGGGGCCTAGGCTTGCGATGGAGTCGGCGCTCTTTGACGTCGCGGTCGTCCTGTTCGTGCTCGTGAGCGTCTACGGCGACTACCGCGCGGGCGCCGCGCGGGCCCTCGCCAGGCTTGCCGGGGTCCTCGTCGCGCTGTGGCTGCTTCCCCACGTGATGCCGGGCCTTGGAGCGCAGGCCGGCTTCTACGCCCCGGAGATCGGCGTGATTGGCGCGGTGTTCGCCGTCGGGTTCATGGTCGTGCTCGCGTTGACGGTCGTCATGGACCGGCTGGCCCGCATATTCTTCTCCTCGGACAAGGGCAGGCGCAGCTCGCCGGCCGGCGGGGCGCTGGGGGCCGTGCGCTCTCTCGTCCTGGCGGTCGCGGTAGTCGGCGCCTCGGCGATCTCGCCCAGCCCCGTGATCAGGGAAAGCTGGGAGCGGTCGCTGCTCGCGCCGCCGCTCGGCGCTGCGCTCCGCGCGGTGTCCCTCGCCGGGCTCTACCCGCAGAGCATGGAGGGCTGGATGTCGGAGCTGCACTTCACCGAGGACCACCAGCCGTTCGCGGTGCCCGAGAGCGTGATCGTGGTTCCGCTAGAGGGGCTTCGCTGAATGGGGCCGACGGAACTCACGCTGCTGGCGATGGCCGCCTTCGCCCTTCTGCTTGCCTGGAAGGGGTCGATGCAGGGGTTCAGCAAGTCGTCCTTCGTCTTCTGTCTCCATGCCAACGCCCTCGCCCTGGCCGCGGCGGCCTTCCTTGCGACCGAATGGCTCTTGGACGTAGAGGCTCTGAGCCGCTCTAGAGAGCTGAAGTACGACGAGATAGAGGTCCCGCAGCTCGGCTCCGTCTCTGAGGTGGAGAACTACCTGGAGATAGCGGTCCACTACAACAAGCTCGGCTGGCTGGTCGCGGTGTACCTGAGGCCGCTCATAATCGGCCTGGCCGTGCTTGTCCCTGCCGTTTGGGCGCTGCGCTGGTACTTCAGGGTGTACTTGGTCGTCATGCCGTTGAGGCTCGGAGCTACCTCGCGCCTTGGCGGGGCCGCGGTGGGCGCCGTCGCGTCACTCTGCTGGCTGTCCTTGTTCGGGTTGTTCCTTCCCATGTGGTCCGAGGACTTCTTCCGCGGACACTACATCAAGTCAGACCTGTTGATGATGTCCGGATGGCCGGCGCGTTCCGTTGTCAGTTTCATCTGGGAGGCGAAGTTGGCAGATGTTACAATTCTCATCCTGAGGTGAGCCCCGGAGCGACGTCGCAACTGTTCCGGGAACGGGCGGCGTAAGGACGCCCCGATGGCAGACCAGGAAGGCGAGACCGCCGCGGCCGAGCGGCCCTTCGGCCTGACACCGAGCCGCGTCCGCGGCTTCATCGCGGTCCTCGTGCTGTTCATCGGCATCTACGCGATCCTGTTCGAGAGCGAGCCGCCGCCGGTCTTCGAGGACGTCGACATCAACATCCCGGAGCGGCCGGAGCCGGACTTCGACGAGCGGTCGATAATCCTGCCCGACTTGGAACCCAGCCCCGAGGAGGAGGGCGCCGAGGCCGCCGAGGGGGTGGAGATCACCACGACCGAGGTTGAGGAAGCGCCCGAGCCGCAGCCGGTGGGGCAGGGGGAAACAGCCGAGGCCCCCGCAGAGATCGCGTCGGAGGAAGCGCCCGCTGAGGAGCCGGCCGAGGAGCCCGCGCCGGAACCCGAGCCAGAGCCCGTCGCGGCGGACGAGGAGCCTGCGCCCGAGGAGGAGCGGCCGCAGGATTCCGAGACGGCGCCCTCCGCGACGTCGGGCTACTACGTGCAGATCGGGGCGTTTGAATCGCGGGAGTCCGCGTCCTCCCTGAGCGAGAAGGTCGGCAGCGCCCTGGAGGTCCCTACCTACGTCGAGTCCATCAGGAGGGGCGGCAAAGTGCTGTACCGCGTGCGCCTCGGGCCGTTCGGCGACGACGAGGCGCGGGCGAGGAACACCCTCAACCGGCTGCGCGAGCTCGACCCCAATCTCGGCGCGAACTCGTACGTCGACCTTGAGTGAGGCGCTAGGGAGCATTCCCCTGTCGACCGCCGACCTCGTCGTGGTCGGCCTGTTGTGCCTCTACACGTTCTTCGGATTCCTCCACGGCTTTTTGGACGGGCTGATCAGGCTCGCCGCGCTCGCGGCGATGGTCCTGATGTTCACCCACGGCGCCGAGTTCGCCATCGAGCGTTTCGGCATCGACCTCGGGATGGATCCCGGCACCGAGCGGACCGCGGTCGCCGTAATAGCCATCGTCCCGATCCTCGTCGCCAGCATCCTGCTGCGCCTTGCCGTCAAGCTCGTTCCGTCCTCGGGGATCGGAAACGTCGCCGGGCTCGCGGTGGGCTTCCTGCGCGGCAACATTGCGGTGGTCGTCCTCGTGTACGCCGCTAACCTGTTCTTCCACGAGTACCTCAAGGACCGCGCCGGCGACTCGAAGGTCGTCCCGCTGTACGTCAGCCTGACCAAGTCGATAGTCGGCGACCTAGACGCCGAGCGCAGGGTCATGCTCGGCAGGATCGACGGGGCCGAGACCTACGAGGCGATCAAGGAAGGCGCCGAGACCATCAAGCAGGGCCAGGGCGTGCTCGACGAGGAGGCCTACATCGAGCGCAACCAGGACCTCGGCGACCTCGTCGAGCAGGCGAACGAACAGTAGCGGCGCTAGCGGGAAGCCGCCGCCAGCAAATAGACTCCTGACCGTGGGCGACGGGGAAGGCAAGGCCGGCCGGCGGACCCTCGCGGTGCGCGAGGGCCTCGGGCGCACGGAGCACGGCGAGCAGTCCGAGCCGCTGTTCCTGTCTTCGAGCTTCCGCTTCGAGTCCGCCGAGCAGGCCGCGGCCCGCTTCGACGACAGCGAGCCGGGCTTCGTCTACACCCGCTTCTCCAACCCGACGGTCGAGACCTTCGAGCGGAGGCTCGCGGCGATGGAGGGCACCGAGGCGTGCTTCGCGACCGCAAGCGGCATGGCCGCGATCTTCGCCGCGGTCATGGCGCTGTGCGAGTCCGGCAGCAGGGTGGTCGCCTCCCTGCAGCTGTTCGGAGCGACGGTCAACCTGCTGCGAAACGTCGTCGCCAAGTTCGGCGTCGACGTCCGCTTCGTCGACACGACCGACCCCGGCGACTGGGCGAAGGCCGCCGACGGCAGGGCCGACCTCCTGATCGTCGAGTCGCCGTCGAACCCGCAGCTCGACGTCTACGACATTGCCGCGCTCGCCCAGGTCGCGCGCGACGCCGGCGGGACGCTGCTCGTCGACAACTGCCTGTGCACGCCCGAGCTGCAGAACCCGGCGGAACTCGGCGCGGGACTCGTCATGCACTCGGCGACCAAGTACATCGACGGCCAGGGCCGCGTGCTCGGCGGCGCGCTGTGCGGCGACGAGGAGACGATCCGCGGCCGCATCCGGCCGTTCATGCGCTGCGCCGGCCCGAGCATGTCGCCGTTCAACGCCTGGGTGCTGCTCAAGGGCCTCGAGACCGTCGGCCTGCGCGTGCGCGAGATGTCGCGCGTCGCGCTCGCGCTCGCCGGGCAGGCCGAGGCGCACAAGGCGGTCGAGCGCGTCGTCCACCCCTACCTGCCCTCGCACCCGGCGCACGAGCTCGCGAAGAGGCAGCAGTCCGCAGGATGCGGGATCGTCTCGGTCTTCCTCAAGGGCGGCCGGGAGGCTGCCTTCAGGGCGATCAACGCGACGAGGGTCATGTCGATCACGGCGAACTTCGGCGACGCGAAGAGCACCGTCACCCACCCGGCCTCGACCACCCACCTGCGGGTCGGCGAGGAGATCCGCGCCCGCGCGGGGATAACCGACGGGCTCGTGAGGTTCTCGGCGGGACTCGAGGACGAGGGCGACCTCAGGGAGGACCTCGCCCGGGCGCTGGACGCCGCGAGCTGACGGGCAGGGCGGGCGGCCGGGACTCCGGCTCCGACCTCACCCGCGGGGCCCCGGCGGCGCACCTGCGCCGGCTTGCGGTCCCGGCGACGGTCGGGGCGCTGTTCGGCCTGCTGTTCAACCTCACCGACTACTTCGTAGCCGGCTTCCACTCGACCGACGCGCAGGTCGCGCTCGGGTTCTCGTTCCCGCTGTTCTACGTGATCCTGGCGTTCTCGGTCGGGCTCACCCGCGCCGCCACCGGGCTGGTTTCGCGCGCGCTCGGGTCCGGCGACCGCGAGGGCGCCGCGCGCTGCGCGTCGCAGCTGGTGTTCGCCTCTGCCGCTGCCGGGATCGCGATCGCCGCGGCCGGCATCCCGGCCGCAGGGCCGGTCGCGCGGGCTCTCGGGGCCGACGCGGTCCAGACGGAGATGACTGTCCGCTACATGGCGTGGCTGTACGCCTTCGCCGCGCTGTTCATAATCACCATGGCCGTCTCCGGGGTGCTCGTCGCGCACGGCAACACCCGCACCTACCGCAACGCGCTCGCCGCGAGCGCGGTCCTCAACATGATCCTCGACCCGGTCCTGATGTTCGGCTGGCTCGGCCTGCCTGCGCTCGGCATCGACGGCATCGCGATCGCGACGGTCGCGACGCAGGTGATGGTGCTCGCCTGGCTGCTCGCCGTCGCCAGGCGGACCGGCGTGGCCGGAAGGCTGTCCCTCGCCGCCCTGATGCCCGACTTCTCCGTGCAGAAGGCAGTTGCCGCCCAGGCGTTCCCGCCGACGCTGAACATGCTGTCGATCAGCCTCGGCTTCCTGATCTACGTCTACTACCTCGGCCAGATCGACGTCCTGTCAGTCGCGGCCTTCGGCATCGCGCAGCGGGTAGACCAGGTCGTGCAGCTGCTTGCGAGCGGCTTCGGAGTCGCGCTGCTCGCGCTCGCGGGGCAGAACTTCGGGGCCGGGCTGCACCGGAGGATGAAGGAGGCCCTGTCCTCCGCCGACCGGCACGTCCTGGCGGTCACCGCGGCCGGCGGGCTGCTCATGATCATCGCCGGAAAGGGGATGATGTGGCTGTTCAGCAGAGAATCAGCCGTGATCTCGTATGGATACGCCTTCATGGTGACGGCCGCGTTCGTCGGCCCCGCCCACGCACTCCTGCACAACTGCGTGTCGATGCTCCAGGCAGTCGGCAGGCCGATGCTGATCGTCCCGCTCAGCCTGCTGCGGATGGTCGTCCTGCCGTCGGTCCTGTGCTGGGCGCTGGTCGCGGTCGCCGGGCTCGGGACCCTCGGCGTCTGGATCGCGTTCCTCGCGTCCAACCTCGTCGCCGCGGCCGCCGCGCGGCTGCTAACGGTCGGCGTGCTCCGCGAGGTCGCGCCGCTGAGGCCGTGAGCAAGGAAGACGCCGCAGCCGAGGCGCTGCCCGCGGAGGCCGAGGCGCACGACATCCCCGACTCGGCTATCCCGCCGCACGCGGAGTCCGAGGACCGCTCGGACCTCACCCGCGGCCCGATCGCGAGGCACCTGCGCCGGCTCGCGGTCCCGGCGTCGGTCGGCTTCTTCTTCAACGTGCTGTTCAACGTCACCGACACGCTGTGCGCGGGCTTCTGGTCGACCGACGCGCAGGCGGCGCTGGCGTTCTCGTTCCCGCTGTTCTTCATCGTGATCTGCTGCGCGGTCGGCCTGTCGCAGGCGGCCTCCGGGCTGATCTCCCGGTCGCTCGGCGCGGGCAAGGCGATGCGCGCCCGCTACTACATCGGCCAGCTGCTCGTCTCGGTCGCGTTCGTCGGCGCCTTCGTAGCCGTCGCGGGCAACGTCATCGACCGGCCGCTGATGTCCTTCATCGGCGCCGCCGGCGATCAGCTCGAGCTCGGCCTCGACTACACGGTGTGGATCTTCAGCTTCTCGGCGCTGTTCATGCTGACGATGGTGCTGTCGGGGATCCTTTCGGCGCACGGCAACACCCACACCTTCCGCAACTGCCTGATCGCGGCCTCGCTGCTGAACATCTTCCTCGACCCGGCGCTGATGTTCGGCTGGGTCGGCCTGCCGCGGCTCGGCATGCACGGCATCGCGATCGCGACCGTGATCGCCCAGGCGCTGATGATCTGCTGGATGGTCCCGGTCGCCTACCGCCAGCGGTCGCTGCGCGGCATCAGGCCGGTGCACCTCTCGCCGCGCCGCCGCGCGATGCGGCGCATCGCCGGGCAGGCCACCCCGCCTACCCTCAACATGGTCGCGATCAACTTCGGCTTCATCGTCAACACCTACTACCTCGCGCTCGTCGACACGATCTCGGTTGCCTCCTACGGCATCGCGCTGCGGATCGAGCAGATGGTCCTGCTTCTGACGATCGGCCTGAACATCGGCCTGCTCGCCGTTGCCGGACAGAACTTCGGCGCCCGCAAGCCCGCCAGGGTGCGGGAGGTGCACAGGCTCGCAAACCGCGCAGGCCTCGTGATCGTCGCCTTTGGCGCGCTGTTCATGCTCACCGCCGGCAGGCTGATGGTGTGGCTGTTCAACCGCGAGGAGGAGGTCATCGACTACGGCTACGAGTACCTGGTGACCGCGTCGTTGATCGGGCCGTTCTACATAATCGCCCACAACGCGACCGCGATGCTCCAGGCAGTCGGCCGCCCGGCGATGATCGGCCCGATCGGCGCCGCGCGGCTGATCGTCATGCCGCTCATCTTCTGCTGGCTGTTCGTTGTCGTGTACGATCTCGGAACTCGGGGGGTCTGGCTGTCGCTGTTCCTCGCCAACGTGATCGCGACGGTCTTCCTCTACTTCTACACCCGCCGGGTCCTCGACCGGACCGCGCCCGCGGCATGAATAGGAGGGAGCTGCTCAAGGCCGCGGGCCTCGCGCCGCTGCTGCCCGCACGGGCCGCCCTTGCCGACGGCGAGGAGCTCGCCCCGCTCGCTTCGGGCTTCATCGACATGATGGTCGACCGCCACGGCTTCGAGCGCGCCGAGCTCGAGGCTGCGTTCGAGGGGCTGCGCGCCAACGGCAAGGTTCTCGACCTGATCAAGCCGCCCGAGGAGGGAGGGCGCAAGTTCTACTGGGATGAGTACCGCGCCATTCACGTCACGATCAACAAGATCGGCAACGGCGTGCTCTTCGCTGGGACCCACGAGGAGGACCTCGCCCGCGCCGAGCGGGAGTACGGCGTGCCGGGGGAGATCATCACGGCGATCATCGGCATCGAGACTCGCTACGGCGGCTACACCGGAAACTACGACAGCCTCGAGGCGATCGCGACGCTCGCGTTCGCCTACCCGCCGCGCTCCGAGTACTTCACTGGCGAGCTCGAGCAGCTGTTCCTCCATGCGCGCGAGCAGGGCATCGAGCCCGGCGGGACGCACGGATCGTACGCAGGCGCGACGGGCTACCCGCAGTTCATGCCGACCTCGCTGCGGACCTGGGCGGTCGACTTCGACGGCGACGGCAAGGTGGACCTGTTCACCTTCTCCGACTCGATCGGCTCGGTCGCGAACTTCCTCGTCGACCACGGCTGGGAGCGCGGCTTCCCGGTCGCGTTCCCGGTGGCGCCGGGCGACGGCGCCGACCCGCAGCGGCTGCTCGACGCGGGAATAGTCCCGGCGCTGTCGGCCGGGGACTTCGCCGCGGCCGGGATGCCGGTCGACTTCGGCGAGGAGGCGCCGTTCCGCGGCAAGCTCGCGCTTATCGACCTCGAGAACGAGGGCGGCTACGAGTACCGCGCCGGGACGATCAACTACTACGTTCTGACGCGCTACAACCGCAGCAACAAGTACGCCATGGCGGTCCTCGACCTCGCGCGCGAGATAAGAAAGCGCGCCTAGCGCCCGGCCCCTAGTCCCGCACCCGCCGGCCCTCGGCGTCGAACCAAAGCACGTCCGAGTCGGCCCACTCGAGTCCGACCCGGTCGCCGACCTGGATAGGGCTCTGGCGGAAGAACCTGACGGTGAGCCCCTCGCCGGACTCGGTCTCGACGATTGCGTTGGTGTCTCCGCCAAGTCGCTCGACGTGGGTAACCGTGGCCGCGAGCCCGCCGTCGCCGACGGTTATGCACTCCGGCCTGATCCCCATTGTCCGGCCGCTGCGCTCGAGGAAGTTGATCGACGGCGCCCCGAGAAACCCGGCGACGAACCTGTTGACCGGGTCGTTGTAGAGCTCCATCGGCGTGCCGGCCTGCTCGATCACGCCCTCGTTGAGGACGACGATCCGGTCGGCGAGCGTCATCGCCTCGACCTGGTCATGGGTGACGTAGACCATCGTCGCCTCGAGCTGGCGGTGGAGCCTGGCGAGCTCGACCCTGGTGTTGATCCGCAGCGCCGCGTCGAGGTTGGAAAGCGGCTCGTCGAACAGGAACAGCTTCGGCTCGCGGACGATCGCCCGCCCGATCGCGACGCGCTGGCGCTGCCCTCCTGAGAGCTCGGCCGGCCTGCGCCCGAGCAGCTCCTCGAGCGAGAGCATCCGCGCGGCTCCCGCGACCCGCTCCTCCACGAGCTCGCGCGGAGCGCCCTCCTGGCGCAGGCCGAGGCTCATGTTGCGCTCGACGGTCAGGTGCGGGTAGAGCGCGTAGGTCTGGAACACCATCGCGATCCCGCGCTTGGCCGGCGGGACGTGGTTTACGACCTTGCCGCCGATCGACACCGTCCCGGAGCTGACGTCCTCGAGCAGCCCGGCGATGACGCGCAGAAGGGTCGACTTGCCGCAGCCGGACGGGCCGACGATGACGACGAACTCGCCCTCCTCGACCTCGAGGCTGATGTCCCTGAGGACCTCGGTGTCGCCGTAGGACTTGCAGACCCGGTCGAGGGCAAGCGCGGTCACGGTCCCCCTTCGCCGAGGTCGACGGCCCTGCCGGTGCGGATCGACTCGTCGGCGGCGAGGCAGACGCGCAGCGACTGCAGCGCGTCCTGCATGTGGCGCGCAAGGTCGATGTCCTCGCGGATCGCCCGCAGGACGTACTCCTGCTCGGCGTCGCAGAGCTCCTGGTGGCCGGGTTCGCCGGCGAGGTCGATGTCCGTGTCGCCGCCGGCCGCGGAGTGCACGCGGATCATGCCGACCCTGGTGTGGCCGTCGACGTCGTCGGAGCCGTCCTCCTTGTCGGCGACGATCGACACCGCGCCGTTCGGCGAGACGATGTCCTTGACGAAGAACGCGGTCTCCGAGACCATCGGCCCCCAGGCCGCCTCGTACCAGCCGACCGAGCCGTCGGCGAACGCGACCTGGAAGTGGCCGTAGTTGTACATGTCGTCGGCGATCTCGTCCGACAGCCGAAGCCCCATGCCGCTGACCCGCACCGGCAGCGCGTCGGTGACCTGGCACATCACGTCGACGTAGTGCACCCCGCAGTCGACGATCGGCGAGGTCGTCTCCATCAGCGCCTTGTGCACCTCCCAGGTGTCGCCCGAGGACTGCTGGTTTAGGTTGAGCCGGAAGACGTACGGCCCGCCGAGCTTGCGCGCCTCCTCTATCAGCCGCACCCAGCTCGGGTGGTGGCGGAGGATGTAGCCGACCACGAGCTTGCGGCCGGTGCGCCTCGCCGTGTCTATCACGCGCTCGGCGTCCGCGACGGTCATCGCCAGCGGCTTCTCGACGAAGACGTGCGCGCCCTGCTCCATCGCCGCGCAGGCGTACTCGGCGTGGGTGTCTGTGTAGGTAGCGACCACCGCGAGCTCCGGCTTGGTCTTCTTGAGCGCCTCGTGGAAGTCGCCGAAGTGCGGGAGGCCCTCGAGCTCGGGCGGCAGGTCGGGCTTTCCGCGCGAGACGAGAGCGGAAATTTCGCTGCCCGCCTTGCGGTGGGCGAGGGCGTGGCTCCTGCCCATGTTGCCGAGCCCGGCGACGAGGACCTTTGTCATTTGACTGCTCCTGAGGTGATGCTGCGGATCAGCTGTCGGGAGAATATCACGTAGAGGGCGAGCACGGGAAGGATCGCCATCGACAGCGCGGCGAGCACCGCGTTCCAGTTGGTGACGTACTGGCCGATGAAGACCTGGCTGCCGAGGGTCAGCGTCTTGGTCTCCTCGGCGGGCGCGAGGATCAGCGGGAACCACAGGTCGTTCCAGATCGGGATCATGTTGAACACCGCGACGGTCGCCATCGCCGGGCGCACGAGCGGCAGGACCAGCCGGAAGAAGATCACGTACTCCGACAGCCCGTCCATCCTGCCGGCGTTCTTGAGGTCGTCGGAGACCTGGCGCATGAACTCCGAGAGGATGAACACCGCGAGCGGCAGGCCCTGCGCGGTGTAGACGAGGACCAGCGCGGTGAGCGTGTTGACGAGACCGGTCGCGACCATCATCTCGAGGATCGCGACCGTGCCGATCCGGATCGGGATCATGATCCCGAGCGCGAGGTATAGGCCGAGCAGCAGGTTGCCGCGGAAGCGGTACTCGGCGAGCGCGTAGGCCGCCATCGATCCGAACAGCAAAACGAAGAACAGCGAGGCGACGGTCACGACGAGCGAGTTCTGGAAGTAGAGGAAGAAGTCGCCCTGCCTGAGGACCTCCTCGTAGCCGACGAGCGAGAACCTCTCGCCGACCGGCATCCCGAGCGGGTCGCCGAAGATCGCCTTGCGCGTCTTGAGGCTGTTGATCAGGATCACGAACACCGGGAAGAGCGCGATGAGCACGTACGTCACGAGGACCGCGTGCGCCGCGGCCGCCCGGCCGAGGTGGTCCCTTCCCTTGAGCGCCGCCGCCATCAGAACTGGTAGCGGCGCAGCCGGGTCTGGATGCCGAACAGGTAGATGCACACGCCGACGAGGATCACCGCGAACATCGCCGACGCTATCGCCGAGCCCATGTGCGAGTCGCCGAGCTGGAGCTGGAAGCCGAAGAAGGTCCGGTAGAAGAACGTCCCGAGGATGTCGGTCGAGAAGTCCGGCCCGGCGAGCGCGCCCTGGGTCGCGTAGATCAGGTCGAAGGCGTTGAAGTTGCCGACGAAGGTAAGGATCGAGACGATCCCGATCGACGGCAGCACGAGCGGCAGCTTGATCTTCCAGAACGCCGCCATGCCGCTGATCCCGTCGCACTCGCCGGCCTCGAGGATCTCTTCGGGTATCGACAGCAGCGCGGCGTATATGAGCATCATCGGGATGCCGACGAACTGCCACACCGACACTAGCGACAGGGTGACCAGCGCCGACTCCTCGCGGCCGAGCCACGGAGCGTACAGGCTCTTGAGCCCGACCGCGTCGAGCATCGACGGCGCGATCCCCCACAGCGGCGAGAGGATCAGCTTCCAGGTGAAGCCGACGATCACGAAGCTCAGTATGGTCGGGACGAAGATCGCCGAGCGGTAGAAGGCCGCGAACCGCAGGCGCGGGCTCGAGAGGATCGCGGCGAGCGCGATCCCGATCGGGTTCTGGACCGCCATGTGGATGAGGAAGAACACGAAGTTGTTCTGCAGCGCGTTCCAGAACGCGTCGGCCCAGAGCGGCTCGCCGAACAGGGTCTCGAAGTTTGCGAGCCCGACGAAGACTCGCTCGTTTTCCACCTCGGTGTACAGCGCGAGCCGCATCGTGTTGAAGATCGGCGCGATCATGATCGCCGTGTAGACGGCGACCGCCGGCGCGAGGAACACCGCGATGTGCCACCTGAACGGCGGCTTGCGGGCCGCGGCCCCGCCCGCGCCCTGGACGCCTTCCCGCCCAGGGCCTGCCATGGCGCTGCCGCTTGTTAAGTGCCGCCCGGAGCGGCGTCAGGCTACGGCCTGTACCAGCTGTCGAGCCCGTCCTGGAGGCGCTTGCCGGCCTGCTCGGGGGTCTCGTCGCCCTTGATCACCGCGACCGAGGCGTTCCACGTCTCGTTCTCGAGGTTGGGCGTGCCGCGCGAGAGGATCTGGTAGGTCGAGCGGATCGTCGACTCGCACTTGCCGCGCCAGGACACGAACTCCTGCGCGAGCGGGTCGGACAGGCTCACGCTGTGCTTCGACAGCGGGAAGAACCCCGGCAGCGCGTTGGCGTACAGCGCGGCGAAGTCCGGCGACGCCACCCACGACAGGAAGGTGCGCGCCGCGTCGGCGTTCGGGCTCGCGGCGTTGAGCCCGATCGCGATGTCGGTGTGGTCCGAGATGTAGCAGGTGTCGCCCGCGCTCTTAACCGGCGGCGGGAAGGCGCCCATCTCGAAGTCGGCCTGCGCGTTGAAGCCGGTGATCTCCCAGGAGCCCGCCGGGTAGATCGCCGCGCGGCCGAGCGTGAACAGGTTCTGGCTGTCCGGGTAGGTCTGGGCCGAGTAGCCGTCGCCGAGGTACGGCTCCCACCTGGCGAGCTGGCGGAACGGCGCGACCCACTCATCGTCGGTGAGCTTCGAGCTGCCGGCGATCAGCGCCAGGCGGCCCTGCTCGCCCTTCCAGTAGTTCGGGCCGATGTTGTTGTAGCCCATCGTCGCGGCCTCCCACTGGTCGTTGGTGCCCATCGCCATCGGGATGTAGCTGCCGTCGTCCTTGATCCTGTCGAGCGCGGCGAAGAACTCGGACTCGGTCTTCGGCACCGAGATGCCGAGCTCCGAGAACGCGTCCTTGTTGTAGATGAAGCCGTGGATCACCGACGCCATCGGGACGCAGAATGTCGCCGAGCCGTCGTCGGTCTGCCAGGCCGACTTCGCGACGTCGGAGAAGTTGCCCATCCCCGAGAGGCCGGAGAGGTCCGCGAGCTTGCCGTCGTCGTAGAGCGCGAGCGAGGCGTCGAAGGGCCGGCAGGTGATCAGGTCGCCCGCCGAGCCGGCCTCGAGCTTCGAGTTGAGCGCGGCGTTGTACTCGGTCGGGGCGGTCGGCGAGAACCTAACCTTGATGCCCGGGTTCTTCGCCTCGAAGGCCGGGATGATCTCGTCCTGCCACAGGGCGAGGTCGTCGTTGCGCCAGCTCTCGATCGTCAACTCCTGCGCCGTTGCGGCCGACGCGAGCGCCAGCGCGGGTGCGGCCAGCAACAGTCTGCCCAAGCCCCTGCCCGTTTCATTGCCGTTGTTCATTGCGTTTCTCCTGTCATGACCGCCGCCCGTGCGCGGCGAAACATCTCTTGCCGCAATTGTAATAGAAAGTCACCGGCCGCCGCGTAAGACGGGGCGGCGGCCCCGAAAGAAACGCCTTCCGGTCAGGAGCCGGATTCGAGTTTTTTCGTCAGCTTGTCAATCCCGTCCCACGGCTTCCCCGGCAGCAGCTCGACGACGTTCTCAAGGATGTTTCGGAAGGCGGAGTTCCTTCCCTCGTCTGACAGCACCGAGATGAATTTCGGAGACAGCATGTTTCGGACGTCGTCGTCGCGCTCCCGCAATTTGTATTTGCTGAAGAGGTTCTCTTGCGCCTTCGCCTTCGTCATGCGCTTTCCGCGGCCGTGCTTGTCCTCGTACATGAAGAACATGTCCACCACGTGACGGACATCCAGTCCCTCGAACACGCGGAGGGCGTGGTCCACGTCGAAGAGGTCCCGCCTCTTGTCTCGCCCAAGCAGGGCACGGAGCTTCGTCGCGATCATTTCCTCGCGGGAAAGGGTGGGGATGGAAGCCGCGCCGGAGAACCAGGGATTGTCGACGGCAAGCCGCAGCTTGCAGGTCGGGTCGAAGGCCACCCTCTCGCTTGTGTTGATCTCGACCTTCAGCTTGATCGGATCGGCGCCGTCCTCCGCGGCCTTGACGCGGAAGATCATCTTCGGGGCGATGGTGCTCGGCACGAACTTGGCCATGCCCAGCCAGGACTCGAGCACGTCGCGCAGCTCCGACGCGAAGGTGCCGTCCGAGGGAGCCACGGTGCACACCAGGTCGATGTCCTCGGAGTACCGGAACGGCTCCGGGAAGTGGAGCTTGTTCAGGGCGGTTCCGCCGCGAATCCGCAACGTTTTGCTGAGGATCTCGTTGGAGAAAATCACGACCAGGGCGCGGCAGATGATCAGGTCCTGCTCAACCTTGGCGCCTTCCCTCCACGGGACAGCCTTGCGCCAGTCTTCGATGTGGGCAGCCGGAATCATTCTTCGAAGTCATTCTCGCGGCGAACCACGACCTTCCACTTAGGGTCGCGGACTATGGGTTCCCTCACGAACCCCGGAGGCATCCGCAGCTCCTCCGGGTACATCTCAATCCAGGCCGACTTGCCTCTCTTCTGGAGCACTTCGTGCATAAGACTAGCCTGCCCGGCAAACCCAAGAAGGTCCATCATGTGCCCGGCGCGCTGGACGGCAGAGCGCTCTACGAGCCCTGAGAGATGCGCCAGCAGTTCGGGATCGACCTGGCCGCCGAGGTCGTTGAGGACCGTTCCGTGGTGTTCCTGGCCTCCGGTGCCCTTGCGGAAACGGAACAGGTCCAGGACGGTGAGCTCCACAGAAGAAACCCGCATGGTGCCCGACCTCGTCTTGCGCTTGATGATCCCGTCGCTGAGCATGTCGACGTCCTTGCGGAAATAGAAGTCCACCGGGACTCCTCCGCTCATGAAGTCCGAGGTCCTCGCCGACGTGACAACCTGGTGCCGGAACACGGCATGGTGCGTTGCGCCGTGGTAAGCCCCGGCCCTTAGCAAGCCCACGTAGTACGGGACGCGCATGTGGCGCATCAGGTCATCGAGGTACCATTCGACCGGCGGCGCGCCCCAGTCCATGTAGTTCTCGGGCACGGCTACGTAGAAGCCGCGCTTCGGGCTGATCAGCCGGTTCTGCCCCAGCAGCCTTTCTGCGGCGCCGAGGAAGGCGCCGAGGGTGACTCCGTGCTCCTCCTCGAGCTCAGCAAAAGGGAAGGCTACCTTTCCGCGAGCTGCCGAGCGGAGGATCTTCGCCGCCAGCGGCGAATTCAGGTCGATGTCGTAAAGCTCGTTCTTCATATCCGGTCAGGAACAAACGCAATAACAAGCATCATGCATGCAATTCCGCGTTCACAGCGGATTTTACAACATAACACTGTATTATTGAATCAGAAAAAATTATCAAGGATCATTCGAATAATGACATGCATATGCTGCATTCAATCGGTCACTGGCGCTCGGCAATCGCATTTATGGACTGTACGAAACTTAGTAACACACTCAATAAGCCAGAATTCCGCCTTTTCTTGTTGCCGGCCGCCCTCAGGCAGCCTTTTCGCCGAGCTGGATTCCTGCGCTGGTCCCGCGTTGCGCAATCGTACCAGCGGCGGCATGGCGGAGGATCGGGGGAGGGCGCGTGAGCTTCCAGTGAAGGCGTATAATCCGCACATGGCCTCAATCCTCCAAGGGGGGGGGGGGCTGAGATGCGGCGCATCCTTGTTGCGGCGGCCCTCAGTCTCCTGGCGGTTCTCTTCGCGGTTCCCGAGCGGGCCGAGGCACAGGTGATGCTCACCGCGGACACGGGATCCGCGCAGCCCGTGATGGGCCGCTGGAGGGAGGTCGTCCTAATGCTTTCCGAGACGCCCGCAGGGCAGGTGACGGTCAGCTACACGCTCTCGAACATCAGCTCGCAGTTGCGGGAGACCAATCCGCCCGAGGGCCAGACCTTGGTGTTCGACAACACCAACGTGGTGTCGATGTCTGTGAGGTACGTGAACTTCCAAAGGAGAGGAAACAACAACAACGGCCAGATACGGGTCAGGTTCA